>JBFWSB010000001.1:0-47336 GCA_050248595.1 Kapaibacterium sp. (SeqCode)
GCATTCTCGTTCTGCCGCATTACGACGATCCCCCCAACCACCTCTCCTCTCCCATCTTTCTCCAAGGAACCGCGCCGAATATCTCCACCCAGTTGAACGTTGGCAACCATCCCTATCGTAATTGGCACTCCTCCCGACTTTGCGTTCACCAACGTTCCCTCAATATCTTCACGACTCTCAAAATATCCTTGCCCCCGCACGAAGAACTCGGCATCGTTATTCTCTATCAGCTTTCCCCCCACCTCATTGTTTGTTAGCCGAATGGCTCGAACCACATCGGAGAATGTGAGGCCATACGAGCGGAGCAGCTCAGGGTTGACATCTACCTGATATTGCTTCACGAAGCCACCTATCGAGGCAACTTCGGCAACACCATCAATTGCTGAGAGCTTGTAGCGAATGAACCAATCTTGCAGAGAACGGAGTGTGGCCAGATCATATCCTTCCCCTTCAACGGTATACCAGTAGACATGCCCCACTCCTGTTCCGTCTGGTCCGATTGTCGGGATAACACCCGAAGGGAGGTCGGTTTGTGCAGTGGCAATCCGTTCGGCCACTTGCTGTCGGGCGAAGTAGAGGTCGACACCATCTTCAAAGATGACGAAGATAAAACTCATGCCGAACATTGTCTGCGCCCGCACCCCCTTCACATCTGGCAACCCTTGCAGCGCGGTTGTGAGAGGGTAGGTCACTTGATCCTCTACGATCTGCGGTGAACGCCCCATCCACTCAGTGAAGACGATCACTTGATTATCGGAGAGATCGGGAATAGCGTCAACCGGTGTTGTGACCACAGCCCAAACGCCAGCCCCGGCAAGGAGCAGGAAGAGTAGGCCGACGAGGAGCCGGTTGTGTGCAGACCAATCTATAATGCGTTCGATCATTTGAGAGATAGTAGATAGCTGTTAGCAGATAGCAGTCTGTGGATAGTTACCTGCACTCAGTTTTGTCCTTTTGATTGTTGCTTTGTGAGAGCCTTCATATATGCGTTGAGTTGGCGAAGAAGATTATCGAGCAGTTGTCATATCATTTGAATATCCTCTGTCGATAGTAATTGTCGTTGATAGGCTCTCCTGAGCCAGTGTTGCACTTCATACAATGATCCACCTACTATCAAAACAAATCTTCTGTTCTATTTGTAGCTCCCTCGTCCGGCTCCTTCTGCAATGTTCGCGCCGACACTATCGGCTGAGGTGACAAGCTGTTTGCCGACTGTCTGGCGAGTAAAGGATGACCAACTGATTACGATATTCCATACACGATCCGATCAATGCTGATGCTCTCCACCCGATGACCCACCACTCAACTCTCGTTCTGAGTCGAGCAAGTATCCCCCCTCGGCGACCACCTTATCGCCACGGTTAATGTTCCCGGCAACGATCTGATAGTATCCGTTGGACTTCATCCCGAGCGTGACTTCACGAGCTTCAAAGGTGTGTTCTCCCGATTCAACGTAAACGAGGTCACGCTCGCCAGTTCGAATTACCGCACCAACTGGGACGGCCAAAGCATCGGTGGCAGAGTGGGTAAGTGAAGCGGTCAGGTAAGTTCCCGGTTTCAGTTGCAGGTTCGGATTTGCAAAGACCCCCCGCACCTGAATAGTGCGCGACTCAGGGTCTACCATCGGGTAGATATACTCAACACGACCATTCATCACCTTCCCGTTTAGTGAGAGTCCGGTGACCGACATGATCATCCCGGGTCGGATAAGGTTTGCCTGACTTTCGGAGACGTTGGCAATCACCCAGACAGCAGAGAGATCGACAACTTCGATGAGTGTCGTCCCCTCGTTTACGTAGGCTCCCTCCACTACGCTCCGGCGGGTGACGATGCCGGAAGCTGTAGAGAAGATCGTGGTAGTTCGAGCAATCTCTCCTCTCTCACGCAACCCCTGAATCTGTCCGTCGGTCATGCCGAGAAGTTTCAGCCGCTCTTCCGAGGCCACCACCAACCTATTCTCCCCCTCATTCGGGGCAGAGCGTTCTCCTCTCCGCTCGATAGTTGGAAGGAGTTGCCGATCCCGCGCGTCGAGAGCCAACAGGTATTCCTTCTGTGCGGTGACAAGTTCAGGACTGTAGATCAACGCAAGCGGACTCCCCTTCCGAACGTAGTCTCCGGTCTTCTGAACGTAGAGTTTCTCGATCCTTCCGGGGAACCAGGCGGTCACCACCTTTTGCGTTTCCTCGTTTACCCCCACCGTAGCTGGCGCGGTTATATCTGACTGAAGCTGGCGATAGTCAACTTCCACTGTGGCGACATCGGCAATCAGACGTTGTCGAGGAGTGATGTGGACAAGATTCTCCCCCCCTTCCATCTGTTCACTCATCCCATCAGGGTTGTTCTCCGGCACGAGGTCCATGTGGCAGATAGGGCAGACACCTGGCTCGTTCTGCCGTACCTGCGGGTGCATTGGGCAGAAGTAGATCGTCTCATCTGCGTGGTTGTGCCCTGCCATCCCAACAAAGCTCGGCAACAGAAAATATCCGGCAGCAACCCCACCTACGGCGATCAGCAGCCCCACCACCACAATCAAGGCAACACGTCCGCTCCACCCACTCTTACTTTTGAATGTTGAATTGTTCATTTTGAATTTCCCGTAAGTGCTCGGATTTCTCCCCAGGCTCGTGCCATCTCTCCTTCTCGCATTAGAATCTCCTCCCTGCTCATCACAAGCATTTTGTAGACTTCCAGTAACCGGTCGAAGCCGACGCGGTTGCCGATATAGTCGGCACGCAACGCTTCAAGCTGCTGTTCAAGAAGTGGTATCTGTCGATCTTGATAGAAGTCGACCATCGTTTGTCCCCGCTCGATCATTCCGTACGGCTTACTCAGCATCGCGGTCATCTCTCGCAGCATTCTCTCCCGTTCGGCGAGCGACTCTTCTGCTGCCAACTCTGCATCTTCTGCCTTCCCTTCTGGACCTGAACGAGACCAGGAGGAGAGAGGAAAGGAGAGCATCCCACCAACTGAGATGGCGATCTGTTCACCATGTGTTGCGCCGGAACTGTGGAACTCGTTCACCATTTCACCTAACGCCCGAGTTCTCACCGGGTGTCCTTCCGGCATCCAAGAGATTCCTCCGCGCACCATGAGCATCGGCTTCAGATCGCTCCGGGCAGCATCGGCCATCTTCCGCTCCACCTGCGCCATTCGCTCCATCCGAAGCAGGTCGGGATGGCTTGCGAGGCTATCGGCAAGTTGGTTGAATGGTGGGAGTGGTGGGATATCTGGCTCATCGACGATCACGACCGAGTCGTCAAGACTTCTTCCGACAATAGCGTTCAATCTTCGGCTACTCTCCTTCCGCTTCTGCGCGAGGATCTTCATCTCCGCATCAAGCCCTTCAATCTCAATTGATAGCCCATATAGGTCTGTTTGCGCCCCCCGGCTGAGGGTATACTTGATCTCCACATCTTCGTAGAGGAGTTCGGCAAGGGAGCGATTCTCTCTGTTCAATTCTCGCTTCTTGTCGATCTCCCACATGGTGTAGTATTCTTCTTCGATCTCCCTCCGCAATCTTCGCTCCAACGCCATCCGCTCCGGTTCGGCAAGAATGGCCATGCTCCGTTCTGCTTCAGCCATTGTCCGCTTCTGTCCACCGAGAGGAATCATCTGCTCTACCATAAACATCGTCTCCCCCTTCGTCACTGGGTTCGGGTTGAGTGGGGAGAGCATCTGGAATTGCACTCCGGCTTTGGGTGCATCCCACGCACCGGCTGAGCGGGCACGTGCTTCGGCTCGCTCCTCAGCAAACTCGATCTGCCGGAAACCGGGATCGGTTCTCATCGCCATCGATAGGAGAGAATCGATCGACTGCGCGGCAACATGCCACGGTATCGTGTAGAGAAGCAGAACAGATGCGAGGAGAATTCTTCGCCTCATTTCTTTAAGAGATTAATTCAGTGCAAAAGAGTTGTGAACAGTAGCTATCACGTTGGTCAGATCATTTACTCTATCAACCTTATCACTTCTCCAGTGGAGTTGATTGCTCTACCTGAGAAGAAAATCCGAGAGCATTCGCTACAGCGAGCAGAACCTCTGGAGAGGTATAGAAAAGATTGTGGTAGAAAGTAAGATCGGCTCAGCAGAGTAGAGAGCAGGAGCTATCCACCTTGCCAAGTGTGCTGGTCAGCAAGAGAGGTTTTCAGATCAGAAATGAGGAGTTAACGAGGTAGATCGGTTCTCTTCGTTTTTCGAGAGGAGGGGGGTGTGCTTGTGCCGAGATGGCGTTCGTTCTGTTGAGAAGTGGTTCGCTCAAGAAGAGGGTCCATATTAGAAGTGGACCGAGAGTTGGCGGAGCAATCTCCACCTTTGCCTTACTGAGCGAGGCTTGGTCGGTATGCTGCAGTTCGATTCTGTTGTGGCAGCATCCGTTCCCTTCCTTCTCCTCCACTTCGTGCGATGGATCGCACATGCCGCAACTCTTGGCAACCTTCTCTTCCTTCGCCATGTTGCAGGCGTGGACATTCGTCGGCAGACCGATAGAACCGATCAGCAGACCGAGAAGAGTGGTTAATATGATAAGCTTGCGCTGCATTGTTTGGATAAAAGTAGCCCCAATAACGCTATGGTGCAAGCCATATTGTGAATTTCACCACCGGGCGTACCCTAAGTTGAACTTCAATGGGAAATAGCTGCTCATCCCCTCCGGATATCCAAGTAGGCTATAGAAACCCAAGCCAACAGCCATCCCCCCTGTTAGACGAATCTGAATTTCTCCCCCCAACTTCACTCGTAACGTAGAATCGGAGATTTTGAGGTTTGTCGTAGCATTACTGATTCCTCCAAGAAGTGAGAAGCGAAGAGGATTTTTACTCCCCATCCTATAGATAGACCCATATCCGAGCATATCCAAGTGGTAGTACTGCTCTCCCTTCCTACAGGGTGGCGTGTGTCCAATTCCAATAAGCTGAATGCAGGTGTTATCCTCTCCCGTATTCACCATCCCTGCACGCAATCCAATCCACGTGCTCGGGATTGGGTGAAACAGATCGATGTCAAGATTGACTTCTGCGTCGAAGCAGAGCACAAGTTTGGCTACGTCGAACTGAAATGCTCGAAACTGTGGTGAAAAAAATGAGCCTGCCGATGTCACGGCAGTGGAATCTTCAGTCTGAGCAAAAGATTGATTGGCAAGAAGAACCAACGATAGGAAGAGTATCGCAGAGCGCATATTGGGTAATCCTTGAAAAGGTGAATGGGTAATAACTATGCTAAGGGTGAAAACAACAGTCGATCTTCCCAATGTTTCGGCAAACTTGCCAAAGGGAATTAGTGAATCACAACCTGAATAGAGCGGTTATAGCACTCCTCCTCAGGCGTTGAGGGGACGAAGAAGTTAAGAGGGGATAACGAGTGGATTGCTACGGTGGCAAGTGATCGCGAGTTTATCATTCCATAGACTTCACTCTCTCGCATCTTGTCCAAGTAGTCACGTACGTGTCGAGCGATTTGCATCCCACGCTTCATACTGAAAGGATCCTTCTCTACATCCCCGAAAATGATAGGTTTGCTCTCCCTATCCTTAAGCAGAAGTTCGTCGATTGCCTCGCGTGGTTGATACTTCTCAGCAGCAATCATCAACTCGTCAGCATGAATTATTATACTTCCAGTACCACACATGTATGGTTGAAGGCTAATATCCCAACTCGTCTCTTCAATGTCGCCAATCGTTGGGTTCACCATAATCTCTTCAATTACTGAGCGAACCTCTTCACTCCCTCCACACGCAAAAGCTTGATCCATCAACCCAGGGCCTTCATCATCGTGAAGGGAACTCTCTCTCTGCCGGGGTACACCAACGTACAGGTGCAGCCTTCCGCGCGAACTCATCCGCAACGATGCGTCGAGCATATCTGTAAGTTGAAGCTCCGTATCGCGCATATGGTAAATCGAGAGGGGCATGATATCCCACAAGGCATAGTAGTGGTGCGATGCTCTTTCAATTAATCGATTCTTATCAGCATTCAACTTTACTAAGAGAAGCTCCGACGTTCTCCGCTCTCCACTCAGACTGATGACATCAACCCGCACTTCAAACTGAGAGGGGAAAGCTGTACACGAGGATGGAGAAATATCCCAGACTCCTTGAAATGTATAGATCGAATCATCTCTTTTCTTGAGAACACGATCGGTACTAACTAAACGATCGTCGAGCCAGGCATGAATTTCGAACGAGGCAATCTCTTCGGACTCCATGTTCGGTCGTAACTGAAGCTCTATCGGAATAGAGAAAGATGGGTTTAGGGTAACGGCGTAGATAAGTGGTGAAACGATTGTACCTTGCTCGAACTCCATCCAGACAGCCCTCCCTTCCCTGCGCATCTCTTCGGTGTCGGTTAGCTCTCCCAACAAGCGAGGTTCGCGGAGTGTAATCTGGTCTGCCGGAACATTCCATACTGTTGTGAGATAGGACCGAATACTCTTAGCCCGCTCCCACCCCGTCTGTTCCCCCTCTTCAAGGTCGGTGGTGTAGCACCCAGTTAAGTAGAGATGCTCATCGGAATTTCTCATCCGGTAGCCGATCACGTTCAAGATTTCCCGGTAGACCTCAATCACGCTCTCATCTGGATTGAGGTGAATAATCTCGGAAGCTCTCGCCTGGCTGAGAGAACTATTCACAGAGGGTAGCCGATAGCGTAAAGGAATTGTAGTTGACCCTGGGCCGTCGAAGAAAACAACCGGAAAGAAGGGGAGCGTTCTATGGATTTCCAGTTGCCCAACGTTGAGCCGAAGTACTGATTGCCCAATACCCCCCGCCCCCGTTTGGTCAGCGAACGAACCAGTCAACTTTGGGGGGAAGAATAGAAGTCCATTCTCATCAACGCTCTGTTGCCCCACAACAGCAACAGTACTGCAAAGCAGAAAGGAGGAGACCAGAAGAAGTAAAGAATGAATATTCTGTGCCATAGGACACCAAACGTTCTTGTGGTTGATGCGATACGACTTTTAAACAATTTACGAGATGGCAAGAGTAATAGTACTCAGGACAACGTTCTATTCAAAGGGGAAAATGAGGGGTGCTCGTAAAAAACTCTTTTTCCCCACTTTCTGCCCCTTGCCACACAGCCACGAATACTCTTTTTGCAGCTGCGATACTCCACCTTCGAGTTCGGCAAGAATTAGCGACGGATAGACCTCTCAAGGAAATTGCCTCTCAATCTGCCATCTCTGCAATAGGTGGAGGGCGTAGCAACCGAAACTGATGCTGCCAAGAATAGTTAGCTCGATTCCCCCAGCCATTCCATACAACGAGTAGACTAACCCCCCTGCTCTTTCTTCGATCTTATCAGAAGTAAGAAATTTCCGTCCTACAAGATTCATGTTTTGGGCGAATGTTACAGAGCGGCTGTGGAATGTATGAGAAAAGGAGTCCAGTTAGATGGAGCGAAGCAGAGAGCGCACTCCGATCTTGAGCAGATCCCCCTTCTGCACAACTGGTCGACTGTTGAGTAGGCGGTAGTTGAGACCTCTGATTTTCTCCACTACTCTCAATCCGCCGAGAATGGTGGCCTGAAGTTCAACCCGTAGACGAAAAGAAGAAATCGTCTTCGGTAGAGAATATCCACTGTACAAATGTTCATCAGCCAGATTGCTCAGGTAGACCATCATCGCGCGGAAAGCTTCGTTCTCTACTCTCCCCTCCAGTTCCTCTATCGAGTAGCCGAAGCGGCGCATCGTCTCACGAGGGATGTTGATTCGCTCGCGGGGCAGATCGACAGAAATATCTTGCCAAAAGTTGGCCAGTTGCAAACCAGTGCAGATATGGTCCGAGAGAGAAAGGTGCTCCGGTGTCGCTTCACCAAATAAGTGGAGCACCAGACGCCCAACTGGGTTTGCGGAGAATTGACAGTAGCGGAGAAGGTCTTCCTCCCGTTCGTAGCCAAGATTGCGAGCATCTTGCTGGAAGGCTGTCAAGAGATCGGAGAGGAGGGAGAGGGGAATTTCCGTATCGCGAAGGGTAGCCGAAAGAGCCGTAAAGATCGGCCCCTCGGCATTCCCCAACGCAGCTTCTTCAAGTCGTTGATTCCAGAGATCGAGAGCTGTCAATCGCTCCTCCACCGGCATCTCCCCTTCGTCAGCTAAATCGTCGGCGTAGCGGGCGAAGGCGTATATCGCTGCCACGTGCCGCCGCGCTCGCTTTGGCAAGAGACGGGAGGCAACAGGAAAATTCTCGTAGTGGTCGCGAGCAGTCTTCTCGCAATAGGCGTAGGCTGCCTCTTCGGTCCACTCCTCCCTACGGTCAATCAACTCACTATCCACGTTTTTTAATTTCTCAAGAATGTCCGCGAACAAATCCGTCGAGCGACGGCATGAACGCGACGCCAAGTTTGCTTAGTGCCTTCGTTGCTATCTCATCTGGATTGCCGTATACGTTGAAGCGCTTGATTTCCAACGCATCCATGAACCGACCGGCAAAGTTCTCACCAAAGTTCTTCAAGTGCGTTAGGGTTGCCTCAGAATCTGCGTAGCGTTCGTGAATGTGGCAGCGTGTGCCATCTTCGCTCAGCGAGAATTCGTAGTGAAGTGCTCCCGGCTCACTCTCCTTAGTCGTCTGCACCATCTCCGATACTAAACTCTTCAACTCATCCAGCTTTCCTTCCTTCACTCCCGCTTCAAGTACCCAGTAGACGTGGTTATCTGCACTCATAGAATAGATCTCCTCTGTTGCCTTATAAATAACTTTTAGATGAGTGTTCCCTCGAACACCCACCTATCCCCCTTGTCGATTAGGAAGAAAAGTAAAGGTACAGGTAAGTGATTGATTCAACAAACAGCGGGAAGACTGTCACCCCCACTACTTCTTCTCCCGAACTGCTGCATGGCAAGCCTTTTCTCCCCAATTCACCAGTTCTTTGTCATCTTCGAGGATACAAGAGAAGGTTGGACCTGTAATAGCTGGAAAAAGCTGATTGCACTAAATTCAATAGAGGAAGTTGTATATCTACTCATCCTCCATTCTCGCTCAGAGTAAAGTGCCACGCATTCCCCCTTTTGAATTGTTCATTTTAAATTTTGAATTTGATTCTGACTTCCTCTCCGCTCTGCGGCAACCGGACTTGTCCGCACCCACCGAAAGTGCCAGAGGATTAACGACTTGGTAATACCACTTGTTCCCGCACTGATAATTACTGGCCACCCGGTTGCAACCCCCATCACAAGTCCGAACGAGACAACACTTATATCTTTAATCACTGTTGTCTGGTGCGTTCGGATTGCCCCAGCCCCGCCATCTCCACTCCGGCGCATAACGTAGACTTGGTGTAGGTCTGACTGGGCAATCAGAATGGCGAGGAACGGAATCACAAATTCTGAGAACTTTTTGGTGTAGGGGAGAACCGAATCGCCGATACCCCAGGCAACAAAGCCGAGTAGCAGAAAGAGGGTGGAGAGAGCGAAGATATATTTGGAGACGGCATCCCGCCGATCAATAAAAATTTCAACTACAATCGTGTAGAGAAGCAGCACCGCCCCAAGATTCAACCAGACGAGGAAGTGGTTGAAGGGACGAATTGAGTAGCCGTAAATCACAATCACGTAGAAGGCAACGAACCTGACAACGTAGTGATTGAGCGAGAGGATTGCGGTTACCTTCCCTCTACTTTCTCCCCCCTCCCTGAAAAACTCTTTCCGCCTGTAGATCGTGCGAAGCTGTATCCAGATGCCCACCAGATTGAGGAAGATGAACGTATTACTGAGTATCCCCAGTATGGTGTAGAGCATAGCGCGTTGTTGCTGCGTAGAGGGAACTGTTCGGCGCAATCTACGATAATGACCAGAATGACTCTCGTGGACTTTTGTTCGCGGAAGAATCACGCAAAGACGCGAAGGCGCAAAGAACGCGGAGGTTGTAGTTGGAGATTTTCAGCTCTAAGCAACGTAAGCGTTGAGAGGGGATTCCTTACCTACCAACATTTTCATTGCTCTGCAGATCTGTCTCAATCATATCCCCGACTCGGATTTTTCCTCCTTCAACAATCCTCGCCCGCAATCCTCCTCGACCGACCATTGCGGGGAGCACTTCCGGAACGAGAACTTTGGCGAGGTAAGCACAAGGCTCACAGAGACCGACAGCGTAGAGCTTCACATCTCCGAGTCGGAACTCCCGACCAACTAACTGATTCAACCGGACACCTTGCGTGACAATGTTTCTGCGGAACGCACCGTAGTCGATAGAGAAGCCATGCTCAGCGTTGAATCGGTCGATCTCCTCCGACTCGATCAGCGTTACTTCATAGTCACGGGTCTCGTCCACATTTTTAGAGAACGTTCCAAGCTCCACGGAATATCGATCCCCCACGATTCCTCTCTCCACCACTAACTCCCCCTCTTCACGTGAGATCATTTCTTCACCACTACTTAACGTCGAATAGATACCGAGAATCTTCGGTTCCATAAGCAGAACTCGTTTACTCTTAATGATGTTCAGTTAACGTTCTCTCAATTCGCCGATCTGGAATCAGCCAGATGACAGCAACGAGCACGTAGAGAGCGGAGGCAATCATCGGGTGAACAAATGCTAAGGGCATTGCAGCGGCGTAAATCGCTACGGAAACCTTCCCCTTCACATCCTTACCAACTGCCTTCGCCAGTTCTGAATTCTCTCCGTGATGTACTAACAACGAGCGCGTTAAGATATAGTAGGCAACACCTGCAAACAGAAGTACGAGACCGTAGAGAGCAACGGGGCGAGCAGTAAAGTGATTCTCTCCCATCCAAGCAGTGACGAAGGGAACGAGTGAAAGCCAAAACAGGAGGTGGACGTTCGCCCAGAGTATCCGTCCGTTTACCTGCTTCACCGCTTGCATCAGGTGGTGGTGGTTATTCCAGTAGATCGCCAAGTAGATAAAGCTGAGCACATAGCTGAGGAAGATCGGGATCAGAGGCCGGAGCGACTCGAAGTCATCTCCGTGCGGCACTTTCAACTCCAACACCATTATTGTGATGATAATCGCCAACACACCATCACTGAAGGCTTCAAGTCGTCCTTTTGTCATATCTCAGTAGTCCGGAAAAAGTGGCACAGAAGATTGTTGCAACAGATAGCATGAATTGCGAACAAACTTAACCAGTAGAAGCCGAGTGAGCAAAAGGGAATGAATCACTTCTCTCGCTTGTTTCTTTTCCACCTCTCCCGAACCACTTTCACCAAACCCCAGAGACTGATAGATCCCCAAATTCCCTCCAGAAGAATAAACCCGTGGCGATCATCAACGATAGCCACAATGATGAGAGAGGTAGAACCGGCGATATTCAATAAGAGGTAGGCTATATCAGACTGACGCAACCAACCAGACTGCAAAGCAGCGTAGGGGAAAAGGATACAGAAAGCACCGATGATAGAGAGAACCTGTAGGTTAAACATAGTATTGATTGCATCCTGCTTGCAGAGAAGACTGAACAGTCTGGGAGAAGGAGCAATCTCGATATTGTTTTAAGGGTTCTTCCGAAGGAAGCGAAGGTCGTTCACTCTTCCAACGCTTACAATCATAGCAACAACTTCACCTTCACTCCCTCTCTCAAACTCAACTTTGTGTAGAAACCACTCACTCCCCACAAAATGATCCTCCGCTACCGGCGCAAGGAGAACCGAGTCGCCATGCGACGACATTGCAATCAACCCTTCTCCCTCGGGAACAAGCCGATAGGTCGTCTCAAGCTCATCGCTGTAGTATTCTCCGGCATAGGCTGGGAGCGCACCTGCATCTATCTTGAAAGGAATAACGCGGTGCGCCGTAAAGTCTCCCCCCTGGTGCAGCGTCACGGTCTGGGCACTCCCCTCCTTTTCCCGGTGAAAGGTCAACGATGCATCAATCTGCGTCAAGAAGAAGGTGGAATCTGAAGAAGGAAAAATCTCAAGCTCTTGCTGCCCTGTAGCTTGACTGTAGTAGCGGTCACCATCGCGCCGGAACGTCAAAACGAAGTCAGGTGCAATATCCAGAGCGTAGTCTCCTACGTAGGCGTCGAAGAGCGTAGGATCGAACGCTACTTCTGTTGTGGGGGGAGTCGGGTCGGGAGAAGACTGATGAGAAGTTGTAGATGCAGGAAGAGAAGATTCGAGAACAATTGCCAAAACCCTTTCAGCCGCCGCCGATGGATTGCTGACGCCGCAGTTCGAGAGGAGCGCAACGGAAAGGTGTTCCGAAGGGATGCGCATCAACTCCGCCCGGTAACCTCCCCAACTTCCGCCGTGGCTCACCACAGGAATCCCCATAAACTCACTCTGCATCAGCCCGAGCGAGTAGTCGAGTGTCTCCCCATTATCGAGAACTCCCCTTCGGAGTAACTCTCGATTCAATTCCTCTCCACCAACTGTTGGGTGAAAGAAGTTCTCATCCCAGAGCAGGAGGTCTTCTACAGAGGTAAATATCCCCCCATCTCCATTTTGCTCCCAATAGGAGACATCACGATGCCAAGCCCCATCATCTCCGGGAGAGTAGGCAATAGCCCGATCCTGAATCACCTCCGTGTGATCGTCCACATAGGTTGTGTGAGCCATCCCGAGAGGAGCGAAAATTCTTTCGGCAGCAAATTCACGGAGAGTCTTTCCCGTTACTCGCTCAACGATCACTGCCCCGAGGAAATACCCAGTATTGCTGTAGAGGTGCTCTGTTCCCGGCTCAAAATTCAATCCGCGCTGTCGTACAATCACCCGCAACGCGTCGTCGGCTGTGGTTACGTCGTCGATGTCAAATCCACTCATCGACATCAGTCCGATGTAGTCGCGAAGTCCACTGGTATGGTTCAGCAAGTGGCGAATTGTTATCGGTTTGCCATAGTCTGGAAGCTCTAAAATGTACTTCCGCACGTCATCTTCCAGCGACAGTTCCCCCTCCTGTTCTAAGAGGAGCAAGGCCGTTGCCGTGAACTGTTTGGAGGTCGACCCAATATCGAACCGGGTCTGTGGCGTAATTGGGACAGCATGTTCTAAGTCGGCCATACCGTAACCGGCGGAGTAGATAAGTTTCCCCCCTCGATAGATGCCGAGAGCATAGCCGGGAGAATCTTGCCGGTCATACCTTGTGAAGAGAGAATCAATTCGGGCAATCTGCGCCTTGGTCAGTGGCTGAGAGAAAAGATTGTGTGGTGCAGTGGAAATGGCTGCGAGCAAAAACAAGTACCAAGATGGCTTCATAAAAAATGTTTGGATCGTTCAGGTTATTCTGAGCGTCCGCGTCATACAGGATCAGTACTGAAAAAGATGCAGTCGAAGAGAAGGAATATCTAACTCGTCTGCTGACCAACTTTTCACTAAGCAACCTTTATCCTCACCCTTCAAGCTCCCGACAAATCGTATAGACCCCGGCGCACTCCGAAACCTGCTGATAGCGAACAACCGTTCCGACGATCTTCTTTTCGATTTGTTCGCACATTTCCTCAGCACTCCAGTAATGTTCTCGATGATCCCAGAGGTGTCGCCAACGCTCTTCTGCCAGCTCTCTGATCTTTCCATTTGGGAAGGAGATATCCCCAATCACAATTCGCCCCTTCGGCTTTAGGTGGTTCTGGACGAGCCGTTCGATCAGTGAGAGCTTCACTTGGTCGTCGAACTCGTGGAGAACGTACCCAGCAACTATCAGGTCGAATTGCCGGTTCAGTTCTGGCGGGAATGGCGCAGTGAGGTCGGCTTGAATCAACTCGGCGTCGGGCAAAAGCTCGGCAGCTTGCTGGAGCATCTTCTCCGAGAAATCTATCCCAGTAATGGCACAATCGAACGGGAGGAATCGGACGGCAAGGTTTCCCGTGCCGATACCGAGATCGAGAACTGAAGCGGCGGGAGTCGGGTCGGCCTGCTCCACCACTTGATCGAGCACCTCATCATATCCCTGAAACGGGAAGTCGACATTGGAAGATGATGGGTTATAATTCTCCGCCCACTGGTTGAAGATATCCAAACGCTCGAACGGCTTTGGTTGTTCCGGCAGGGTTTCCCTCTCATGTAAATCAATCGATTCTCTCTTCTTTCTCCCTTGCGTGAACGTATTCTTTACTCGTTTGGATAAAGAGACGTAGGCAATCCAGATAGCAGAACGAGCAATCCATTCCAAACTCCCCAAATAATTTTCCCCGTAAAGAACCGAGAGGGTTATTCCATCGCTGATTGAAAAGACAACCGAGGCGACCAACGTCCAGATATAGACTTTGGGGAACAGGTAAGATTTACGAAAGAAGAGGAAGATCAGAACGCCGATCATGGTCATCAGAGCAAGCTCGAATACCATCTCCCAGAGAATGATCATGCTCAGAAGGAAATCGTAGTGCGGACTGGCCGGATCACTTAGTTGAGTCCACCTTCCATCAGTAAAGAGAGAGAGGTAGTTACTCTGTAGCCGAAAGAGGCCGATCAGCAGACTCCAAGAGAGATTGATGAAGAGCAAAATGAGCCATCCCCCCAACCCACTTGGACCTGAGGCAACAGGCTCTTCTACAACCTTCTCATCTACTGATGAGAGAAGCAGCTCTGCTCGATCAAGTCCCCTTTCCTTCAGCACTCGAAGTATTGTTGCCTCCCCCTCCGCCGTAAATCCCCCCTCACGATAGAGAGCAACCAATCCCTCATCGGACATCTCTCGATAGCGGTTGTAGAGTTGTTGCGCTGGGTCATGACGGGTGTTCGACATAGACTTTTGATCTTACGTTGAATAGCTCAACTCTTCAGATGAGCTACAGAGTCTGATGAAATACCTGTAGAGGTTGATATCGCATTTCCGCACCAACTCGCATCACGATGTAGTATTGCCCTGCAGGTAACTCGTCACTCTGATACCACAACTGATGCTTTCCCGGTTCATACACCCCCTCCTCCAATACTGCAATTTCAACTCCAAGCGCGTTGTAGAGTGCAAGCCGAACGCCTGAACGTTCTGCAACCTGAAACCGGATCGTCACCAGACCGTGCGACGGATTGGGTGTTGCTGGGAATAGTGCATTAGTTAACTCTACATCCGAACCAGCAACCGCTGATATCTCCGGGACTTCGCAGAGGCCGAAGCCAAGGTAACCAGCAACCGCGATGTATCTGCTGTCGGAACTGAACTCTCCGTGGATTGCGAAACTCTGTGATGCAGATGGGAAGACATACTTAGCAATCTTGTATGACTGTGAGGTAGCAACATTAGCTATCTCGATATTCCCTTCTTTGTATAAAGGAAGAATAAGGATTAACGATCCGTCTCGATTGTAGCGCGCACTCCCGACATTCTCGATCTCGGCAGTGTAGATCGTGTTGATGACCTCACCGGTTGCTGTCGAGAGTTCCTGTACTGCGTCGTTAACTGGACTAAATTCTGTGCCATTGTGCCTTACCAAAATTCGGTTTCCGTCCGGACTAAACTGCATGTCACGATAGAATGACCATGAGCCTATTCTCCACTCTTCTCTCATCGTTGCTATGTCAATACACTGTATAGAATCTCTCGGAAATAATGTATTATACATGATTACCTTACTCTCATCCGGACTTATTGCAAAACCTATGTGGAAAAAGTCAGCCGAACCTGATATCGGAAGTATCTCCCGCTTGAACTCTCCTGTCGTCAAATCATGAACGTGTACTTTGTAGGGATAGAGTACCCATAGCTCATTTGTCTTGGAAAGGAGCCTAGCGTCGACGATAGCATAATCCTTAATTCTCTGGATCGAGAACCGGAGCTTCCACGTATCAGTCTCATAGACATTGATTGAATAATAATTGTAGCGCAAGATCAGCGAACTATCATGGTTAAAGCGTAAAGGCTCATCTTTTTGCCGAAGCGTATCATTGGTAAGAGGCTGTGGCTCACCTAGCAAAAAATCTATACTCCAAAGTCGCAAGGGTTGGTCATCTTGTGTCGTAAGAAGATGCTCGTCGTCAGGGAAGAAGACAATCCAGTTAAAGTTGTTCTCTTCATAGGTTGTCAACTCAATTTCTTTGATTTCCTGTGCATTGGTAGCTACAACACAAAACGAGTTTTCCAAAACGACTGACAATATCAAAAACACGAGCACTTGCACATACTTGCTCGCAATACTCATGGAGGGTTTACAATGCCAATAACTCATTGCGGTTCTTGGTTCTTCTGTTCGTGAATCTCCGCGTCCTGAGAATGCTTCTTGATGCTTCGTCGGGAAGTCAACCAGATTGTCAGATCATCACGATTACAGAGTGATTGATGATGTTTACTTCAATTGCAGGTGCGTCAGGTTACGTAACCTCTGTAAAAGTCGGCACGTAACTACGATAGCTTCTTGGTGGTGATTCACTTCCTTCCGGTCAACTCCTCTTGAAATACCACAAGCAATCACCCAACTGCCTCTATACCGCTACGCTCCCTGACGCACCTGCAAGAAGATTTCAATTTACGATTAGATCCCTACGGCATCGGGATATTCTCTTTGTTCTTCTGGAGCCAGGCATCAAAAGACTGAAGCGATGGATTCAATGCCTTGGTGGTCTCTACACTTCGAGCACCAACAAACTCTTCTTCGAAATCGTGCTTGAATTGGAACATGTTCCCTAAATCATCTGCCCCAGGAAAATCGAAACTCCTGTAGACGTCGTGTGGAACGGCATTGTAGGTAATGTTCGTGCCCAAGGCCTTAGAGAGGGAGTTCGCCATCTCCGCGCCAGTAAGACTTTCACCAACGATACCAACAGTTTTTCCGATGTACTCGGGTCCTGCCTTGAAGATGCCGTAGGCCGACTTCCCAATATCTTCCGCTGCAATTCCCGGCAACTTCTTATCTCCCATTGGAAGGTTGAAGTAGAGGTTGTCATCAGGTCCCTTTGCTGGCCCCATGCCGAAGTAAGCCAAGTTATCCCAATAGAAGGATGTCCGCAGCAACGTCACTGGTAAACCAAGCCCAGTGAAATAGTTGTCAGCCTCTCCCTTCGCGTCGAAGTGAGGAACTTTGTAGGCTCCCATCAGCGTTGGCATCCGGTCATCCTCTAACGGAACCCAGTTGCGGGTATCTTCCAACGTGGACCAGATCACATGTTGAACTCCTGCCTCCTTCGCTGCATCGGCCATTCCCTTGGCGTGCGCAAGCTCTTTCTCCGGTGAGAAGTGCTCCCAGAAGAAGGTGACGCAGAAGGCTCCGTAGGCTCCGTCGAACGCCTTCTTCAAACTCTCCACGTTTTCGACATCCGCCTCTACAACTTCAGCCCCTTTCGCGGCAAGTGCCTTAGCTTTTTCAGAAGAAGCATTCCGCGTGATGGCCCGCACACTGAACTGGCTATCTGGATCGCTCAGAATGGCCTCCGCAAGGCTGCCCCCCTGTGCACCGGTTGCTCCAACAATTGCGATGATTTTCTTTTCAGACATTGTCTCTCCTAATGTTTTTGAATGAGATTATTGATTTCTGAACTAAAGATATGAGTATTGAGTGAAGAGAGGGATAAAGGGAGAGGTAAAATTCGTTGCAACGCACAATACTGGTATGAGCAGCAACTGGTATGCTGTGCTATCCTCGCAAAGGATAACCACCAAGAACACCAAGGGTAGAATATTTCTCCATTGTACAGACTTCACGTGCTGTCTCTATAGCATCTCAGCCTTAGTTTGCCGACGTATCGGCTCCTCCGTCCATCTCACCTAACATCTGCTGCCATGCACTCAGATTGTTTTGTAGGGCAGGGTTGTTCGGCGAGCCGTAGGCAGCAATGATTTCCCGTAACTCCCGAATTGCCGCAGCAGAATCTCCCTTCACTAAATGCCGCTCCACCCGAAGTTCTTCGATCAACCCACGAAGCACGGGATCGGATTCCACATCGCGACTCATCGAGCGGTAGCTCTCAATTGCTCTGTCGTAGTCACCGAGAAGTGCGTGCATTCGGGCACGTATCTGGTAGGGATTGTAGCGTCTGTCTACCGGATGGTTCCGCCACGCATCCCCAACTCTCTCAGCCTGCTCTATCGTATGCTCTGCATAGCGTTCTGTCCCCTCACGATTTCCCGCATCTCGGTAGAGCGAGGCGACAACTGCTCCCATCCAATAAGGCATCGGGAAGATGTCGATGGAAATCGATCGATCTAACGCATCGAGCAGTGCAACGGCCTCTGCCGTGTCGGATCGATTCTTCATCCCATCGGCAGCCAGTGCTAACAGGGCGCGACGGTAGTAGGTAATCGATTGCCGCTCCTCTAAACCGAAGCCAACGTCAGGATCGTTCAATCCTCGAAAACGGAATCCCCCCTCCCCTTCTGGCATCAGGAGAGAGCGCATCTTGTCGTGGTTGATCGCAAACTCGGAGAACCCTTCCACCTTCTTCAACCCTCGCTCTGGCACTACACGCAAAGCCATTCCCTCCCACCGGAAGAACCGCTCCAACCCTCCCCACCACTTTGATGGAACTGTGATGGCAAAGTAGATCGGTCTCTCGCCGATATTCTGCTCAACAATGTCTTTAATCACCTGTTCGCGCAGACTGTAACGAACCAAGCCAGAATCGACTTCGGTTCCTCGCCAAGCCCACCAGAGTGTGTCGGTGAGTCCGGTACTATCTTGGCGAACCCTCAGGGGAACTCGCTGGGCCGAATCAACTCGGTCGTTTAAAGGGGGCTTCACAAGTTTCCCTGCTGGCAGACTCGTCGCAAGTGGAAGCGCGTCCCGACTCCGTTCGCCTCCCAACTGATCGCGATACCACCAAAGGTTGAGTCGATCGATCTCAACAACGCGAACGTCGCGACGTAGCGACTCGACATCTTGCAAATAGTAGAGAGGAGATGCAGCGCGACGATTCTCTACGAAGAGAACCGCATTCGAATCGCAACTGACAAGTAGATTCTGAGCAAAGTCGTGGGGGAGGTAGTTATCCCTGCGACTGTGGAACTCCCACCCACTCCAGACGAGGTTCAACGGGGCAATCAGAAAGCATAAGAGGACGCCTCCCATCACTACATTTTCTTTCCCACCTTTTCTCTTCTCTTCACTCGCTACAGAGTTCAGCAAACTTCCGGCAATCCCAGTTGTGGCGAAGCCAATCCAGATTGCGGGGAAGATGAGAGAGGAGGCGAAGAGATTGTCAATTTCGAAAGCGAGGGGGGGCACGGGATAAAGGTAGAGGGCAAGAAGAGGGCCGAGAGCGAGGAATCCGGCAATCATGCTCAAGGCTGTGCGCCAGTCGTGGCGGAAGTGGTAGGCAAAACCGATGCAGACAAGGAGAAGTGGGAGAGCGTAAAAGTGAATCGGAAAACTTTCTTGCCGACTGGAAGGGAAGATAAACTCATCCTGCTCCTGATCTGAGACAGAGAAGAGAAGTGCGGGTGATCCAACAACATCACTTATCCTCCCCACAAGATTCCAAAGGAGATAGCGGGTGTAAAGGTGACCGACAGTGTACGATAGAGAGGCATCCGGCTGCGCGCTGCCACGTGGAGTTACGCTGATTGGAGTGTTAGCATAACTGAGAAGGTCAACCTTTCCCTCGGAAATTGCTTCTTGCTCAACGAAGCGAAGTGGAGGGTGAGCCTCCGACCGAATGACGACTTGAATGTAGGTGGTATATCCTCCCAAGAGAAAAAGGAGAACAAACGTGGTGGCAAGTGCTCCCTTCCGTAACCTCGGAGTGAAGGAGGCAATCAAGGCCGCAAGAAGTCCTGCTAACAGAGCTAAGAAGAAATAGTCGAAGGCGAGGAAGTGCCACAGCAAGAGAAGACCAAACATCCCGAGTGTTCCACTGAGAACGAAGCGTGGAGAGTCTCCTCCCTCCGGAATAAACTGCACGATCCAGATGAGAAGAGCGGCGGCTGGAAGGATTGCGAGGGCAATTTGGTCGACACCGAGCGCAAGACCGAGCGACCAAGCTGCGAGCAGAAGCCAGAGTGTGCTCCGCTCACTCCCTAACTGGCGACCCCGATACCATTCTACCACTCCCCAAAGTGTCAGGATCACCAGAAGGGTCCCGGCTGAGTGGGTGGTAATCTCTGTGCTGTTTCTCCACTGTGAGTCGAACCAAGCGAAGGAGAGGGCGGCAACAAATCCTCCCCACCCGGCAATCCCTCCAACGATGTTCGGAGGATTCGGGGCAGGAGGTGATGTTATCTCTTCATTACTCTCTTCTTCACCCTCACCACTTTCACTATCACTCTGACTTCTATCATCCCCGATTGAGATTTCATACTGAGAAGATAAGAGCGATGTTGTTAGAAGATAGAGAAGCATTGCGCTAAGCGCTCCGCAAATAGCGGAGAAGATCACGAGGAGTCGAGCCGGATCGCCGGGAAGGATGTTGACGAAAGCTCCAGCAATAGTAACCCAGAGAGGAGCACCCGGAGCGTCGAGGACTTGCCCCCCAGAGGCTGCGGCAGCAAGGATACCGGCATCACCGGGTGAAATCGACGGCCAAGCCGTCAGATAGTAGGTAACGAACGGAACGAGGAACGAGAGGAACGCGAGTGTTCGATGTACGTTGCGACGCTGATGCTCCACCTGATCTACTCTATATCGAAGATAGTTGACGGGATCGTTCGGTCGCCTCGATAATCTCCAGAGCGAACCGGTCGGCAAAGATACTTCCTTTCGCCGTAAGTCGCAGGGAATCTTCATCGAGCAGAGCGAAGCCTTCGTTCAACAACCATTCTACTCTGTCGGCTGCAACGCTCGTCAACTCTTCGCCAACAGCCTCTTTAAAGTCGTGAAGGTTAATCCCTCGGTAGCGGAGTCCTAACATCACGATCTCTTCCATCCCCTGCTCGGGAGTCAACTCCTCCCGCATAATCACCGGACTTCCTCCCGACTCAATTGATTCGAGGTAGGCGTTCAGACTGGAGACGTTTGCCCAGCGTTTCCCCAACACTCCACGACGAGCGAAGCTGTGAGCCGATGGGCCGTAACCGGTATAGCTCTTCCGTTCCCAGTAGCCGATGTTGTGTCGGCAGGCGTAGCCCGGCTTCGCGTAGTTGCTCGTCTCGTACTGCTCCAAACCGTGTTGAGCCAGGAACTCTACAGTCTCTTCGTACATGTCGGCTTCAAGATCGTTCGGAGCGGGGTTTACCTTCCCCTTCAATCGCATTGCGTTCAGAGGTGTGCCCTCTTCAAAGATGAGAGAGTAGGCACTGATGTGATCGGTTCCAAGGTCGACCGCTCGCTCAAGATTGTAGTGCCAACGTTCGGGAGTCTGTCCCGGCAGTGCAAAGATCATATCGAGCGAGACGTTGTCGAAAACATCGCGGACGATCCGGATATTCTCTTCGGCCTCGGCTGCGGTGTGGATGCGGCTTAGGAACTGCAACTCATCGTCGTGGAATGACTGCACACCGAAGCTTAGTCGGTTGATTCCCCCCTCGCGGTATCCTTCCAACCAATCACGGTTCAGCGCACCCGGATTGCACTCCATCGTGATCTCGGCATCCTCTACAACTGTGTGTGCAGTCCGCAGCGAACTGAGAATTGCACTCATCTCATCGGGAGAGAGCATCGAGGGTGTCCCGCCGCCGAAAAAGATCGTCCGAATCTCCTCCCGCTCCCCTCTCGTCGACGGGATTTCTCCCGACTGCGCAATCTCCCGGTGCAAGGCATCGAGGAAACGATCCTTGTTTGCAAAAGACTCAATTGAGTAGAAGCTACAGTAGATGCACTTCTTCTCGCAGAACGGTATGTGTATGTAGAGACCAGACATGGTGGAATTCAAAATGAAAAGTTCAAAGTGGGGGTAAAGCTATTCTCAGGGGATGTAGACTTCGTTAATTCGGGTGACAATACCATCATGCAACTCGAAGCGGAAGATAGCGGAACGATAGTCGGTTTTCTTTGTGATCAGAAGTTCAACGTCTCCCTTCGCTTCCTCCAAGCTTTGATCTGCTTGGCTATACCAGAACTCAACGGTAGCCTGCGCAGCTACAGTAAGTTTCTTCACTTCGCTCCTATCGTTAACGACAAAATAGTCGTTGTATACGAAGTACGTTGTATCCCCATTCTCCCCAATATCGACTTCTGCTTCTCCCCGTTCTTGAGCGGCAGCGATGGCATCATCATCCTGCGTGTAGAGGAGCAAATCAACATCGACATTATAGGAAGGCTGCGGGCTACGAGGATCACCCCGATTTATCAACCAAACACGATCAATCCTACCATAAACTGTTCCCGTTTCAGGCACGTCAGCAGGCTCTACAAATCGGTAGGGTAGAGTGAATGAATCTTTCGGCAGGCTCTCTGTTCTCTGATAGAGATCAGCACCCTGCTCTCTCGAACATGATAGTGCGCAAACAGCACCTATCAACACCATTATCTTCCTGAATGTACTCATATAGTCTCGTTCAACTCCTCAGGTTTTATGAACAAAGAGAGCGCACAAAGTCGCAAAGAAGAGATCCAACTTTCGACTCCTTGACTTGCCAACCTCTACCAATCCGGGCGAAGACTGAAGACCGGTCGGTACTCCTACACTCTCACACTCACGAACTCCCACACTCATACACTCAACTCTACGAACTCTACTCCACTCTTTTTCCTATCCTTCCCCACCGAATTCCATCTTCTCCACTCGACCAGAAAATCATTATTGCCTCTCCGATTAAATTTTCATATGGGATAAAACCGAAGTGGCGACTGTCGCGGCTGTTGGCGGAGTTATCGCCGAGCGCAAAGAAATAATCTTGCTTGAAACGGTAGCGGGTTGCAGGGCCGCCGTTGATAAAGACTATCCGGTTTTTGTAGGTGACGTTGACACCTTCGGCGTAGAGAACATCTTTCCAAGCTTCGGCAGTTATCGAATCGAGTGGTAGTTCATATCCTTTGTAGGGGACAATCACCATCTTCCTTTTTCGGAGCAGAGGCCAGGCCTTTTTCACATCCATCGGCTCGCGGCGAACTGTCGATAGAGAGAGAGGCTCAGGTTCTCTCCCATTGACGACAATCACTCCTTCAACCAGAGCAACTGTATCTCCGGGAAGAGCAACGGCACGTTTGAAAAGAGTTGAATGATCCTCACTCACGTAAAGTTCGGGAGAGCGAAAGAGGACAATATCTCCACGCTCAAGACTCCCAAGCCCCCCCAACTCAAGGTGAGGGATAGGCCAGTGAGTGAAGGGAAAGAACTCTGGTGTGCGGATATAGTAGGGCAACTGATTAATGAGGACTGCATCTCCGGAAAGAATCGTCGGTTCCATTGACCTTGTTGGAATGGCGTAAGGTGCAAAGACGAAGGTTCGCAGAATCAACAACCCCAACAGGGAATATCCAGTACCCCAGAGGAGTTTGCGAAACGCATCGGATGGAGACTTTTCCTCTCCTGCAATTACCGCCCCACCTGCCTCCACCGATTCTTCTGTATGATCGGTCTGGTTCATTTGCAGTGCGGATAGTCTCTTGCAATGAACAATGCCTTACTTCGCGAAACTCTTTCCCTTTTTAGACTTGTAAGCCGAACTTTAATCAACACTGTTGAAGATGCGATCCCAGCGAATGCGACCGAGCTTTTCGCCGATGGAATATTCGTGGCTTGCTGCATCCTTATTCTGCCACGACCAGTAGACGATCAACGGTGTGCCGACAACGTTCTCCACTGGGACAAAGCCCCAGAATCGACTGTCGAGCGAGTTGTCTCGGTTATCACCCATACCGAAGACGTAGTCACGTTCAACAGTGTAGGAGTCGACAGTCTGCCCGTCGATCTCTATGATCCCCCCCGACCGCCGGATGTCGTGTCCTTCCCGCTCGATAAAGATCTCCCAACCCTGATAGTTTGTGTCGTTCAGCGCGATAACGTCCCCCTCTTTCGGAATTCGCATCGGTCCCCAGTTATCGTGCGTCCACTGCCGCCCACGAGGGAAGGTGGTATATATCTCATCGGAACGAACACCATGGTTTCGCACATATTGAACCTTCGACGGGGGAACCTCTTTCACGCCGTTAACGTAAACAACTCCGTTTCGAACCTCTAAGGTATCTCCGGCTGTAGCCACGCACCGTTTTAGGTAGTATTGAAAGTCTGTTGCCTCAACTTGATCCCGGTCACCTGGATAGATAAAGACAATCACATCCCCTTTCTCAGGATCGCGCAGACCGGGAAGCTTTAGGTAGGGGAGTGGAATGTTTAGGAAAGGAATAGTCTGCGGTGTAGAACCGCCGTAAATAAAACGGTTGACGAACAAGAAATCTCCGGCCAGAACCTCCCCCTCCATCGACTCAGTTGGAACGACGAACGATTGGATCAGCAGACCGTTGACGACCATCACAATTAGGAGTGCACCAAGGATTGTCTTTGCCCAGGAGACTGTCACTTCTTGCCAAGTCATCGGCTGCTGGCGTTCCTTACCCTTTCCTTTTCCCTTGGGGTCTCCTTCGCCCGGCTGTGCACTATCTGCCTGCTTTGGGTTCCGCTGGACTTTCTTTCCCTTACCGGTAAGGATCTGTTTGCGTTCTTCAGGATTCATCAACTCGTTCTCTATGTTCTGATATACAGGATGTCGTTATCTCTATAGTTTCTTTTTCAACAAGGCTTCCCTTACGGGGTGGAGGGAAAGGAAGTTACTCACGCAAAGGAGAGTTCTAACTCCTTGAGTTCTGAGTTGATAGACTCGGCAACCCCTACATTTCCCGACACAGCCTAAAGAGTTGCGGCTACCATGCCTTCCCCACTCATACACTCCCACACTCACGAACTCTTCCACTTCATGTGTTCTGAATTGATAGCCTTGACTGTCCCCCTACCAATCCTGACGCAACCTAAAGTGTTGCGGCTACCACGCCTTCCCCACTCATCCTCTCCCGCACTCACGAACTCTTCCACTTCATGTGTGCTGAATTGATAGCCTTGACTGTCCCCTCTACCAATCCTGACGCAACCTAAAGTGTTGCGGCTACCATCATATCATCCTTACTCATACACTCCCACACTCACGAACCCATACACTCCACTCTATAAACTCTCAACTCTACACACTCTACGAACTTATAATTAGTCATCATCCATCGACAGAACTGCGAGGAAGGCCTCTTGCGGAATCTCGACGGAGCCGACCTGTTTCATTCGCTTCTTTCCCTCCTTCTGCTTTTCGAGGAGTTTTCTCTTACGCGAGATGTCACCACCGTAACACTTTGCGGTTACATCTTTCCGCATCGCTCGGATACTGTCGCGCGCAATCACCTTTGCACCAATTGCAGCTTGCACCACGACCTCGTACATCTGGCGTGGAATCAACTCTCTCAACTTACCACACAATTTCCGTCCGTAATGGTAGGATTTTGAGCGGTGGACGATCAAGGAGAGAGCATCGACCTTATCGCCGTTCAAGAGAATGTCAACCTTCACAAGATCTTCCTCACGCATGTCAATCACCTCGTAGTCGAAGGAGGCATATCCTCGTGAGATCGACTTTAGGCGGTCGTAGAAATCGAAAATTACCTCACCGAGTGGAAGCTCGAAGCTCATGTCGACACGATCCTGCGAAAGATACTTCGTATCCTTGAAGATTGCTCGACGCTCCATGCAGAGCTTGGTGACCGGGCCGATATAGTCGGAAGGACAGATAATTTGTGCCCGGATGAATGGCTCGGCAATGCCTTCAATATCACCAACTGCTGGCATCTTCGCAGGGTTGTCCACTTTCAGTTCTTCGCCACTCTTTTTTGTGACTCGGTACTGTACGTTCGGAACAGTCGTGACAATTGTCTGCTCGAACTCCCGCTCCAATCGTTCCTGCACAATCTCCATGTGGAGAAGTCCAAGAAACCCGCACCGGAAGCCGAAACCGAGAGCTGTTGAGGTTTCTGGCTCGAAGACGAGAGAAGAATCGTTCAGAGCCAGTTTATCGAGCGCGTCGCGGAGTGCCTCGTAGTCGTCAGAATCGGCAGGGTAGATGCCGGCAAAGACCATTGGCTTCACTTCTTGATAACCCGGGATTGGGTTCTCGGCTCCCCCTCGTGCCAGAGTTACGGTGTCGCCAACCTTTGTATCCTTTACATCCTTGATCGAGGCAGTGAAGTAGCCAACCGAACCACAGGAGATTTCGGCTCCCTGCACTCGCTTCATGCGCAACAGTCCGCACTCATCTACTTCAAACTTCTTCCCACTGTGCATCATGATAATCTCATCCCCCTTCCGCATCACCCCGTCAACAACGCGAACGTAGGCGATAGCTCCACGGTATGGATCGAAGACAGAGTCGAAAATCAAGGCGCGAAGTGGGGCATCTGGATCACCTTTCGGTGGAGGGACGCGATCGACGAGAGCTTCGAGAATCTCGTGGATGCCAATTCCCGACTTCGCGGAGCTAAGAATAATTTCTTCTTCCTTGCACCCAATCAAGTCCATCACCTGCGCCTTCACTGTTTCCAGCGTGGTGGTGGCTGCCGGAAGGTCGATCTTGTTGATGACCGGAATAATCTCCAAATCGGCATCAATTGCCAAGTAGAGGTTCGAAATCGTCTGCGCTTCCACTCCCTGCGTGGCATCTACAATCAGAAGTGCCCCCTCACACGCCTTCAGCGAACGAGAGACCTCATAACTGAAGTCGACGTGCCCCGGCGTGTCAATCAGGTTGAGTGTGTAGACTGACTTATCACCGGTCTCTTTGGGCCGGATATAGTTCATCTGAATCGCGTGCAGCTTGATCGTGATCCCACGTTCTTGCTCCAGCGGATTATTGTCCAGAATCTGGGCGTTTGTCATCTCCCGCTTCGTGATCGCCCCGGTATACTCCAACAACCGGTCGGCAAGAGTTGACTTGCCGTGATCTATGTGAGCGATGATGCAGAAATTGCGGATATTGTTCATGCGTTATCGATAGCGTTACAAAACAAAGAGAGCCAACATACCTCTAAGAAGCCGAGTGCGCAAGAACAAGAATGTGAGAGTTCATAGAGTTATGAGTTGAGAGTGCGGAGTGAAGTGTGTGAGTTCGTGAGTGGGGGAGTGGATTGGTGGGGAAGGCATGGTAGGCGTAACTCTTTAGGTTGCGTCGTGATTGGCAGATGGGTCAAGCCGATCAATTCAGAACTCAGAAAGTCACCCTTCTTTGCGTCTTTGCGCCTTTGCGTGCCCTCTAAAACTGACAATCAACAATGTTATCCCGCGATTTCTTTCTCCGAGACTCCCTAGCACTCGCCCGTGACCTCCTCGGGTGCATCTTAGAAACCAGAATTGCAGGCTCATACACCTCAGGCCGCATCGTCGAAGTAGAAGCCTACCGACAGGAAGAACCAGCCAGCCACTGTTACCGTGGAAAAACCGAACGGAATAAGGCGATGTTCCTAAATGGAGGCCGACTTTACGTCTACTTCATCTACGGAATGCACCACTGCGTGAACATCGTTGCCGGGAGGGAAGGATACGGCGAGGCAGTCCTTTTGCGGGGAATTGAGCCGGTTGAGGGAATTGAGGTGATGCGAGAACGTCGAGGAACGAAGGTGCGCGACCGTGATCTGGCAAACGGGCCGGGGAAACTAACCCGAGCACTCGGCATTGGCCCAGAGCATAATGGACTTGACCTCCTCACCCCTCACTCTCCAATCAAACTCCTGCAAGGGGAGCCGGTTCCGAACCGAATGGTGGAGACAACCCCAAGAGTTGGTATCTCGAAAGCTGTGGAGCTGCCTTGGAGGTGGATTATCCGCAAAGATTTGGATTAACTCTCAGCGTTCTCCTACAACCCATACTTCTTCATCAACTCGTACATGGTCGAGCGGCTGACTTGCAGACGGGTTGCTGCTTCGCGGATGTTGCCGTCGGTGATCTCCAGTGCGTGCCGCACCGCTTGCTCTTTCAGTTCTTCGAGAGGAACGATTTCGTGTAGCTCGTCGAAAATTGATGGTTGGGGAAGGTCAACAGATTCTCCATCTGCAAAGGCTTGAATGGTGAGGGGAAGGTCTTCTGGCGTAATTGTTTCTCCCTCACAGAGGAGAACAGCACGCTCTATTGCACTCTCCAACTCCCGTACATTTCCGGGCCAGGGATAGTTGTGAATCATCTTCAGTGCCGACCGGGCAAAGCCCCCCACCTTCTTCTTCTCACGCTCGGTAAACTTCACCAAGAAGTGCTCGGCAAGCAGGAGGATATCGGAGCGGCGAGCGCGAAGGGGAGGCAATTGAATTGGGAAGACTGCGAGGCGATAGTAGAGGTCTTCGCGGAACGTTCCAGCTCGCGAGGCTTTCAGCAAATCGCGGTTGGTTGCCGAGATGATCCGAACGTCCGCCTCCATCGTCTGGTTCCCCCCCACTCGCTCAAACTGCCGTTCCTGAATTGCGCGAAGCAACTTCGCCTGCAAGTTTACTTCCATCTCTCCAATCTCATCTAAGAAGAGCGTTCCACCATTTGCCCCCTCAAACTTCCCGATCTTCTTCTCAACCGCGCCGGTAAAGGCTCCCTTCTCGTGACCGAACATCTCACTCTCCAACAAATCTTTCGGGATCGCTGCACAGTTCACTGCAACGAACGGCCCCTCACTCCGCTTTCCACTGTAGTGAATGGCTCTGGCAATCACCTCCTTTCCGGTTCCACTCTCACCTTGAATTAAGACTGAGATGTCACTCCCCTTCGCTTTGTCGACGAGACGTAGAACGGGATCCATTGCACTATCCTGCGTTACAACGGTTGCGTAGTGGCTCTTCGAGACAAGCTGGCGAAGTTCTCCAACCTCACGTTTCAGTCGGTGCAATTCCAGTCCATTTCGGACAGCATTCTCCAACTTCGTTAGGTCGATTGTCTTCGGGAAGTAGTCGATTGCACCAAGCTTCAGCGTTTCCACAGCTACCTCAATCTGTCCCTGCGCCGAGAGCATAATCACCGGCATGTCGGGGACTCGACCTTTGATCTCTCGGAGCGCATCCACACCACTCATGCCGGGGAGCATAATGTCTAAGATTATAAGGTCGGGTTGTTGATCTAAGGCCTCAAGACATGATTCTGCATCGCCGAACTGCTCCATTCGATAACCCCACTTGGTCACCAACCAGTGTTCGAGCAGACGGCGGATCGGCAGCTCATCGTCAACAACATATATCAGTGCAGTTTGCATAGTGGGGACGGTTCTTTATTGAGAGTTCAACACAGGCTCTGCGTAGTGATAGCTATTCTTCTCTTGTCAGTAACAACATAGAGTCTTCCCCTACCTCGATTTTTCTATCTTCCAGCTCTTACCTTCTACTTGTCTTTTCCAACCAACCCCTCCAACATCTCTACCAATTTGGCCACATCGAAAGGCTTCGTCAGGTAGACATCGGCTCCGGCCTTCAAGCCAGCTTCCATATCGACATGTTGAGCACGGGAGGAGAGAAGAATGTAGGGAATATCACGCAGGCGTTCCTCTTCCTTCGCCCACCGGCACAACTCGATTCCATCAATGCCCGACATCATCACATCAGAGCAGATCACATCAAAGCGTTGTTCTTCAAGCAGACTCTTCCCCTCCAGTCCGTTCGAGGCCATCGTTACCTCGAAACCTGCACGCGACAGGTGATGGCGCAGGAGGATCTGCATACTCGGCTCATCTTCAACAATCAGTACTTGAGGATTAGTTATCATGATGTTGGAACTCAGTTACGTCCCCCCTCCTCTCTTGACCGCATCTCTCACTCAACAAGTGAAAAGCGAATGACAGAAGGCACAAAGAGAAGGGAACGGTTATCAGTGCTTGGGAATTCTCACTCTAAAAGTCGATCCCTGTTCCGGCTGGCTCTCTACCTCGATGCTCCCACCATGTAGTTCCACCAACTGCTTTACAATTGCCAGACCAAGTCCAGTCCCTCGGATCTCAAGTCCGGGACGGCGCACACGGTAGAACTTTTCGAAGAGGTGGGGAATATCGTCGTGAGGGATACCAAGTCCAGTGTCGGCAACAGAAATCTCTATCTCGTCCTCTCCTCCACTATCCCCCTTCACAGAACCAGCGCGAAGATCAATCCTTCCTCCCGAAGGAGTAAACTTCACGGCATTGCCCAGAAGGTTCACAACAATCTGCGTCATCCTATCGGGATCGAACGACGCCGACAGCTCCCCCTCACTAAAAGAATTTTCCAGTTGAATTCCCTTCTTCTCTGCCTGCATCGCCACCGACTGAAGGGCGCGGTTAAGGAGCGGAACCAGATCGCTCTCCTTCCGCTCCAGCTCTACTCGTCCACTTTCGATGCGGGCAATGTCGAGCAGGTCATTAATTAACTTCGCTAAGCGTCCCCCTTCATCGTAGATGATCTGCAAGAACTCGGTTCGGGTCTCCGTCGGCAAATCGGGATCAATCATCAACGTCTGGGCAAAACCGATAATCGAAGCTAAGGGGGTGCGGAGTTCGTGAGAGACGCTGGAGACGAACTCGTTTTTCATCGCGTTCAACTCCTCTAACACGCGCACATGTTCCTTCTCGCGATCTCGCTCAATCTTCAGCAAACGATTCGTCTCCTTTAACTCCTCGTTCAGCTCCCTGATACTCTCCTCTGCTCTCTTCCGCTCAGTGTCATCCCGAATGATGCCTGTGAAGTAGATCTGATCCTCCTCCTTAACCTCGGCAAAAGAGACACTCAGCGGAACTTCGTGCCCATCTCTGTGAAGTCCCGGAAGCTCCAGTGCCTGCCACGAGAGGTGTTTTACTCCAGTCTCCACATACCGTTCCAGTGCTTTCCTATGAAGGTGCCGAAGATATTCTGGCATCAACATCTCCAAGCTCTTCCCGAGCACTTCTTCCTCTTCATATCCGAAGATGGTTGCAGTAGCTCGATTAGCAAACAGGATAGTGCTCTGTTGATTGACCGTGATAATTGCATCACTTGCAGTTTCAGCCAACAGGCGGAAGCGTTCCTCACTCTCACGCAACGCATCTTCGGCCCTCTTACGCTCGGTGATGTCGCGGTAGTGCCAGAGATGTCCTTGATAGATTTCATCAATAAAGATTGGCACGTAGTCCCGCTCCAACACTGTGCCGTCGGCCATGCAAACCTCTTCGGCAACAACCTTGGTGCGGTTGGCCAGAATATCATCGATCCTGCGGACGAAGAGCTCAGGCTCAGCGAATAGCGACTTAGAGTCTTCCGCTGCCCCGGCACAGTCGGCACCAATTAGAACGCCGGGGGGAGCAGGAATCCGAAACATATCGCAGAAGGGCTGATTCAGGATTGCGATGTGACGCCTCTCATCTTCTACTAACACTCCCCCCTCTAAATTCTCAACAAGTGCGCCGAGTCGTGATGAGATCGCCCGAAGTTCATCTTCAACACGCTTCCTGTCGCTGATGTTGCGGGCAGTTGTGTGAATCTCGTAAACCGCTCCCGTCTCAGAGTCAACAAGTGGATGAGCCGAGGTCTCGAACCAGAGATATTCTCCCGAGATGTTGTGCTTGATTCTGGCAGAGAGGACGAAACGCCTTCCTCGACTCACGTTCAGCAGCAACGCGCGTTGCACTCGGGCTTGATCCTCCGGGTGCATAATGTCGTAGGCAGTTCTCCCGATTAGGTCATCGGGACGATAGCCTAACAGTGGCGTGCAGGATGGGGAGACATAACGACAAATACCGTCGGCATCGTAGCGGACAATCATATCGGAGGCATTCTCGGCAAGAAACCGGAAGCGCTCTTCACTTTGCTGAAGCAATTCCTCAGCTTCGCGCCGAAGTTCAATTTGCTCGCGCAACGTGTCGGCAATCTGAAGGAGCCTCTCTCCCTCATCCTCTTCACTCTCGGTTGGCCTCTCTAAGTTCAGTGCTGAGAATGATTGGTGTAGCTTTTCCAAGAGAAGGAGTTGCCGTTCTCTCTCCTGCCATAGTTTCCGATTTGCTGCTAACAGTTCGCCGGAACTGAGGTCCATTGAACGTTCAATCAACTTCCGATCGACTTCGAAGTGATCGTACGATTCGCTGATCGCCTGCATCAACGGTTGAAGTTCGGGGGGAATAGTCTTCCCCTCGGCATACTTCCGAAGCTGACGCTCCAACAGAGAGTTATAGGTTCCGCCGTTTTGGTTCATCGTTCGGAAAAAGTGGTAATCGTCATCGTCTGATTGTGAAGCTCACAACGAGGAGAATCGATAAGTGGAGATATTTCACCATACGAATAGAAGCCTGTGATTGCTGTCCCCTCACCCAACCGCTGGCCAACAGCCTCCACCTCTTCCTCGGCACGTCCTGCCAACACTAATTTTCTACCGACGCAACTGACGAGGAGAGCAAGTTCCGGCTGTACCGATCCGAGTGTTTCGTAGCTGAGGTCGGCAGCGGTGGAGGCTCCGTCGATCAGTCGATCAAAGTTTGCCTTCATCAGGCGAGCGTAGGCTCCCTGCGGAACGTCACCGGCGAAGATCATCGACTCCTCTTCATCATCAATGGAGAGGATTGTTCGGACAACAGATTCCCCCATCTCTGAATCACGAATGCTTAGAGGGAAACGGAGTGCCGAGCCGGGAAGCTCGTCGGCAAGTTCGCCGAGGTATTGTTTGTAAAGACCGAGTGCCGACTGTCCATCCAGTTCGTAGAGAACATTCTTTTGGGATCGAGTGACGATGCGGTCGGGACCGAACGAATCCCACCCACCAATCGAACCATATCCAACTCTGAGTGATTCTCCATAGAAACTGATGGCGACGATATTCCCCTCTGCGGGGGGAGCATCCAGCCCAACCAACGTTTTCTGGAATCGATCACTGTCGCCGGCAAGGCCACCGGTAATTGGCGCAGCCCCCATCAGCCCACGCGAGATACCGTTAATCAACTCGCTGCCGTTCACATGCTGTCCGTCGGAGATCACCATCAGGTGAACAAGACTCTCCCGAGAGATACTCTTGACTAAAGCCATGCCAGCAGAATCACTTTCGTGGAATCCGGAGATGTTGGTGGAGGTAATTGAGAACTTTGACTTCTCAAATTTGATTGCCGTAACCACAATCGTGTTATCGTAGACGTTCTCCCCTAAAATCTCTCCGGCTGTAGAGCAGGTAATGATGCGCGCGTTCGGGTAGAAGTCTCGTATTTCGTGGAACCGCTCCGAGGTCTCCAGCTCTTCTCGTGCACCGAAGGCAAAGACAAGCTCATAAGAACTTTGCGAGATTGCTTCTTCTCCTCCTCTTTCTACTTCCTTCCAACCTTCGGTTGAAGACCAGAGCCGTTGTTGAATGTGCATGATCTATCTATTTCTGCGTAAAGTCTTTCAATCAGTTCAGTATAGGTTCTGAGATGAATCACGTATCAAAACGAACTGCTTCTCTCTCCCTTCTTCAGGAAAGTACCAGACCTGTTCGCTCGATTCATCGAAGATAAAATAATACCCCCGACCATACCCGACCACGTGACCTCATTACTCTCGATAGAAGTGAACCGCTGATACTATGCGACCGTGAATATAACGGATAATGCCTTTTACTATCTGCACGAATCCCCTTCCCCCTTTTACGAAGCCTTCTATTCCCACTTACGAGTGCGGGCGCAGAACCCAGCATTGTCCGATTCCCGGAATCTGTCCGATAACCGGACACTTTTCAGAAGTCCCGACCTTCGTTTTTAGGCTTTTTTCCCACTTTCTAACCTTCGGCACGCAGATTGGAGTATCTCTTTCCAAACGGCAAAACGCCAAGTATCAATAACCACAATTCAATTATCTGGAGGTATCCAAAATGAAAAAGCAAATCAACTACCGCACGCTCTTCTTCTCGGCAGCTCTCGCAATCGCCGGAATGTTTGCTCTGAACACCGCCGCACAGGCACAGAGCAGTGCTTCGGCCTCAGCCGACGCAGAGGCAAAGATCGTCTCCGGCATCTCGCTCGAGAAAGTGCTCGACTTGAACTTCGGCTCTATTGTTCGCTCGGCTGAAGGTGGAATGGTGACAATCGACCCGAACAGTGGAAACATCTCTTACAGCGGTGTAACGCAAGGACAGAACAGCAACTATCAGGCAGCGCAGTTCGAGACGACAGGTGAGGCCGACTATCTCTACTCAATCTCACTGCCAAGCTCCGCAACGCTTAATCGGAATGGTGGGAACGAGACGATGACAGTCACAGACTTCTCTTACACCGAGGGGGCTGGAACGCTCGACACACAGGGAGCAGAATCCTTCGATGTCGGTGGCACGCTAAACGTCGGCCCGAATCAAGCAACTGGTCGCTACATCGGTTCGTTCGAAGTCTCGGTACAGTATCAATAATCGATCGCAAGGAGGAGAGTGATGAGGGTGAGAGGGGCATCAGTGCAGGACTGATAGCCCCTCTCTTTTGATCGCGGCTTTTCCCTCCCATGCGGGTGAGCCGCGATCAAAAGAGAGAAAGAGGAGAGGCAAGGGCAGAGCGGGTCGGAACTACAACTACATCGTCAATTTTTCCATCACATCTCATACAGTAGGAATCATTATGAAGGCAACGCTGAACGTAGAACGGTTGATCGCTACCACCCTCACTCTTCTGGCCACACTTCACCTGAGTGCGTCGGCTCAGGGACCAGGTGACCTTCTGGTAACCCCGACGCGAACGCTCTTTGAGGGGGGAAAGCGGAACGAAGTTCTTACCCTGATAAATCGTGGAAGCGACACGGCAACGTACCGGATGTCGGTACTCCAGTATCGGATGACGAGCGAGGGGAACTTAGAAGTAATCACGACACCGGACGAAGGACAACTCTTCGCAACTGATCTGATTCGCTTCTTCCCACGAGAGGTAACGATTCCGCCGGGTGAGACACAGAACGTGCGCGTGCAACTCCGCACGCCTGCCGACCTTGCAGATGGAGAATATCGATCCCACCTCTACTTCAGAGCTGTGCCGAAAGTGGAGCCACTGACCGGAGATGAAGACTCTTCTACAACGGAATTCTCGGTAAAGCTGTCGGCGATCTACGGCGTTTCAATTCCAATGATTGTCCGCAAAGGTGAGCTGGAAGCCTCGGTCACAATGCGCGATCTCACACTCAAATCTGATAGTGGTAGAGCATCGGTTAGAATGACCTTCGACCGTCAGGGGAGCAGTTCGGTCTACGGCACAGTCCGCATCTACCACGAGAGCAGTTCGGGAGTGCGGACGGCAATTGGGGGAATTGGTGGTGTGGCAATCTACACGCCGAACGTTACCCGCTCATTTAGCCTGCCACTCTCTCTACCGGAAGGGATTGATCTGAGTGAGGGGAGAGTGATCGTGACCTACGAAAGTCAGTCGGAGACCTCTTCAACTCTTTTGACTGAGGGAAGATTGGAGTTGAGTAAGTAGTACAATCGGCAGCCCTATCCAGACTTTACCGTGAACCGCTTTACCACGATATATCTTATAGCTCTTCTCATGCTTCTCTTCTACACAAACTTGGGGATTCAAGCTCAAGGTGATGCCTCGCCGGAGATCGAAGAGATCTCAGTTGGGTTGTCGGTAACGGGTGTCGGGTCTTGGATTCTCCCGAGCTTAATCGATGGTGAGGGGAGGATATTCCTCCCAGTTGCCGACATCTTTTCCCTCCTCCGGATCAAGATCGATATTGTCGAGGGGGGAACGATTATCAGCGGTTACCTCCCAGTACCAACAGAGGAACGCCCCTATCGGATAGATGGGGTGCAGAGGTTGGTGCAGGTTGGTGAAGAGGAAGAGAAGGTTGACGGGGATGAGATGATCGTGACAGAAGAGCGACTCTACCTCCGGAGTGATCTTTTCGGAAGTCTGTTTGGCCTGCACACCACATTCAACTTTCGCGACCTGGAGGTACGCTTGAACTCAGAGTACGAGTTGCCGGCAATCAGAGATATGAAGAGAGAACTTGGACGGAAGCGGCTCCGCAGTCTGACGGAAAGTCCTTCGTTCGACAGGCGCGTTGAGAACCGGGGAAGCACCCTCAAAGGAGGAGTGTTGGATTGGCAGATCAACGGGCGAATGAATGACTCGGGAGTGATTGAGGCAAACTATGCCTTCAACCTCGGAGCCGAACTTTTGGGGGGAGGATTGAGAGTTGCAACAGGTGGGAGAGGAGATTCACTTTCAGTGCCCGAAGAAATCACTTGGAACTGGCACCACGTCGACAATTCCTCAACGCTGTTTCGTCAGGTGCGGGTCGGGCATATCTCCGGGCCACCAATCAATGGCTTGAACGGAAAACCAGTTGGTCTGGAGTTGACAAACCGTTCTACCCTTTCCCCTCTATCATTCGGGACGTTTCAGGTTGCAGGAGAGACTGAGCCAGAGTGGGAGGTAGAACTCTACGTCGACAACTACATCGTTGATTTTGCACAGAGCGACCTCTCGGGCAACTATCAGTTTGAGATACCAGTAGGCTACGGAACAACACCTATCGAACTTCGATTTTTTGGTCCCTATGGTGAGGAAATAAGCGACCGCCGGACGATACGTATCCCCCACAAACTTCTTCCGACTGGTGAGTTCAACTACAGCATCTCGACTGGCCTGCTCACCGGTGAGGGGAACGGAGGATTTGCTCAGGCTGAAGGTGAAGTTGGCCTCGGTACGTTCGGAACGATTGGAGGAGGGGTGAGTGGACTGTACGATATTCGGGGAGATAAAGGAATCGACTGGTACCCAGCAGTGAACGGCACATTCCGACTGAACGACAATATGTTCCTCTCGACCTCCTATACCCTCGGCACAACGTTGAGGGCAGACTTCGCTTGGATGCCGAGTGAAAGGGTTCAGGGAGTGTTGAGCTACGAAAAACAGACTGAGTCACGGAAGGCGAATCAGAAGATCTCCGACGAACGATATAGGCTTGAGATATCGGCACCCCTTGCCATCGGGCCAATTCGGGGAGGATTGCATGGGCAGGTTGTCGACAAGGTTAGCGAGGGGACTCACCTCTTCAACGGACTCACCACGTTTGCCACTCGGCTGCTTGGTATACCGACAACGTTGGCTCTCCGGGGAGAGTGGAACGGAATTCAAGCTCCTGACCTGACATCGCTCACATCATCTTTGAAGAGTTCGTGGAGGATCTGGGAAGGGATTACACTCCGTCCATCAGTAGAGTATAACTGGTTGGAGAAGAGTCTTATCTCGTGTGGGATTGAAGGGGAACGAAGGATTGCGAGTGGACTTTCGGTGAACGTTGCGGCAATCAGAAACATGCAGTTGAATCGAACAACCGGAAGCATCAACCTCCGATGGGATTTCTCATTTGCGCGAACGACCACTTCCCTTCGAGTAGAGGATGGGAGAGGGCTTCCACTGTTTGGGGCAGGTGGATCGATTGCCTACGACAGCGATAGGGGAACTATCGATTTCGCGAACCGTGGAGGACTCGACCGCGCTTCCCTCACAATCCACCCATTTCTCGACTTGAACAACAATGGAGCGCGCGACCCAGACGAACCTGCCGTCCCCGAAGCAGACGTTGCCCTCAACGGTGGTCTGATTCGTCGGTCGGCGGAAGATTCCACAATCCACATCCTGAACTTGGAACCACACCGGCCTTACATTCTCACCTTTGGTGAGGCTGGCCTGCCCGACATTTCGTGGCGTCCGAAGTATAAGAGCATCGAGGTAACTCCTCGCCCCCACCGTCCGTTGAGAGTTGATCTCCCCATTACAGTGGGGGGAGAGGTGAGTGGTCAGGTAATCCGGAGGGAGAGAGGGCAAGGTGGAATGATCGTCCACTTTCGGCAACTCGACGGCAGCTTCTCCGACAGCACGATAACCGACAACGACGGCCAGTTCTACTACATGGGTTTGCCACCGGGTGAGTATGCGGTAGAATTAGATGGCGAGCAAGTGAAGCGACTTGGAATCAGCGGAGAAATAGCACGGAAGCAAATCACAATTAGGAGTGGGCGAGAGGGGGACATTGTGGAGGGAATAGAACTTGTTGTGAGTGAAGGATAGAAGCGAATCTTCGATTCAAGAGTTGTCGGCGAAAACTACGTGCAGTTGAGGGAACTGTAGATCTTCCTATCCACGAAACGAATTTGCTATCCCCGCACTCATTCACACCCACACTCACACGCTCCTCCACTCTCCCATATCGATCATATCTTCCGAACGCTCTATATTCACAAGTTCAAAATCCGCAGTAGACAGAGACTATCGACCAATTGTATGTTTAGACTTTCTTTGATTCTTCTCTCGGGAATCATCCTCTGCACACTCCGGCTGAGTGGACAGAACACCGTGACCAGTTCAGAACGAAGTGATGTGGTCAAAGAGAAGCTCCCCCTCTACCGCTGGCCCTATGCAGCAAAGTATGCTCCACGAATTGGAGGCTCGGGTGAGTCGGAGGGAGACAAAGTCCGGCTCGACATTGGTGGGACAATACCACTTTTAGAGTGGGCTGAGAAAGCCAGCTATATCGAGACGGTTTGCCACTCTCCTATCTGCGGCAATGACGATTTCTATAACAATCTCTCCCCTATTTGGGAACCAACTGCAATCAACTTCAGCGCGGGAATCGACTTCTTTACTTGGTCACGCCTGCGGTCGGAAGCAAATTTCAAGTTCCCTGTCGAGGCGGTTGACTATTACTTCGGATTCTACGGATCGATGCGGATCGGCACGACAGGAGACTCCTATACTTCAACCAATGGAGAAATTAAGGAGCTGACGAAGCACCGGACAACAATCATTCCAACGCTCCGCATCGCCCACATCTCCGCCCACCTCGTTGACGGAGAGCCACAGTTTGCACTTCCGAACGACGGCGCAGTTGTCTACAGCCGCGAGTTTGTTGACCTCTCCTGCGGACTGGAACATCTCCTTTGGTCGGGACTCTGGGCCAATGGTGGCTCTTCTTTTGAGCCAACGAGTCTCTACGTTCGACCATATATCGGCACACAGCTTCTGTTCCACACAATTCCGGGAGATCTCGGCAAAGTGACCCCCTACATTGGGGGTGACATGGAATTGCAACTCTTCGAAGGATTAAAGGTGCCAACACTTCGCGCAGGATATGAGTTCAGACTGAACACGGAGAGGGAAACAATCGGCGAGCACTCCCTTCGAGCCGGCATCAAGCTTGCTCCGCCACACCACAACGGCATTCTCTTAGAAACCGCCTACTACTCCGGTCGCTCACAGTTCGGACAATACTTCCAAAACAGAGAGAACTACTTCTCACTCGGATTCGGGTTTGGGATGTAAGAGTGTATGAGTGTGGGGGTTCGTGAGTGTAAGAGTACCGACGGGTCTTCAGCCTTCGCCCGGATTGGTAGAGGTTGGCAAGTCAAAAGTCTGAACTCTTCTTTGCGCCTTTGCGCCTTTGCGTGAGTGTACCGGAGGTTGGCAAGTCGAAAGTCTGAACTCTTCTTTGCGCCTTTGCGTGAGTGCCTTTGCGTGCCTCTCTTTTGAATTCCTCAAACATTACCACCACTTAACCCCTCTGTTACCGGCTCTTCATCCCGACGCATTTCCGTAGGAACTAAGTTTGCATTGGTATGAATGTGGGCAGGGAGAGGAAGTCAGGATTGAAGTTGACTTCCACCTACTCTGCCGGATGCAGACACTACGATTAACTGCGAGCAAAACTTGCGAACGAAGATTCTCTTCATCTGTGGGTCTATTAACCAGACATCGCAGATGCACCAGATCGCCCGACATTTGAGTGACTACGATTGCCGCTTCACTCCATACTACGCCGACGGTTTCATCGAAACTCTGCGCCGCAAGGATTATTTGAACTTCACCGTGCTCGGTAACAAACTGGCAGAGCGTTGTCTCCGCTACTTAGAGAAGCACAACCTTCCACTCGACCTCCACGGTAGGACAGGAAACTACGACCTGGTCTTCACGTGCAGCGACCTGGTTATCCCCTCCAACATTTCCACAAGCAAGCTGATTCTGGTGCAGGAGGGGATGACCGATCCAGAGAACCTGATGTACCGGCTGGTGAAGACATTCAACCTTCCACGCTACTTGGCGAGCACGGCAACTACCGGACTGAGCGATCAGTATGGCTATTTCTGTGTGGCGAGCGAGGGATATCAACGCCTCTTCAGCCGCAAGGGTGTTCGCCCGGAAAAGATTCGGGTTACTGGCATCCCGAACTTCGATAACTGTCGCCAATACTTGCAGAACAACTTCCCCCACACAGGCTATGTGTTAGTGGCAACAAGCGATATGCGGGAGACGCTGAAGTGGGAGAACAGGAAGCGCTTCATTAAGAATTGCTTGGCACTTGCCGACGGAAAGAAACTGATCTTCAAACTCCACCCAAACGAAAATTTTGAGCGTGCCACCCGTGAAATTTCTCGCTGGGCACCGGACGCCTTAGTCTACCCAACTGGCGACATCAACCACATGATCGCAAACTGCGACGTGTTGGTTACCCGCTACTCCAGCGTTGTCTACGTCGGGCTTGCCCTCGAAAAAAGGGTCTACTCCGACTTCGATTTGGATCAGCTTGCCGACATGACGCCAATCCAAAATGACGCGAACTCAGCTCGGTTGATCGCGGAGGTTGGGCGACGATATATCGCCGACCTTCCAGTCCCAAAATCGTACGAAGAGCTGTGGGGAACAGCTCAGTCAACAGCACAACTACAAAGTCACGAAGCAGAACAACTACAAAGCTATTTCTTGTTAGAGGAACAGAGATAGGGAGAACAGAGTCGGGAAAGCAACGATCTCAACACTCGATTCGGAACCTCTCACCTACTCTCCAGAATACCATGAACATTCTCGTAATTATACAAGCCCGAACTGGAAGCAGTCGACTACCAAACAAGGTAATGATGCCGCTGGCCGGAAGACCACTCCTTCAACGGATGATTGAGCGTGTAGAGCGGGCAACAACGCCGAGCGGTCTACTTGTTGCCACAACGCTTGAACCGGCAGACAATCCAATCAGAAATCTTTGTGCAGAGATTGGTGTGAACTGCTTCAGCGGCCACGCTACCGACCTGCTGGACCGCCACTACAAAGCTGGATTAGAATATCGCGCAGATGTGATTGTGAAGATACCGTCGGACTGCCCGCTGATCGACCCTCGCGTGGTTGACCGCGTAATCACATTCTGGCAGCAGAATCGCCGCACCTACGACTACGTGAGCAACCTTCACCCGGCAACGTGGCCGGATGGTCAAGATGTGGAAGTTATTCCAATGAACTTGCTGGAGAGAGCGTGGCGAAACGCTGCGCAAAACTTCGAGCGGGAACACACAACCCCCTGGATATGGGAACGCCCCGAACTCTTCCGCCTCGGCAACGTTGTAAGCGATGACTCTGTGGATCGCTCGATGACGCACCGCTGGACGATTGACTACCCAGAAGACTACACATTCCTGACACAGATTTTCGATGCACTCTGGTCTGCAAATCGCCCAGACTTCAGCGTCGAAGAGATTCTCGCCTACCTCGAACAGAGCCCAACGGTGAGTGACATAAACAAGATGTATGCCGGAGTGAACTGGTATCGCCACCACCTACACGAGCTGCGAACAGTCGACAGGAAGAGAACCCGCAACGTGAAATCAGAAAATGTATTCCAACAAACAGAGATGCTCCAATATGATTGAGAAGGATTACCAGAACCTGAGAGATCGTGCCTTAGTCGTGCGCGAGCATATCATTCGCATGTCAACAGATGGAGGCTGTTTCATTGGAGCCTCCCTCTCCTGCGCCGACTTGATTCTCTACCTCTACGAGCACGTTCTGAATGTCTCTCCCGACCGAGTAGATGATCCCGACAGAGACTATCTCCTCCTCTCGAAGGGGCACGACGTTCCGGCACTTTACGGAACTCTTGCTGAGCTTGGGTATATCAAGCAAGATCGTTTGAAGAATCACCTGAAGACGACCGATTCAATCTACTGGCACCCGAACCGGGATATACCCGGCATCGAATTTCACTCCGGCTCTCTCGGCCACCTTCTCTCCGTAGCAATCGGCATTGCACTCGACATCAAGATGCGGAAGGGAAACAACCGCGTTTTCGTGATCCTCGGCGATGGGGAATTGAACGAAGGCTCAATCTGGGAAGGGGTGCTGGTGGCGAACTCTATGAACCTCGACAACCTCACTGTCGTGGTCGACCGAAATCACTTTCAAGCAAACGTTCGCACCGAAGAGTTGATTCGGCTTGAGCCAATCGAGATGAAGTTCGAGGCGTTCGGCTGGAAGGCGACGAGAATTAACGGACACGACTTCTCCGACATGGAGTGGGCATTCTCAAAGCTTCCATTCTGGAGTGGTAGCCCGAGCGCGATCATTGCCGACACAGTCCGGGGGAAGGGGTGTCCGAGCATCGAACGCAGAGCCGATCGATGGTTTGTGAACTTCAGCGGAGAAGAGGTAGAGGGATTGATTGAAGAGTTACGTGGAGGAGAGAGAACAACGTTGACCTCCGAGACATTGATGGTACGGTAATCATTCCGTGGCAATACAAAACACCACCACACAAACAGAAAACCAGATGACCTACGAACAGATACTGGAAGAACTTGCTCACGAAGATGAGCGCATTGTTGTGATGACTGCGGAGAACCGGGCGGCTATCCGAAATCTTCCATCAAAACTTGGCGACCGATTCATTGACGTTGGTATCAGCGAAATGACAATGATTGGAGCAGCGGCAGGACTCGCACTTCGGGGACGGATTCCAATTACGCACGCGCTCTCCACCTTCATTACGCTTCGACCATTTGAATTTGTCCGAACCGACGTCGGCATACCGAACCTTCCAGTGAAGCTTGTTGGGGGTGTTCCCGGCTTCTTGAGTGAGGCGAACGGACCGACGCACCAGGCAGTTGAGGACATTAGTTTGATGCGAGGGATTCCGAACATGTGCATCTTCGCCCCGGCTGACACAGATGACCTCGAGATTGGCCTCCGCCAGATTATTCGCTCCGACTCTCCATTCTACATTCGCCACACAACTACCTCCCCCGTTGTGAAGCACGATCCTCTCTTCGAGATTGGCGTCGCTGAAAGGGTTTCCGATGGATCGGAGATTACCCTCCTTACCTACGGCTTCATGCTCCGGGAGACGATGAAGACAAAGGATATCCTTGAGGGAAATGGTCACTCGGTCAGAGTACTGAACATGCGAACGTTGAAGCCTATCGATGAAGAGGCGATTCTTCGGGCTGCGGATGAGACACGACTGTTAGTGACTGTTGAGGATCACTTCCTCACCGGTGGACTCTACTCAATCGTTGCCGAGACATTCCTGAAGCACCACGTCTCCGCCAACGTGATTCCCTTCGCGTTGAACGATCGGTGGTTCAAGCCAGCACTCTTAGAGGATCTACTGAAGTTTGAGGGCTTTACGGGAGAGCAGATTGCTGCGTCGGTAATGCGACACCCACTCTATCAAGCACACTTCGGTAGACCATCGGCGAAGAGTGAGCAGCACATCTTCGCCCACGCATCATAACATCCTATCTACAAAGAACAACCAGAGAATAGAAGAGCCACGATATGCCAAACGGAATCCGACGGAACGCAGACTACCCAGTGATCACAACCTCGAATGAGCTGCACAGCCGCGCTCTCGGCCTGATCCCCTCCACCACTCAGACGTTGGCGAAAGGTCCATCCCAATATGTGAAAGGGGTTGCCCCGAAATATCTGAGGAGTGGAAGTGGATGTCACGTGGTTGACGTTGACGGAAACGAATATCTGGACTACACAATGGCTGTGGGGCCTCTCTCGCTCGGCTATGCCTACCCTCGGGTTGATGAGGCAATTCGTCGGCAACTTGAGGAAGGGATCACATTCTCGCTAATGCACCCGTTGGAGGTAGAAGTGGGGGAGTTGATCGCTGAGGTTATCCCGAACGCAGAGTCGGTTCGCTTCTCGAAAACTGGAGCCGACGTCACCTCGGCGGCTATCCGACTTGCGCGAGCCTTCACCGGTCGCCAAGGGGTTATCTGCTGCGGCTACCACGGCTGGCACGACTGGTACGTTGGAACGATGAGTAGTCGCACAGCCGGCATTCCCGAGCCGGTGAAAGATCTCACCCACACCTTCAACTATAACGACATTGAGAGTCTCCGGGCAAGCTTAGACGAAACGATTGCCTGCGTCATCCTCGAACCATTTGTCTTCGAAGCTCCCGAACAGAATTTCCTCCACGAGTTGAAGGAATGTTGCCGCGAGAATGGAACGCTCCTGATCTTCGATGAGATGTGGACAGGATTCCGAATCGCGATCGGCGGCGCACAAGAGTTCTTCGGCGTTCGTGCCGACCTTGCCTGCTTCTCGAAGGCGATTGCCAACGGGATGCCCCTCTCCGTGCTAACTGGCAGAGCCGACGTGATGTCGTTGCTGGAAGAGGATGTCTTCTTCTTCACAACGTTCGGAGGAGAAGCACTCTCCTTAGCTGCGGCAAAGGAGACGATTGAAGAATTGCGGGAGAAGAATGTACCAGCTCACCTTGCAAGGCAGGGGAAGAGATTGCGCGACGGATACAACAGGATCGCCGAAGGATTAGGACTTTCCTACACACGCTGCGTTGGACTTGACCCTCGCACCCTGGTACAGTTCGACCAGTTCGACACTACGGCGGAAGATCCTCTGTTGATGAAATCACTCGTTCAACAGGAACTCATCAAACGTGGGATCCTCTGGTCTGGCTTCCACAACCTCAGCTACTCCCACACCGACGACGACATCAGCTACACTCTGGAAACCTATCGCGAAGTATTGGAGATTCTGAAGATCAAAGTCGAACGTGGTGAAGTCCGTTCATCATTGCGAGGAGAGCCAGTGGAACCAGTGCTGAGAAAGACAAGCGGGTTCAACTCGAAGCCGAGGGGGTAAACGAACTATGGTTGTGTGGGAAGTCTATGAAGGCCAGAGTCGTCAGGTTGCAACCTGACTAAGGATTGTCGAGATTCCGGTAGGTGCACTCGTTCACAAAACATGAGCTACTACCATGAAGGATCTCAACGCGGCGTTCTTTCACAGTCGCACGTTCAAAATTGTTGTCGGCATAGCCTTGCTTGCTCTGATAACTGCTCTCAGCATAGTGATAGGAAACGACTACCCATCAGTCGCAGAGGTCTACAAGCCGGGAAAGGCAACAATTGAGACTGTAGAGCAACGGGATGTGAGGCAAAACAAGCGGACGGAGAAGCTCCACTTCTATAGTGGGAGCTTTCGCATTAACGGGAAGACATTCTCGACGTCGTTCGCCACAAAGTCGAGACTCTACGAGCCGGGGGATACTGTTCGGTTGCTTTACGATCCGACTATGCCAGCATCACACGTCGTCTACGATGAGCGCAGCCGGGTAGTTCACATAGCAGGGGGAGATGTCTTGCAAGGGGTCAACATCGATTTCAACGATATCGTGCAACTGTTCGATAGCCTTGACCGAGGAGTAATACCAGATCAATAATAAACGAACGGAATAGGACTACAATGGCCGACATGACGCAACTGGATTCGCTGATCGGGAGTGAAGAGTACACCACTCTTCCATCGCCTGCGATTACCTCCTCCCCACTGTTCGACCTTTCGGAACGGGTTGCCGTTGTCACTGGGGGGACAGGACTTTTAGGAATCAACCACTGCCGCGTTCTCGCCGATGCAGGAGCAACAGTGATTGTACTCGACCTCTCGCAATCAATGTGCGACGAAGTTGCATCAGGCATTCGGATGACGTTGCCGGGTGATTCTGAAGCAACTGTTCGAGGAATGGCTGCCGACGTCACCGACAAAGATTCCCTCCAGTCAATATGCCGCGAAGTTCTCGCCGAGTTTGGGAGAGTCGACATTCTGGTAAACAATGCGGCAATCAACGACATGTTCGAGAACCCGACGACGGCAGGAGAACTTTCAAAATTTGAGAACTATCCGGTTGAACTGTTGGGTCGCTCACTCGAAGTAAATCTGATCGGCACATTTCTCTGCGCACAAGTATTCGGAACGGAGATGGCACGGGCTGGCAAGGGGAGCATTGTCAACGTTGCCAGCACCTACGGCATCGTTGGGCCGAACCAAGCAATCTACGCTGCCCCAGATGGAACGCAGACCTTCTTCAAGTCGGCAGCATATCCGATCACGAAGGGGGGCATCATCTCCTTCACAAAATTCCTCGCCGCATACTGGGGAAGTCGAGGCGTCCGAGTAAACACGCTCTCTCCGGGTGGAGTTGAGAACGGCCAGACCGAGCACTTCATCAGGAACTACGCAGAACGGACGCCGCTGGGACGGATGGCAAATCCAGCAGACTATCAGGGAGCACTTCTCTTCTTGGCGAGTGACGCCAGTGCCTATATGACCGGAGCAAACCTGGTGGTAGACGGCGGCTGGACATGCTGGTAAATCACCTTTGGGTTATAAGATTTTTTTGAGAGATACGAACGCCGAGACACTTACTACGATCCACTATCTGTTCACTACTAACTACGAACGACTATGTCTTCAAACTTCATCAAACTCGGGAATCGACTTGTGGGGGCTGGATGCCCTACATACGTTATCGGAGAGATTGGCATCAACCACAACGGCTCGCTTGACGTTGCAAAGAGATTGATCGACGCTGCGGTTTTAGCCGGGTGCGACGCCGTGAAATTCCAGAAGCGAACACCGGAAGATTGTGTTCCCTACAGCCAGTGGAACATTGAGCGCGACACGCCCTGGGGACGGATGACATACATTGAATATCGCCACAGAGTTGAGTTCAGCTACGACGAGTATGAAGAAATTGACAACTACTGCAAGCAGAAGGGGATTGATTGGTTTGCTTCTCCGTGGGATGAGCGGGCAGTGGATTTCCTCGAAGAGTTCAATCCAGTCTGCTACAAAGCGGCCTCTGCCTCACTGACCGACCACGCTCTCCTGAAGAAAATGCGCGACACTGGCCGCCCCCTGATGATCTCCACCGGCATGTCGACATCAGAAGAGATTCAGGCGGCAGTGGACATCCTCGGGACAGAGAATCTACTTATCGCACACTCCACCTCAACCTACCCTTGCCCGCCACACGAGCTGAACCTTCGGATGATCTCTACACTCAAGAAAGAGTGGCCAACAGTTCCAATCGGATACTCCGGTCACGAGACAGGGTTGGCGACAACGTGGGCGGCAGTGGCCCTCGGAGCTGACTTCGTTGAGCGGCACATCACACTCGACCGTGCGATGTGGGGGAGCGATCAAGCCGCCTCCATCGAGCCGGGAGGATTGATTCGTCTCGTGGCAAACATTCGGGATATCGAGTTGGCTCTCGGCGATGGCATCAAGCGGGTGTACGAGAGTGAGCAAGGACCTCGCAAAAAACTTCGCCGCGTGCCTGACATTCACCAAACTCCTGAGAAAGTAGTCGTACGGAAATAGAAAGACGTATGGGATTCTTTACAGCAGAAACAGTCGCAACGGGAGGAGTGCTGGGGGCAGCACTCCTCTTGATTCTTCTTGAGCGAGCCATACCCTACAATCCCCGCCAGGTTCTCCTCCGCAAGGGGTTTTGGAATGACTTAGGGATGTACACAATTGTTCAGAGCTTCGTTCTCTCGCAGGTGATCTTCGGTTTCGCCTTCTGGTTAGATGGAGTTACCGGACTCTCAACGAAGGGGATTCTCTCCAACTGGC
>JBFWSB010000002.1:0-44331 GCA_050248595.1 Kapaibacterium sp. (SeqCode)
CAGAGGTTATCTCGCACCAAGGGCTCGAAGTCGATCACCCGACGTTCGCGGAACGACTGAAGTCCAGATATTTCTAAAGAGATTGGTCGCATTACCTACCCTTGGTGTTCTTGGTGGTGTAATCCTTCAAGGCTACCACACAGAGATTATTCTCTTTCGTTCTTCCTCCAGAGCCATCCCCACAGGAGGAGGAGAACTCCGAACGAAGTCACGCTCACCACGTTGCCGAGATGCTCGCTCGGCGTGGCACTCATATAAATTCTCAGCGATTGTTCTCCCGCCGGAACCATGACGCGAACTAAGCCGTAGTCGGGAGAGTGAGTAACCGAAGCGGAGTCCGATCCCTCTTGAACAATCCACCCCGGATACCAGAATCGGTCGAGATCAACAGTTAGTCCAGTATCGCTCCTCGCCGTTATGTTAAATGCACGGCTACCATCTGGCGTCACCCACACATCTCCTCTGCCAGATACTACACTCCACTTCTCTGGCGTTTCGTTCAACCGTTTTACAAGGTCGTGAAGCGATTGGTAGTTCAACGGGTGAATCAAGGCTGTGGCAACTTGCGGAACATACTCGTAGGCATCCATCCCAATTCGAAGCTGACGATGAGTGTCAGGGGAACGGTGGTGATCGATCGCCACGCGGTAAAAACTTCCAGCATACTTCCCAGTAAAGGCGAGCGTGAGCAAGATGGAAAGAGTTAAGAGAACTCGTCCTGACTGATACCAGATGTTCCTCTCTCCCTTCTCTCGTCGCAAGAAAAGGATTGGGATGAGAACTCCGAGAGCGAGCGCGAAAATCACGAGGAAGCGGTGGGGGAATTGAACTTTCGAAAGCATCGGAGCAACTCGCCAGATAGGACCGCTCAGGGGTGTCACCATGAAGAGAGCGAAGAGCATTGCCACAAACCCGAGGAATTGAATACGCCTCCCTATTGGTTCCTGACTCCTTGCAATTTTACGGTGCGAAAGCCAAGCGAAGAGGCCAATCAGAGCGAAGAGGAGGACAATGATACCAACTTGCGCACTGTAGCTGAGACTGAAAAGGTTTAGGTCGATTAACCAGTGGTCAGAGTAGCGGAACGGGCCGATAAACATCGAATCCATATTCACATACTTCTGGTGTGCCATCGCCGTAAAGAGGTAAGTGGCCGATAATCCAACCCCAAGAAGTAGCGAGGCTCCACTCTTCACCAACGCACGCAATCGTTCCCCCGGCTTCGACATTGCGATGACGTAGAGGGGAATCAGTGGCGAGAAGAGAAGTGTGGTTGGGGCATGAGTTAAAATCAAGGCAGCGTACGCAAGACTCAATCCAACCGGTGCATAGCGTCCACCGTTGATAAGGCGTTGAAGTGCCAACAGAATCAACGGCAGCCAAACGTAGGCGTAGACCTGTGCGACGGCAGAGCGGATGAGGAGATCCATTGAGTAGTGGAAGGGGATCAGCATGTAGACTAACGCACCAATCAACGCGTATCGTTCCTCGAAGAATTCACGCAGCCACTTTCGCATCCCGAAACCAGAAGCAATCATGATAAGCGTGGTGGCAAGGCCAAGCCGGTGAAGTCCGTACGGATCGAACGGCTTCAGAAACCCAAAGAGAGAAGCTGTATAACTTGTTAGTGGTGGATAGAAGAAGTAGGCTGGACTACCAAGTCCTCCGTTCACGTTCACCATCCACCGAGGATAGATTTCCCCACCGAACAATTGTTGTGAGAAGGTTGAATACCACTGCACGTGGAAGAACCCATCGTGAGTTTGAAGCGAGAGGCCAATCAAGACAACCGGAATGGTAATGACAACCCCAACAATAGCAATAATAGCTGAAGAAGATCTGAAGTACTTCTTACTAATACTCTTTTGCTCCCCCTCGATTGTTACGATACCATTGCTCTTCATTCTTCCCTTAAATTCATATCACTGATGTATAGTCATCTGCTATGAAAATGCCGCATTGTAGCTCTATCAGAGAATCTGGCTTTGCCGAGTCACGGGTGACGGACCTTTCAGTGAGACTCTACGCCCCCTTATATTCTCGACCTCTCTAATCTGTAATCTGTGAAAATCCTGTCCGATCCGCGTTATCCGCGTACTATTGTTAACCAGAGATGATTGCTCAATGACATCGTACACAGATTGGACGGATTAACGCGAATCAACGCTGATCTATACTCACTATCATCTACTTTAAAAATGCCGCATTGTAGCTCTATCAGAGAATCTGGCTTTGCCGAGTCACGGGTGATGGGCATTACCTGTTCTTCCCCTAACCCTCTTCGCTCGCCAACTCTACAAACAATCGCACAAGCTCTTCGGTTGGCTCATCTCCCCGTGAACGAACGAAGTGCCGAAACTGCTCGTCGAGAGGAAGTCGGCTAAGTGATTCACCCTCCACTTCGGAATCTTTCCTGACGACGTAACTGAAGATAGGTGCGAGAATGCGAGGGTGTCTTCGGCGAATTTCATCGACCGCCCCGATCTCCAGTGCTTCCTCCAACATCACCTTGAACGTTACCCAAGCCTCCGAATCGACCTCTTCCAAAAAGGCTTCCAGTTCACCTATCCCCTTCAAACTCTCTCTCTTCACCAGTTGACGTCCACTCTTCAAAGCAACTGTGCGATAAGTTGCTATAGCTCCATCGAATTCTACAATCGTCACACTCTTCTCCTGTCCCGCCTCGCTAAAACTGTACTGTAGTGGAGAACCGGCGTAGCGAATCGGCAATCCATTCTCGCCGTGGAAATCTTGCGGACGGTGAAGATGCCCGAGAGCAACGTAGCCTGCGTTCGCCGGAAAGCTCAGAGGATTCACTGCCTGCGCTCCCCCAACGGTGATTGGTCGCTCCGACTCCGATTCCTTCCCCCCCTGCACGAAGAGGTGACTCATCACAACGTTCGCCTCTCCCTCTCGAAACCTTTCGGCTCTCTCGGCCATAAACTGGCGTAAGTGTGCGTCGTAGTTCACCCCGGCATCGTCGTCGTCGATTCGCTCACTCAACACTTTTCGCAAACGTGCCTCCGATGGATAAGGGAGAGCCAGAACGGCTAAGCGTTCATCATTCCGAAGTCTGAGCCGCACGAATGACTCCGCCGAATCAAGGCAGGCAACACGTCCGGAACCACGGTCGAATGGCTCCACGACATCGTAGGGGAAGCCGAGCGTTACCACACCGAGCGCGCGTCCGTAGGGATCACTCGCCTTCAACCGATCTGGACTGTCGTGATTTCCGGCAATAACAACAACTGCTCGTCTCCCCCCATCACTCAACCGGGCAACGGTCTCGTAGTAGAGCCGCTCCCCCTCAGCCGGAGGATTGAAGGCATCGTAGACATCCCCTGCAAGGAGAATGCCATCCACATCTTCCCCTTCGGCGATAGCACAGATTTCGTCGAGGACATCCCGCTGTTCATCGAATCGCTCCTTCCCCTCCAGCTTTCGCCCCAGATGCCAGTCGGCAGTGTGTAGTAGTTTCATTGACCTTGGATAGTGTACACCAGAGAAATGAAAATACGGGAACGGGAAGAGATAGACTGCTGGAGAATCAGTCTGCGAAAGAATGCAAGCTCAAATTGTTATGCCAGATTCTAATTTCAGCGGAGTCTTTTACTCCCCGCAACTCTATAAACTCTTAACTCTATCAACTCTACACACTCCACAACCTCTCCTGACCCTGACGCAGGCTGAAGAGCATTGGCTACCCCGTTTGCTTATTCCTTGAACACAAGGCAACGCATCATCTCCACTTTGTCGTTTACAGTGATCTTGCAGAAATACCATCCACTTGGAATTGAGGGTAAGGGCAGGGGGATGGCATGACTCCCCGCATCTACTTCTCTCTCCTCAACTACCTGCAAAACCTCGTTGCCAATACTATTGAAGAGGGTGATAGAGAGGATCGCCGGATGTGCCAATTCAATTTGGATTGTTCCCCTTTCCCGAAGGGGCTGGGGAGCAATCGTCATCTTCAACTCCCCCTTACTATCACTTAGCACAACACCACTACTATATCTCTCGATAAAATCTCCCGGAGTCAAATCCCGACCAACTAAGCCGGCATAATCTGGAGCGTAGTGATCTGCCCTGAAAACTGTGTTTGCCGTCCCTCCACCCATCCCAGGAGGGAGACGATCTCCCTGAGTAAGTGGTCCACTTGCTATCACTGGATTGATATACTCCCAGACAATCTCACCTGTGGGAAGAACTTCAAAGAAACGGCCGTTATCCCCCTCGCAGATCAGTGTGTTGCCGTTGGGAAGGCGACCAGCTCCTGAAATGTTCGACGAATAGAAGTCGGTAGGATTCGGAGCCGTGTAGCTCCAGAGAATGTTGTTGGGGCCGTAAGGACTTCCCTGCACAAGGGTGTAGCTTCCCTCGGGCGTAGCAGGGGGAACGATCTCATCAACCGAAGAGTAGTTTCCATCACGACGACGCACACCATTATTGAAGATCATGATATTGTTAGCTCCCGGTAAGTCAGGTGCAATCCACTCCGCGTCGTGTTGCGAGAAGAGTTGTTGATCCTCAACACTGCCAGCTCCATAGTTGGCTGGATTTCCCCAACGGTAGAGGATATCTCCCCCCTTGCCACTTCTTCCGCCTGTATGCATGGCCGCTTCCTCAGTAGTTGTGCTGTGGTCGATAATCCATACTTCGTTCAGGTTGTGCAGACTGAGCAAAATCTGGTCGAGCGTTGGATTGTAGTCGATGGAGTTCGCGTGCAACCAGTCAGCCGAACCATTCCCAGTAACACGATTCAGATCGATAAGCTCAGGGTGCTCACTCACCACGCCGTAATTTTCTTTGGTAGGATCATACTCTTGCACCAGATGATCCCACGCATGCCACTCCCAAACGATTCTCCCTTCACTCTGGCCAACAGGTTCAACTTCAATGATATGGTCTGGCCACAACTGATTGTCAGGCAAGAGTGAAGGATCTCTCCCTGCACTTATCGCCTCCTCACTCGACTTCACTTCCCACGCAATCATCAACACGTTGCCGTTCGGCAATCGCTCAATGTCGTGATGCTGACGATATGTAGAGCTTGAGTAGGGATACTCCCAAACGAGATTCCCCTCCCAGTCAAACTCCTGCACTAATCCACCTGCCCCACCTGTAGCACCGAAGACATTCCCCCCTTGGGTTGGCCTATAGTTTGCCGTGCGGAGGAGATGGCCACTCTCAAGCAGATAGACCGAAAGCCCGGGCCGATACTCACTCTCCCAGGTGCGAACAGATCTCCCCTCGCTATCAATCAAGTATGTGGTGGTTGAACTCATTGGCGCAAAGAGAGTATACCCATCGGATGCTCCCTCCTTACTAAATATCAACCCAACTGTTCGATCTTGCGCCGAGGCAGAAAACGACGGAAGAAGAATAGAGAGGAGTAGAAGGGGAATAATGAAATGTGAGTTGTTCATATAACATCAGTGATTGTATGTACGAGTTGCATTACGTCAATCTACGGCACTATAGACATGTATCGAAGAGAGTTTATTCCCCACAGAACAGATTATGTCGGAGAGTCGAGGAGTCAGGTGTCGACTCTCGACTTCTTGACTTGCATTCAACCGTTGAGAAGAGTAACTTCACTCTACGTTATTTATGCTCCAGAAGATATTCCACATAACGCTTTGCTCTCTTCTTCTCTTCACCTACGGTGCAGAGAGGTTGCTCCCCTGTACTGGAGAGTGGGATGTTGACTGCCACAACGGAGAAGAGGAGATCGCTTCTCTCTCCACCTGTTCAGCAGCCGACCAGACAGATCACGATCACTCCGACGACACAGACTCTCACTCCGACGGAGATTGTGTCTGCCCTTGCCACGCACCTTCAACCGAGATTTAAATGCAGGTAAACCCCCTACTCCCTCAACTCCGCACAAACTATTGAAGGACTTCCTTCAGTCTCATTCACACAACGCTCTCTCCTCCCGACCATATTCCTATAGTATAACTCCAGTTTACATCGCTACTCCTGATTCGACTCTGTCACATTATTGATTGACGGCATCGAACCTGTCTGCTACGCTCTATGCTTTTTCTCTGCTGCTGAGCCGTGGCTTGTCGCTTCGTATTCACTTTCACCAAATCTGAACTGGAAAATTCTATGCTGAACGGAGTTATTGCTTTTTCGCTGCGGCATCGGGTGCTGGTGCTCTTCTGCACGGGAGCACTTGTTGTCGGGGGAGTTATTGCCTTCTCCCGTCTACCGATTGACGCAGTTCCCGACATCACAAACAATCAAGTGCAGATACTGACGAACGCTCCGGCTCTCTCGGCTCTGGAGATTGAACGCTTCGTCACTTTCCCAATAGAACTCTCTGTGAAGTCCCTCCCCGACATGGTAGAACTTCGCTCCCTCTCTCGTCCCGGTCTGTCGGTGATTACCGTCGTCTTCGAGGATAGGGTAAATACCTACTTCGCGCGACAACTGATTCTGGAGAAGTTACGGGAGATTGAGGAGACCCTTCCCGATGGTGTGGAGCGTCCAGAGCTTGGTCCGGTCTCCACCGGACTTGGAGAGATATTCCGCTACGTTGTTCGGGATACAACCAACCGCTATTCTCCAATGGAGTTGCGAACGATTCAGGACTGGATTGTTCGCCGTGAACTGTTAGGAGCGGATGCCTTAGCGGAGGTAAACTCGTTAGGGGGTGAACTGAAGCAGTACCAGATTTTGGTCGACCCAGATCGACTTGCGAACTACGATATCTCACTGCGGGATGTCTTTCGCGCAGCAACTGAGGCAAGCGATAATGCCGGTGGAGCCTACATCGAAACCGGGCCGGAACAACTATCTGTTAGATCAGTTGGGCTAACTACTACGGTTGATGATATTCGGGAGAGTGTCATCGGAGCCTACTCCGACGGAACGCCGCTTCGGATAGGAGATGTAGCGGAGGTGACAACTGGTCCGGCTATTCGCTTCGGCTCTGCTTCGCAAGATGGGAGAGGAGAAGTTGTGGTCGGTATCGTCATGCAACTGAAGGGGGCAAACGCTCGGGTTACGGACAACGGAGTGAAGGAGCGGATCGAGGAGAACAAGCCGCTGTTGCCGGAGGGGGTAGTGATTGAGCCGTTCTACGACCGAGAGGCGTTGGTAGATAGAACAATCGAGACTGTCCTGATGAACCTAATTGAAGGGGCGTTGCTCGTTGTCGGCATTCTTCTCCTCTTTCTGGTAAGCCTTCGAGCCGGATTGATTGTAGCATCAGTAATTCCCTTAGCCATGTGCTTTGCAGGAATCATGATGCTCCTGAGTGGACAGAGTGGGAACCTGATGTCTCTCGGCGCGATTGACTTCGGCTTAGTTGTGGATGGATCGTTGATTATCGTGGAGAATATCCTCCGCCTGATGGATCGCAGATTCCGCGATGGGACATCATCTTCTATCACCTCGGGAGAGATGCGCCAGTTAGTCTACGAGGGGAGCGTTGAAGTGCGGACTGCGGCGCAGTTCGGCGAGATTATCATCATCGTAGTCTACCTTCCAATTATTACCCTGCAAGGGATCGAAGGGAAGCTCTTCAGACCAATGGCACTCACCGTCACCTTCGCCTTGATTGGTGCTCTCCTCCTCTCCATAACCTACGTTCCGGCGATTTCATCTCTGCTGCTGCGAGGGGAGAAACGTGTGCGCCACTCCCCAATTATCGAGTGGATCCGCCGCGGCTACACCCCCCTGCTCAACTGGGGACTGCGGAATCGCCCCGCAATTATCGGCACTGCTTTCGGACTTGTTCTGTTAGCTCTTTTCGGCTTTACCCGTCTTGGCGGAGAGTTTATTCCGAGACTCGATGAAGGTGATATTGCGATGCACCTGATTCGGCTTCCATCAATCTCACTGAGTGAATCGCAGAAGATTGCAACTGCTGTGGAGAAAGAACTGATGACCTTCCCAGAGGTGAAGACCGTTGTCTCCCACACCGGACGTGCCGAGGTCTCCACCGACCCAATGGGGTTCGAGTTGGCCGACGTTTTCATCATGCTGCGCGAGGAAGATGAGTGGACAACAGGGAGAACGAAGGAGGAACTTGTTGAGGCGATGGCGGAGCGGATGAAGAAGTTTCCCGGCGTTGGCACACAGTTCTTGCAGCCGATAGAGATGCGAATGAACGAACTGATTGCCGGAGCACGAGGTGATGTGGTGGTGAAGATTTTCGGAGAAGCCTACGAAACGTTGTCACCGGCAGCCGAAAAGATTAGTGGAATTATCCGAACGCTGGATGGAGCCGCCGACGTGGCAGTAGAGCAGACACGTGGCCTCTCCCAACTTGTTATCCGTCCCGACCGAAATGCTCTCGCCCGCTACGGCCTGAGCGTTGCCGAAGTAAACCACGCGGTTGGGATGGCCGTTGCCGGGGAGAAGGCTGGAACGGTCTACGAAGGGGAGCAGCAGTTTGATTTAGTTGTCCGCTATCGCGCAAGTGCTCGCACAAACGTTGATGCAATTCGGGAGATACTGGTGAAGACACCTGTCGGAGCACTCGTCCCTCTGAAAGAGCTTGCTTCTGTCAAGATTGAGGAGGGGCCTGCGCAGATTTCACGAGAGGGAAGCTCTCGGTTTACTACAGTGCAAGCAAACGTGCGGGGACGTGACGTAGAGAGCTTCGTGGAAGAATTGCGGGAGCATGTGGAGCGAGAGGTTGAACTTCCCCCCGGCTACCGAATCGACTACGGTGGAGAGTTTAGGAACCTTGAAGATGCCTCGCAACGCCTTCTGTTTGTAGTGCCGATCGCACTCTTCTTGATCTTCGCTCTCCTCTACCAAACGTTCGGCTCGTTCCGACTCGGCCTGCTAATTTTCCTCTGCATTCCAATGTCTGTTGTTGGTGGAGTAGCTGCACTCTTAATTCGAGGGATGCCCTTCTCAATCTCTGCCGGTGTCGGCTTCATTGCCCTCTTCGGCATTGCTGTGTTGAACGGCATTGTGATGGTTGCGGCAATTCGCAAATATCAACTCTCTGGTCTTTCGCGAAGAGAGGCTGTGACCTTAGGAGCCGAAGAGCGACTCCGCCCGGTAATCACTACCGCAGCACTTGCTGGCTTCGGCTTCCTCCCGATGATGCTCGCAACAAGTGCAGGAGCCGAGGTACAACGCCCCTTAGCAACCGTCGTGATCGGAGGGCTTATCTCAGCCACACTCCTTACGCTGATCTTACTGCCGATTATCTACGAACGTTTTGGGGATGATCCTTCCACAGCTTCAACAGATGAGAAGGGAAAAGAGAAACGATCTTCACGACTCTGGAAGGGAGGAGTAGGCCTCTTCCTTCTCCTCTGCTTTAGCATAGGGACGCCTTCACTTTCTGGGCAAACAGTACTGACCCGACAGTTACTGATTGAACGGGGACTGGCCACTTCACCAGAACGGGATCGAGTCCATGCTTCGGTAGAACGGGTTGATGCAGAAGGGAGAAGTGCAAACATTCTTCCCCCAACTTCTCTCTTCTACGAAGTAGAGGAATATCCGACAGGCTCACTCCCCGGTGAACTGACAACATCAATCGGCATCAGTCAACCGTTCCCATTCCCTTCTACCTGGGGGGCAAACAGTCGGGCTAAGCGTGCGGCTTTCTTGGCTGCTGAGGGAGAACGTGCAGTTGTTGACTGCAACATTGTGGGGAAGGCAAACCAGTTGTGGCTTGACCTAATTCACGCTTCATGGCACTTGAACCTGACCGACACGATGACCGCAAACGCTCGGCGCATTGCAGAGATTATCCGCTTCCGCCGCACCGTTGGCGAGATTGACGCTCTGGAGGCAACGCAAGGTGAAATCATTCTCGCCGAAGCACAGCGCGACTCCATTGCCGCCCACAGTCGCTTTGTTGGAGCAATGCGCCGCGCACGTTCCTTTATGGCCGCTGCTGAGGGTGAAGAATTTGTTCTCCGGGTTGACTCTATCTCTCTGTTCAAACGGCAGAACCGGGAAGAACTGATAGGTCAACTGCGAGAGCATCATCCTCACCTTCACTTACTTGAACGTCAGATTGAAGCACTTGAAGCACGCAACGATGTTCTCCGGGCAAGCCGTCTCCCATCCTTTGAACTCGAGTTGCGAAGCCAGCGAGTGGGGGGAGAAGGGGGATATATCGGAGCCGGCATTCGGCTGAACGCTCCGATTACCCGATGGTTTGGCGATCCGAAAGGAGATGCCTTACAAGCTGAGGAAAGAGAGCTTCGGGCGGAGATGCGCCAGAGAGAACGTGATTTGATTCGCCAACTGGATGACCTGCTGATTGAACGAGAGGAGAAGGAGGAACTGATTAAGCACTATCAAACAACTCTTCTGCCGGCAGCACGAAGTGCTTGGCAAATTGGCCTACGCCTCTACCAAGAGGGAGAGATTGGATATCTCGGAGTCGTCTCCGCCCACAACACTCTTGTCACTTACGAGCGTGAGTGGTTGGAGAGAGAACTTGATGTAGAGCGGATTGACCTACAGATCGAAGGCTTGGTGAAGTAAAGAACCCTGACATCAACTACAAGAAGAAAATCAGAACATCATGAAAAAGAGAATTGAGACCATCCCCTACCGATATATCGCAACGATGTTGTTGCTCACACTCTACACACTCTTTCAAATCAGTTGCCAAAACAACCCAGAAGATGGTGAACACTCCCACGATGACCCACACCACGAGCAGGAGCATGGGGAGGGGGAAGTTGGCGCGGAAGCAGGACACGTAGATGTTGACCCTGCCGTTGGGCGAGAGAATGGAATTGAAACGGACATCGTCAGACGTGTGAGTATCCCCGTAGCACTCTCCCTTCCCGGCATCGTTCGTCCTGAAGAAGATGGGATTGCCCAGGTGGGAACAATTGTTCCGGGTCGGGTGGTAAAACTCTACGCATCGGAAGGGGCGTATGTCTCTCGGGGGGCAACGATAGCGGAAATCGAAACGCTTGAGATTGGGAAGGCACGAGCAGAATACCTGAACGCGAAGGCACGAGAGGAACAGACTCGGCGGGCACTGGAGCGGCAGGAGAGGTTGACGGGGGAACAGATCGGGGCGGAGCGGGCACTGGAGGGGGCGAAAGCTGACTACGATCAGGCTGTTGCCGCCCGACAAGAAGCAGAGGCACACCTGAAGCTCTTCGGCATCGATCCGGTGAAAGCGTCGGCATCGTTTGCAAACCGGATGAGAATTACCGCGCCGATCTCCGGTACAATCTCCAATCGCTCAGTAACATTGGGAGAGTTCGTTGACCTTACAGACAATCTCTACACAATTGTCAACACCGCGACAGTTTGGATTGAGGCGAAGGCAACTCCTACACAGGCGGCATCACTCACCATCGGTAGTTCGGGGGTTGCCCGTAGTCCCTCCGGCGAAAAAGTCTCGGGACGAGTCACCTTCATTTCACCCCTCGTCGATCCCGAATCCAAAACTGTCACGGTTCGCTTTTCTGCACCGAACCCCAACGGCATCTTTCGTCCCGGAACGTTTGTCACAACCGAGTTTTCGGGAGATGCTCAGCGGGAGGGGATTGCGATTCCGACTGAAGCCCTTGAGCGTGAGGGGGGACGCTTCTATCTCTATCGTGAAGAAGAGCCGAACCACTTTGAGAGAATAGAGGTTGAGGTAGAGGAAGAACTTGAAGATCGAACGATTGTGCGGGCCGGAGTTGCCGAAGGAGATCGCATCGCGGTGAAGGGGGTCTTCTATCTTCGCTCAATGCGCTCCGCCGGAGAGTTGAGCGAGCACCACCATTAGGGTTATTTCGCAGGGGGCAAAGATTTTTGCCCCCTGCGAACCACACACGAAACGCTTGCAATTCCTTCAGTGATGCCCTACCTTTACGTCTTCTCTTACTAAAGAGAAGATTCTACACGTTGAACCACGCCTGAACTACGCGGGGAGGAATGATCCCCGATACTATTCCTTCCCACACGAAGTGATACTTCGCGGCAACACTGTATAGGCTGAATCGGAAAACGGTGGAACGTAGGAGTGCCAAAAGCCACCACTGATCCGGGAACCGTAGCAACCACGCCGAACAGAGGAGAAGAGTTCTTTTCCTCCTCTCGACTTTGCAGAATTCTGAAAAGAAACCACGCAGAACGAAGATCATATACCACAATTCAGGAGATTCAATATGAAGAAGAGTCTACTTCTTGCGTTAGCATCTGTGATGGCAGTTGCAGGGTTGTGGCTTCTACAGCCAACCGACGTAGAGGCGTGCGGGGGAACTTCGAACCCACCACGCTGTAATCGAACAATCTGGCTCGGGAAGTCAGTTCCACACACAGTCGCTATCCGTCCAGATGGAAGCGCGACGATTACTATGGTGCTCCTCCCCTACATTTCGTGGGACAGGAATTGTCCAAACCCGAACGCAGCCTCTCTTTCAATTTCTCTTCGATGCCTTCCCGTAGGGGGTGGGCAAGCTGCCGCACTTGGGCCAATTACTGTTCAGGTAGGGACACCATCACAGCCGGGACGCCAACGCTTGGCTAATGGAACGAATACGTTTACCCTTCAAGCCCCCGCCGGTACGTTCAATCCAAGTATCCGATATCGCTGCCTGATTACTGGCACGTACAACGTCGGTTTCCCCTCTACTCCGAATGCCCCCCTCCCCTCTCCAATAATTACTGGCGTCGGCGATGCCACAGTCTGCATGGTTCCAGAATCTCCACTAAGCAAGGGGAACGATATTCCCGAACTGAGCGTGAGGCAGATTACACCGGACAACAGTGAATTCCTTCGATGCCGTCGCGGCGACCAAGGGTTGATACACGTACTGGTGGAGAACAATCATCCAACGCAGAGTGTGACGCTGGACCTTACGAGCGTGGGACGCCAAACTGCCGGACTTCCACTCGGCTTCTCGAACCTGCAAGCTGCATACGACAGTAGCGTCAGCGCAATTTCCAACCCAACACCTGGAACCGACGTCTTCCCAGTTGCCTTTGCCGACACAATGGCTCCGAGCACAGTCTTGCCAGATGGAGACCCTTCTGCGGTCGACCCACAGGAACTGAACAGAACGATTACGCTCGGCCCGTGCGAGTCGCGCATTATCACGATAGCCATTCGGAGCCACGGCATGTGTGCCGACGGTTCGTGCAACGAACGAGATATGATCTTTGCCGGAACGTGGCAGAACGGCGATTCCGCAATTGGGTGTGCAAGTACTATGCTGCTTGTTGAATCTGTAAAATCGAAAACCCCACTCTGCGAAGTTCTGGACGAACTAAAAGTCTCTGACTCGGTACAAGCCCGGTTCAGTTCGGCACAGTACGTTGGCTTTCAAGGGCAGATTGAACACGCCTCAACCCACTTCGCCGGGAACGTAACTCCGCGAGAGCAGGTGCGGGCTACCGACTTAGCCGGAAGTGCCATCCCGGTAAACTTCCCACTCCCTACAAACGCAGCCGATTACATTCGCACCCCGGAGGTGTTAGTAAACACTGGCTACGTGCTACAAGGACGAGCACTCTGGCTCGACTTGGTTCCATTCCAGAATAATGTGACCATCTTCAACCTCAACCAAGCAACGAAGGCTGTGGAGATACCCTATATCGTCGGCTCGCCGTCGCAGGCAGGATTTAATATCTCCTACAATGCTGGGAACGATAGCATTACAGTTCTGGATGGGCAAGGGAAACAGGTATTCCGCGGAACGCTCACGAACCTAAAGGCAAACCCCCCTCGTGGGTTGCGTGTGGACGTGAACACGTGCCGCCGCTTTACTAAGCGAGAGAATTATGGCGGAGCACCCTGGCTTGTCAGCCTTCCGAAAAGTCTGAGCAAACTGCTAAGCCAGACATCGGTAAAGAATATGCGCGAGCCAATACAGATTTTGGAGGGATTGCGAGAGGAGGATATTGCGTGGGACTTCAACGTGCGAGGGAGTGGGGTGAACGTAGAGAGGAGTAAAGACAACTTGGCTGTCTTTGTCTTCGAGCCACAAGAGATTCAAGCACCGGCAAACAGAACAGCGGTGATCTGGACGGAGTTTACGTCGAAGGAAGCAATCAACACTCCTCTCCTATTTCCTATTGCCGTCAGAGTAAAACCGCTCCCTGAACCACTTACCGAGATAACGCTGGAACAGGTTGACTTCATTGCTCCGTTCAACAGACCGAACTCTCACCAAGGGATATTCTCAGCTACATACGATCCGGTTCCCCGCTTGCAGTTCCTGAACGTTGTTGCTCGGCGTCCGGGAGTTCCACGTTCGGAGAGTTGGATTGTGCAGAATATGCCGCTGATGCCTTTCAGCAGATCGGAGATGGTAACCTATTGGTTCGACCTTGCCGACCTCGGCTTACCTGATGGAGTTGATGTGGAGTTGCTCGACATTTCCGTTACTGTAGGAGATGATCTCCTTACAGCTATACCAGCATCCCCCCTCTACATACCGATCGACGTTGGGGATTTTGTTTACGATGTCTACGATGGCGCACCGGAGCTTACTCCCGATCCGTTCCGAACGACACGACTTCCTGAAATCAAGTGGCCGAAGCTCACGACAGTCGATACAGTCTACCGAGGCTGCAACGTTCCGAACATCGACTTGGATTCTTCACGGTTCAACCCGACTTCACGCCCCGGCTACGCTGGCGACAAGAATGCTTGCGGTCCGGCAGCAGCATCGAATAGTCTGGTTTGGTTGCAACGAACACATCCAAAAATTGACTCTTCACTCGGTCACCGAGATATGACCGAAGAGCTGAGTAAGCTGATGGGACGGCAGAATGAGCTTGGCGTGAATACGCTGCAACTTGTGCGAGGCAAACTTGCGTTGATCGACAAGTACAAACTTCCAATTCGTGTGAAGTTCCAGAGCAAGTGGTTCAGAAAGGATACGAACGTTGCCTCACCCGATACTACATACCGCCACGAAGGCCGGAACGACAATGGATCAGATAATGCGTGGCCAACGTGGGATTATTTCTGGGGAGAGATGAACCACGGTGAAGATGTGGAGATTCTCTTCGGCTGGTACGACAGCACAGGAACGCGGCGTGGAGGGCACTGGGTTGTTGCCTCTGGAGCGATTAACCTGAACGGTCAAGTCCGCCGACTTTGGGTGAAGGATGATAAGAGACAGCGTGACTCCGGAGGGACACGCCAGCAACTGCTAACGTGGGATACGACGGCGCAGGGCATTCCGGTCTTGCGAGGCTGGGCAAACACAACGAGAGAACTCCGCATTGAGAGTGTTGTCTCCGAGAGCTACGATTCAACTATCACATTCCCGAACGCGCCAACCGAAGGTATCCGGTTCTCGCAGTTCAACTTTGTGGAGCCGTTCAACGTACCTCGCTCCCCACTTGGGAAGATGACCTGGACAACGGAGCCGGGGAACAGGACGAGGTTCCTCAATGTATACGCCCGAAAGACATTGGACGATCCTCCCGTCTGGCTTGTGCGCAACATGGTGCTCCCTCCATTCTCTCTCTCTGAAGAGATCGACTACTGGATTGACTTCACACAACTCGGCTTTGCAAGGGGAGAACGGGTTGAAGGATTTTGGATGTTGCCAGAAGTCAACGACGAAGTTCTGGTTGCGTTCACACCTGGATCACTTTCCGATAAATGGGAAGAGCATACCGTTTCACCATTTGATTATGCTGTCGGCTCCGGCTACACGCCGAACGCATCGACAGTTCCAGGATTTGGCAATCCTCCTTCTGGAGGGTTCGGCAGACCAGCCCGCGTTGATTCGACGTATCGGGGATGTACGATCCCGAACATCGACCTCGATTCTTCCAGAAACCGACCAAGCTCTTCCACCGGCTACGCTGGCGACTGGAATGCTTGCGCTCCTGCTGGCTGTGCGAATAGTTTGGAGTGGTTGATTGCGAACAATCCGAACTTGAATCTAAACAGAACACATCGTGAGAAACTGGAGGAGCTGAGTGCTCTGATGAAACGGACGGCTGGGAATGGTGCGGGGGATCAAGGTGTGATTGAAGCAAAACTTGCCTTCATCGACCGACACAAGCTCCCGATTCACGTAAAGTTCCAGTGCCGTTGGCTTGGAACAGACAACATTAACTCTCCCGATACAACGGGAAGCAATGGCGACCCAAATCGTGGTGGATATGGCCACAAGGGGGAGAACAGGAAGAGTAGTGCAAACGACTGGCCAACGTGGAGCTTCTTGGAGAACGAGATGAAGAATAATGAGGATGTGGAACTCGGGATTATCTGGTACACGCGGTCTGGAAGACCAACCGGCAAAGCCCACATCGTCACGGCAAGTGGAGTGAGTACTGCGAACGGCAGACGGAGGATTTGGTTCAAAGATGACCAGGATCAGAGGAGGAGTGGAGGGATGTCGCAGACGCAGGCCACGTGGGATACGACAAGTTTCGGTGCGGGAATTATCCCCGAGCTGTCGCTTGGCGACACGATTGCCTATATCTCGTCGATATTCTCCGAGAGCTACGACCCGAGCGTTCGATTCGACACGATAGCCGGAACAAGTTCGGTTCCAGTAATCGGCAACGCTCCCGACTTCAAGCTCACGATTCTACGCAACCCAAGCAGTTCAAGTGAATCGGTTGAGTTCCTCTTCACGCTACCGCGACCGGCAGATGCCGAGGTGGTGATCTACGATCTGTTAGGGCATGAGATATACTCTCTCCCGGCAGAATCATTTGAAGCTGGAATACATCGCTTAGAGTGGAATGGCAGAGAAGAGGGAGGAGCAAAGACCGCGGCGGGAACATACTTCGTAGTTCTCCGCGTCGGCGACGCCGAACAGACTGCGCGGATGGTAAGAGAGTAGAAGATAAACGTGTCGATAGCAATCACAACTGAGAAGAGAGGGATGGTAGGTTAATACCATCCCTCTTTCTCCTTTGCGCCTTCTGCCTCTTTGCGCCTTTGCGTGATCTCTCCCGAGCAAAATCACCGCGGAGGAACGGAGAGTTTCTTTCTGAAATGCAGTATACTTGCGGTTTACTCTTTCAATGAATTTCTGATATGCTATGAACCGTCGCCACGTTTTACCTTTGTTGTTCCTTTCAACACTTCTTCTGTCGGCTGCTCTATTCTTCATTCTGAAAGAAGGATCGGAGCCATCGCTCTCTGGAGGAACAGACCCTGAAATCTCGTCGGAGCGCATCCGGTGGGAGTGGGAGCGACTACGCGATCCGGCAACAGGCAAGATTCCAGCAGATATTCGCCGTCGCGAGATTGCATTCTCCGCCACTCTTCCACGACGGGAACAATTCTCTCCGCTGCTCAAGTCGGCTGGCAATCCAGTCTCTCTTTGGGTACAACGGGGACCTTGGAATGTGGGGGGACGAACCCGCGGAGTATCGATTGACGTTGCGAACGACCAGATGATCTTAGCTGGTGGCGTAAGTGGTGGCATGTGGAAGTCGGACGACGGAGGGGAGAGCTGGCGAATGGTGACCCGCCCAGATCAACTGCCGAGCGTTACTACGGTAGCGCAAGATCGACGCCCCGGAAAAACGGAGACCTGGTACTTCGGCTCCGGTGAGCTTTGGGGGAACAGTGCCTCCGGTGGAGGCTCGTTCTGGCACGGAGATGGAATTTTTAAGTCGACAGACAACGGAGAGAGTTGGTTTGCGTTGGAGTCGACCAGCTCGGGAACGCCTCAGACGTTCAACGTCACCGATAACATCTGGCGCATCGCAACCGATCCATCAAACCTCGAACAGGATGAAGTCTACGCCGCTATCTATGGAAGAATCATCCGCTCTGTTGACGGAGGAGAGACGTGGCAAGAGGTTCTGAAGCCATCATCTCTTCAATCCAGTAGCTACTTCACCGATGTTGCCGTCACCAGCACTGGAGTTGTTTACGCAACCTTAAGTAGAGATGGAGGGAAGCGGGGAATCTATCGCTCAGAAAATGGGACGAGCTTCACAAACATTACTCCAAGCGATATACCAAGCTCCTACAACCGAATTGTGATTGGGATTGCCCCGTCAAACGAAAACGTTGTCTACTTCCTCGGTGAAACTCCCGGCTCTGGCTTTCTCGGACGGAACTTTCGTGGCGATTCTTCTTGGCAATCTCTCTGGAAATACACATACATCTCCGGAAACGGATCAGGTGATGGAGGGATGTGGGAAAACCGCTCGGCAAATCTCCCCTCTTTCACAACGGAAACCGCTGGGAATGGTGATCTCTTCACGCAGGGTGGATACGACCTTCACGTCCGGGTCAAGCCTGACGATGAGAACGTTGTGTTTATCGGGGGAACAAATCTCTACCGCTCAACTGATGGATTTGCGTCGACAGCGAACACCTCTTGGATTGGTGGCTTCCGCGATTGGAAGCGAGATAGTGCAGTGATCGAGGAGTACTCCTATCCCGACCACCACGCAGACCAGCACGACGTTATCTTCTCTCCCACCGACCCGAACGTGATGTACAGCGCAAGCGACGGTGGCGTCCACAAAACACTCGACTGCACAGCCGACTCGATCTTCTGGATTTCTCTGAACAGTGGATACCTAACCACGCAGTTTTATGCGATTGCAATCGATCAAGGGACGAAGGGGAGTCAGACAATCATGGGAGGGTTGCAGGATAACGGCACGTGGCGGACGCACGTGTACGACAACCGTGCCCCCTGGATTCGAACCGGAAGCAGCGATGGCGCATACTGTGCAATTTCCGACGGAGGGAAATATCTCTACGTCTCGAAGCAGCAAGGACGCATCTACCGCGTCGAAGTGAATGAACTTGAGGAGGAGACCGGTTCTACCCGCATTGACCCGGCAGGAGCGACAGGCTATCGCTTTATCAACCCATTCATTCTCGACCCGAACGATTCCCGCGTTATGTATCTGCCAGTGGGGAAATCAATCCATCTGAACAAAGACGTAACCGCAATTCCACTCGATAGTAAGGAGCCGACATCGCTCGGTTGGAGTTCGTTGAGTGGAAGCCAACTGGATACTGGAGAGATTACTTGCATTAGTGCTTCGAAGGAGGCTCCAGCCTCCCGCCTTTGGTATGGCACAAACGATGGGCGCGTATTCAGAATGGATGATGCGCTCGGAGAGAATCCCGTAGCTGTAGAGGTAACTGGAACGAACTTTCCGACCAACGGTTTTGTCTCCTGCATTAGCGTCGACTACATAAATGGCGACCGCGCCATTGTGGCCTTCTCCAACTACAGCATTGTCAGTCTCTACGAAACAACAGATGGTGGGGAGACCTGGACTCCGGTTAGTGGGAACCTGGAGGAAAACCCTGATGGAAGTGGAGCAGGTCCGTCGGTTCGGTGGATTACGATTCTGCACCGGGGTTTAGGAACGCTCTACTTGGCCGGAACCAGCACAGGACTATACACCACTACTGCCCTCAACGGCGAGGAGACAATCTGGGAGAAAGAAGGAGCCGAAGAGATCGGCAACGTTGTGGTGGATATGATTGTTGCCCGCCCATCAGATGGCTTCGTGGCTATCGGAACGCACGGGAACGGAGTGTTTAGCTCAATAGTCCCCCCCCTTGGAGTTGAGGAGGGAACCGGGAGCTTGGGGACAAGGCGCGCCTTGTCCCTGCGGCAAAACGTTCCAAACCCGATGGATGAATCGACCCGCATCTCATTCACGGTTCCAGATGGCAAGCCGTTACCGGTGAACATAACGCTCTTCAACGCAGAAGGGCGAAAGGTGGCAACGTTGGCGGAGGGGGTGTATCGACCAGGTGAACAGACAATCATCGTCAATCGTGAGGTTTCTCCGGGAAATCGATTGACCCCGGGATTATATTTCTATCGCCTGCAATCGGGGGAGGTGAGTCTATCGCGTCCATTGCACGTTCGGTGATGTTTGCCAATATGATGTATGGGTTCCCCCCCCATACATCATGTTGTACGTACACCCAACAATATTCGGTTCTACCCCTTTTCATCCGATTTCCATCGTCTCCCCTCTTTCTTCTCACTCTGCCGTTTCTTCCCCTCAAGCCTTCGTTCCTTTGCGGCACGACTCGGCTTGGTGGGAACTCGCTTTTTCCGTGGTTTCAGGGCGGCTTCGAGGAGTGCTTCCAGTTTTCTAATCGATTCGGCTCGGTTACTGAACTGTGACCGTGATGCCGCCGCCACCACGCGGAGGTTTCCCTCCTTGTCGAGCTTCTTCGCAAGCCGCTCCACCAACTTTTCCCTCGTCTCCTCACTCAACTCTGGTCGCTCGAACAGGTTCAGCTTCGCCTCCACACGGGTCTCCACCTTGTTCACATGCTGTCCCCCCGGTCCGCCACTTCTACTGGTGCTGAACGAAATAGCCGAGAGAGGTATCTCTTCGCCGGTTCTCAGTACGATTGTATTTGGTTGACTCATATCACAAAAGAAGGGATTGAATGGTGAATTCAGATCGTATAGAAGTCGATTTTGCTACAGTGTCTAACGACCGAGATTTTCCTTGCACGAAACCGAACGGTTCAACGTCTACCCGGCGCAACCTCAACGTTCTCATAATGGCTCCCTGAGATGTGCCTCCTGGGAACAATCTTTGAAGATAAGGTAGTGACGGGTTACCCTGACTTCAAAGAAGGTAGCCCGAACTTCGCAAGGAGTTCGGGCTTTTTTATTGGTTTTGACAGATTGCACTTATTTGGGCAGCCACTAACTCCCATTATCACCCCGATTTAATCGGGGTGTCTCGATGCTCAAGGAACACCTTGAACGACTTCGAGTCGTTTCCTGCTGGATCAGGAGGAACATAGTCTGTTCCCCTTTGCAGGTCTATTTATATCCCATCAGTTATCAAAAAATCTCCACTCACAGCTTTTGGCCCCTGTTTTTTAGCGGCTGCATATTCTTCTTTCTCTTCCCACTGACAGAGGTCGAAAATGGGACACTCGAAACAGTGCGGAAGGCGTGCTTTGCAAATTTCCCGTCCGAAGTAGATCAAGTTCACGTGGAGTTCACGTGCTCTCCCCTCCGGTATTAGGGGGCGAAGATCACGAAATGTCTTGTCTGGACTGGAGGCAGAGATCGCGCCGACCCGATTCAGGATACGGTTCAGGTGTGTGTCTACTGCGCAGAGGTCGCGGTCGAGTGCGAACATCATGGCGCAGGATGCACTCTTCAGGCCAACCCCCTTAATTCCCGTGAGGAATTCCAACAACTCGTCGTCTGAAATCTCTGCAAGCTCTTCTGGCTCAACCGTACCCCACTTTTCCTGGAACGCTCGGAGGGTTCCCTGAATGGCTACTCTCTTCTGATCGGCCAACCCACTCACCCGTATAGCTTCAGCAATATCGGCTGGATCGGCCTCAACAACATCTTCCCAGTTGGGCCAGTTCATTCGAAGCAATTGGTAGGCCTTGTGGCTGTTCCGGTCGTTTGTGTTCTGCGAGAGAATAATTGCAATCAACGTGTCGGTAAACGATATTTTTCGCTCGGTCTCGACTCGTTCGGGGAAATACTTCTTCAGTCGGTTGGCAATTTGGCGTACAATCTTCCTTTTCTCTCGCAACTCACTCTGCGCATTCTTCTTTTGTTCCTTCTGCTGTGCCACTTCTGACCACTCTCTTGTTATTGTTATTCTAACTTTTCCTCCGCACCCCGCTCTTACGAGCGGGGCTACCGGCTTACGTCCCGCTTTGCGGGACTGAACGGGGAGAAGACCCGGGGTCATCTCCCCCCTCCCTGAATCTACATCTCGACAGACTGTCAACCAAAGTTGCGAAGGGATCGATAGCTCGTTTGCTATCTTTGCCGACGTACGATGCAGTTACGCAGAGGGGACTTGGGCGAAGCAGAAGGATAGGAAGCTCCCCCACATCTTCCCGACAACATTCTACATACTCTATTTTCCAATGAGAATTGAAACCATGGAATACTCTACACTGAGCGTTGAGCGAAAAGGGGCATACGTTATCATCAGGCTGAACAGGCCAGAGGCACTCAACGCACTGAGCATTGCCCTCTTAGACGATCTCCGCAGAGTGATTGCTGAAGTTGAGCGGGATGATTCGATCCGGGGTGCAATCCTGACCGGTGCTGGGGAGAAGGCATTTGCAGCCGGAGCCGACATTGAGGAACTGCACGAACTTGATGGATATACTGGGAAAGAATATTCAGAGCGAGGGCAGAGTGTCTTCTCGATGATAGAGAATTTAGAGAAGCCAATCATTGCCGCTGTCAACGGCTTCGCACTCGGTGGAGGGTGTGAGTTGGCAATGTCGTGCCACATTCGCTTGGCAAGTGAGAAGGCAAAGTTCGGACAACCAGAAGTGAACCTCGGCATCATCCCCGGCTTTGGAGGGACGCAGCGGCTGGCTCGGCTGATAGGGGTTGGGCGGGCAATTGAGTATAACCTGACCGGCGCGTTGATCGACGCCGCAACGGCAGAACGGATTGGACTTGCCAACCATATCTACCCAGCAGATGAACTGATGGATAAGGCCGAGGAGATGATGAACACGATTCTCTCGAAAGGCCCGATTGCCACCCAAAACACCCTTCGCGCAACTATGGCTTCGGTCGACTTGGAGACAGTGAAAGGGATGGAATACGAGGCAAACTTGTTCGGCGAAACTTGTGGCACAACTGACTTCAAGGAGGGAACAGAAGCATTCCTTGAGAAGAGGAAGGCTCTCTTTATTGGAGAGTAGCGAAGGGATAGTTGTTGCGCACAAGCAATCAACACCTTTATCGCTTCTGTAGAATCAATTCGATTTGGTGGTCGCTCCTTCGTCCGGCGGGCAAACTATTGTAGAGGTTTGGGTCAACCACGACCTCCGGCTCGGGCAACAGGTCCACTCGTAGAGCTTGGCCTCTCCCCTTCATTATTGAGTGGAGTTCTGCCGCTAAAGCGTGCATCTGTTCGATAACTGCCGGAGAGATATCAGTTCCACAAACATTCCGAGGCTGCAACACGATCCGATCTCCCAACTCTGCCTCCTCCACAACCTCCAGCAGCAAATCACGATCTGCCTGGCTTGGCAAATTCTGATTTGTCGGCAAGTCCGTTCGGATAACTTCCCTCCCGTTGTCGTATACAAGCCGAAGAGAGCGTTGAACCCCAAGCTCGACCTGATCGGCAACTTCCACAATTGCTCCCGATGAGTCCGACACTCTCAACTCTGCAACCAACGGCTGCACCGACTCACTTACTTCATCGTTTGCAATCTTCCAATTCAGCTCCGATAGGTTTTCAGCACTTTGGCTGGAGATATGCCCAATCTCTTTCTCACCATAGATAAAGGTGATCTCCCACTTCTCAATTCCCTTAGATGATTCCCACTCCGGATTAATCAGGAGCGTGGGAGGATATATCTTCCGCTCAATCTGCCACTCTTCCCCAACCCCACCACGAAGAACCTCAACAACGTGAATGATTGAGTCAGGAACTTGCTTCTCAGGTGAAGCTGAAATGCCGAGATCGATAGTTGCAGAGAGAGGGATTACTGGCAACAACGGTTGTGGAGGTGACTTCCCCACATCTGTTAAGAGCGAGAAGCCAATCGACGCACTGATTCCACTCTTTTCCGTTAGGCTGCTGAGACTATAACTCTCGGCACGAATGGAGAGGTGTGGCATAAAAGTCAGGCTATAGTTTATCGGCAACATCGTCTCGAGCGAAAGGATTCCTCCCCCTCCCCACTTTGATTGGCTTACCTCTCTCCGCGGCATCGATTGCTCTCTGAGACCGTTGGCAAAACGATAGAGATTGTTGGTAATATAGTCGGTCTGTCGTGTCGTTCCACTTATAGCGTAGCTCACTCCACCGCCGATGCGGAGATTTAATCGATCCATCAGTTTCAGGCTACCAAGAAATTCGAGTCGACTGGCGACTGTTTGCTCCACAAATCGATATTCGTGATCGAACTGAATCAGCCCCGCTTCTGCATCGGCAATCGTAAAGGGTTCAGCCGATTTGGTAAGGTGGGTCTGAGAAACATCAATCAACAATCGTCCCGATAGACCAACCGTAGGTGAGAAGAACGAGGGGAGATAGAGTTCCGCCCCAAACGAACCTCGCTCTATACTCCCTTCGCTGAAGGTTCCACAATCGGATGAGCCGGGGAAGACATTAAGGGGGTGGTGGTAGTAGCCATATCCAACATCAGCATATATCCCAACCATGAGAGGAGAACCCTCACCTGAGTCAACCCCTTCTCTCTCCTCTGTTGTTGTCTGAGCAGAGAGGTTGTAGCCCCACCCCACCACTATAGCAAGTAGCAGCACCCACAGAATTTGTCGAGAGGTTATGTGATAGGAACTGTTCCGTTTCATAGTTCAACTCAGGGGCGAACGAATGGGACGAGCAAAACATCGTCAGCAAATTCAAGACGAACGGCGTAGAGTCCGCGAGGGAGTGCTCCAACGTTTACTCGCACATTCTCTTCCACGCCACTCCCCCTATCCAACTCTACTCTCCCCCGATTCTCTCCGAGCACGTCAATCACATCCAAGTGCCCAGCAACGCCGTCAGGAGGGATGAAGCCAACCAGAAGTTCGTTTCCGGTTGGATCGACACCAATTGAGGAGATCAGCACTCTCCGTCCAAAACCTTCGGAGCCGATTGTACACCCCTCCAGCAAAACAAGTCCGAAAATCTCTTCGGTTGTAGCAGCCGTCTTTGTTCTCACCGTCACATCTCCCCTCACCTCATTCTTCGGCAGAGCAGTTGAAAGTCCAACCCAGTCAATAAGGAGGAACTCTCTTTCAACGCTTGTAATTCCTTCCACGCTTGTTACTACTACTCGTTGTTCAGACTCACTTACCTGCTCAACCACCACATCAACATTAGGAGCAGAGGGGCGAACTCCTTGAAACCAGAGGGAGCGAGGGTTATACTTCAAATTCAGTTCAACGGCGGTTATGGTGTTGGCATTCCCCAACGCAGAATCGACCTTCAGCCGCATCGTCACCACCTCTCCAACATGTCCGTTGACCGTATCCAACTGAGCTTTCAATAACGTATCCTGTAGAGATGAGAACGCCTCACCTTGCAACTCAACGAGAAATACTCCCTTATCTGTCTGAAATTGATAGAGGGCAACGTGAGTCCCTGTGGAGAGTGGCTGATAGTTGAAAGAGAGAGAGGTTGGCTCCTGATTGCGAAGTTTGATTCCTCCAGCAATTGAGTTTTGTAGAACGAAGTAAGAAGTGTCAGGGTCTTGAGAGCTAAGTCCGGTGATGGTAACGTCCCCCCCCTCAGGAGTAAGAGTAATCGAGGCGTCGGCACTCTTCCCTACCTCAGTTGGCGAGAACTGCAGTCGGTAAATCGAATCAAGCTCTTGCACTCGAGTTGGATCTGAACCTCCTCCAATCAACACTACTGAATCAATTCCAAAGTTCGTTCTCACCTTTGCCCAAGCTGAGTGGAAGTAGGAGTCAAGCGATTGAAATTCAACGTAGACTCGTGCAAATTGATTTTTTGGGAGACGAAATGGAGTAGAGGGAAAAGAGAGGGAAAAACCTGGATCTCCATTAAGAAAAATTTCGTCAACTCTGAGAGAATCGACACCAGCCCCCACGTTCGCAACCACAAACGAATCGATTCGCACTACACCGACTTGCGTTGTTCCGAAGTCAATCGTATCCCGGTCAACAAAGAGTTCGGCTTGTGCAGAAGTGGAGAGAGGGAGAGCAATCAGGCTGAATACAACCCAACACCAGAATGGTGGACGAACAGCTCTCCGTACTCTACATGTCAGTAATCGCATTCAGCAGTCCTAAGAATTGCAGGTGGTGAGCAATCAAAAATTGAATATATATAGACCCAATCCCTACAAAAACATCACGCGCCGGAACAGGTGAGTAAGATCTTCTCTCCGGCTCGGTGATGTTTCCTGAACGTTGGTGTCCTTTGAAACAGCACAGATGAAAGAGTATGGCAAAATCTGCAGACTACCTGCGATAGATTCCATGAGTTCCGAGACAACTATAGTACCGCAGCAAAAAGAGAGGGGACGAAGAGTAATGCCTTCGACCGAGAAGAGAGATGAGCTTCTCTTCCACAAATTTTTAGGAGGAGATGATGACGCCTTCATGGAACTGTTCCACCGGCACACACCACGCCTCTACGCATATGCATGTAAAATTGTGGGGAATGCAGAGAGTGCAAACGATATACTGCAAGATGTCTGGGAACGAATGGCCAGATTTCGATCAGAGAATCGAGAGGCTCCGAGAAGTCCACTCGGTCTACTGATTCGGATCACCCGCAATCTCTGCCTAAACCACAAACGAGACCGCCGCCCGAACATCTCCTTAGATGATATTCCACGCATCCGAGAACCAAGAACAGGAATAGATGGAATGACAGAGATGGAAGAGGCAGTGATTGTGGCACTCGATCACTTGCCCGAACCCCAACGAGAATTGCTCATCCTTCACTCCTACTCCGGCTACAGCTACGAAGAGATTGCAGAGATGGTAGATGAGTCGGTCGGGACAGTGCGAACCAGAGCTTGGAGAGCGCGAGTAAAGCTTGGACGGATTATTGCCGCGCTGATCGAAATGGGTGAAGATGATGAAGATCAGAGTCGCCAGCAGAAGAGTGTAGAATAAAAATCACTGAACTATAGAGAACGAACGATGAATCGGATTGAACGGGAAGAATTGCTTCGGCGATACTTGGAAGGAGAAATGAACCTGCAAGGGGAACATGACTTCTTTATCCAAGTTGCTCTGGACAAAGAGTTGCGGCACGAGCTGAAGGCGCAGCAGACAATAGAGAGAGCATTCCAGAAAGATCGCGTTAGTGACAGTGTGAACTACAGCACAATTCAAGCGGGTGTAACGGCAATGCTTGCAACTCTTCCACAGTCACCAGCTGAAGCGGAATCGGTAGAGGCTCCCCCAAGCAAGTCCACGAAGTCAAATCTCTATCGCTATCTGTTTGGAGCAGGAATATTCCTGCTGTTGGGAATCACATTCTTCACACTCAACTTCTCCGGAGAGACAACCTTGATGCGAAGCGTTGCACCGGAGATGCAAGAGCAGGGGACACAATTGCAGCAAACCGAGAGCACCGTGGTCTCAAGTCAAGAGAACAACAACTCGGCAGAGCCGATGGATAGATCGGGAGATGTGGAGGTGAATAGTACTGAGAGAGATTCCGAACATCCCAAACCACATTTTAGCAGACCGTCACGCAGCAACAAAGTTGTGACATCTCCTCTGTCAAAAAGAGGAGATGTCAACGAGAATTTTGGTAAAAGTGATTCAACAACACCTGAAACTAACTTCGCTTCGCAAGCAAGTATTCTGGAGTCTACAACCGACACGCTAAACAATACCAAACAGCAAAACCAAGTGCTGAAGCAAGAAGACAGCATCAAAGTTGGAGCAAAACTTGAGTGGAAAAACAAACCAATCAATAATTGATTGCGTGCAATTATAGGGTTGGCAATTCAGATATGTGCCGGTAGTATTTCAAAGAGACGTTCACCTACGAGAAGAGAATCACCACGAAGAACACCAAGGGTCACCAAGAGTTCATTATACTTCACGTGCTCAATAATACCGACCCAAGAGGAGTAGAAGACAAATCCTTCTCTTGTGTTGATAATGCTCTAAGCATTGGGTAGAAGGATACACGGCTCCCCCTCTTTCTCACGGCAACGACAACTGACTCCGTAACGATCTGCCCGACGGTTCCTTCAGCCGTCGGGCAGATTCATGAATGGCAACAGATAGAAGACCGATTCCCCATGATTTGGCTGTTCTATCTCCTCTCCGGTATTTATATTCCCTTCTTTGAGGAGTAAAGGAAACTCCACAACAGTTCCATTACTACGTTCACTATGTTCCCGGAAAGGGATCTTACAAAAAGATTATGCAGATACTCTCTACATCATTCGGATTGCTTGCGCTCATTGCTTTGATAAGCTCATCTTGCACAACAACGGCTCAAACAATTGACGTTGAGCTTGTCCCGGCCTTCCCCAACCTGACGTTTCCGCAGCCCACAGACATTCAAAATGCGGGGGATGGATCGAACAGACTCTTTGTCTGCGAGAAGACAGGGTTTCTGCACGTCTTTCCAAACAATCCCGATGTCTCGGAGACAACACTTTTTCTCGACCTAAGCACTCGCGTCACTACCCAGTCGGAAATGGGATTGTTAGGGTTAGCCTTCCACCCGAACTACGAAGAGAACGGCTTCTTCTATGTCTACTATAACGTCCAGCGAGGGAACAAACTCTACACGATTATCTCGCGCTTCAGTGTCGACTCTGAGGATCCGAACAAGGCCGACATCAACTCCGAACTTGTTCTGATGGAAATTGAACAACCCTTCGGGAACCATGATGGCGGACAGATTGCATTTGGCCCAGATGATGGCTACCTATATATCGCGTTGGGTGACGGCGGTTCTGGTGGTGACCCACTGAACTCTGGACAAGACCTCCGCTCACCTCTCGGAAAGATTCTCCGCATCGACGTCGACAACACTGATGGAGATAAGAACTACAGCATCCCCGCAACGAACCCGTTTGCCACGAACAGCGAGTACGTTCAGGAAATCTATGCTTGGGGATTGCGCAACCCGTGGCGCTTCAGCTTCGACCCACCTACCGGAAGACTCTGGGCTGGTGATGTGGGGCAGGATAAGTGGGAAGAGATTGACATTATCGAGAAGGGGGGGAACTACGGCTGGCGAGTAACCGAGGGTTGGCACTGCTACAATCCGAACAACAACTGCGATTCCATCGGGTTGATCGGCCCAGTTTGGGAGTACAGCCACAGCGTCGGCCAGTCGATTACTGGCGGATATGTCTACCGTGGTTCAAACGTTCCAGCACTTGAGGGGATGTATATCTACGGTGACTTCTCAAGCTCTCGCATCTGGGCGTTGGACTATCAGAGTCCAGAAGATGTCTCCAACATTCTTCTAACAACGGCTCCTCTCGGTGTTTCTACCTTTGGAATTGATGAGAGCAACGAACTCTACGTGACAGGGTTTGGTTCAAATCAAACCAATCGGAAGATTTACAAGTTTGTTGACCCATCGGGTAATGTTGAAGGTGGGGAGTTAAACGCAGAGGCAACGCTCCACCCTGCCATCCCAAACCCTGCACGCTCTCGGGTGACGATTCCCTACGATCTCGATGGTAGTATGCAAGTCTCAATCACGATCTTCAACAGTATCGGCGAAGAGATTGCCCAACTAATCAACCAGAAGAAAGAAGTGGGAGAACATCAGGTTGAGTTCGACACAACGGAGATTCCGGGTGGAATCTACTACGTACAACTCACAACGGAGAAAGGACAGGTAACGCGGAAGTTGACGGTAGAGCATTGAGTAAGCTTTGAGTCGTGAGCTACGAGCATTACAATGTTGCTCGTAGCTCACAGCCAACTAACATAGGTGCGAGACAACGATGTACTGTCACCCTGCCAAAAATGTTCGGAAAGTTGTTCAGATGGTATTTAGCGGTCTGTTTTCTACACTGCTGATACTCACCCCCTTCGTTGAATTGCAGAGCCAATCTGTTGATGTTAACAGTACCTCGACTTTCCCCAACCTCCCACTCAACAACGTTCGCATTACGAAAATGCAGTTCGCTCCAGATGGATCGAACCGTTGGTTTATCTGCGAACAGAATGGTGTTCTCTGGACTGCAAAGAATAGCGTGACAACCAATCGTGCAGACACCCTCTTCGACTTTCGGCAGAAGATTGTCTCTACCGACGAGGCGGGATTGCTCGGCCTTGCGTTCGATCCAGATTTCCTGACCAACCGCTTCATCTACCTGAACTACACGATACAGCGGAATGACTCCCTCTGGACGTTGATTACCCGACTCACACTCACCGCAACCGATCCGCCAGAAGTTCTTCCCTCATCGGAACAAGTTCTGATGGAAATCTATCAACCCTACCCAACACACAACGGAGGAGAGATTGCCTTCGGGCCGCAGGATCACTATCTCTACATCAGCACTGGGGATGGTGGAGGATTTGGTGACCCCTTCAACCGAGCACAAGACCTTCGCTCACCTCTCGGAAAGATTCTCTGTATCGACGTGAAGAACCCTGCGCCGGGAAAAGCCTACAGCATCCCGGTAACAAATCCGTTTGCTGGAAACAGCCACTACAGAGAAGAGATTTACGCTTGGGGTTTGCGCAACCCGTGGCGTTTCAGTTTCGACAAAGAGACGGGAAGACTCTGGGCTGGTGATGTCGGGCAGAACGCATCTGAGGAGATCAACATCATCGAGCGTGGGGGGAACTACGGCTGGCGCGTGATGGAAGGCTTCCACTGTTTTGATCGAGACGACCCGCTCAACCTGACAAAGGTGTGTGACTCCACATCGTTGATTGCACCTCTATACGAATATCTTCACGTAGATTTAAGCAGTGGTTACTCGATCACCGGCGGCTATCTCTACCGTGGCAAACAAATTCCTGAGCTTGAAGGATGGTATATCTACGGCGACCTCTCTACCGGAAAGATCTGGGGTTTAGGTGATGATGGAAACGGTACGATCACAAATATCGAGTTGATCGACACGGATCACCTGATTACAACATTTGGCGTCGACGACAAGGGAGAACTCTACTACGGAACACTTGGTCAGGGAATTTACAAACTACAGTGATGGAAGTACTCAAATGAAAGAACTGGCAGATAGCATAGCTCAACTTCAATCGACTATCCCAACACTTCAGGGAATGTTGGGATCGGTCAGGAACGAAGAATGGAACTGGCGGCCCAAACCAGATGCATGGTCAATCCTCGACGTTGTGAACCACTTGGCTGATGAAGAGCGGGTAGACTTTCGAGTACGGCTCGACTTAACTCTGCACCACCCCGAGAAAGATTGGCCGGGAATCGATCCAGAAAGTGCAGTAAAGAACAATCTCTACCAGAATCGTTCTCTTCAGGAAGCACTTGACGACTTCGTTGCTGAGCGAGAACGTTCACTACAATGGTTGGCAACGCTCGACAAACCAGACTGGAATTCCACACACACGCACCCACTTTTCGGTCCAATGCAGGCCGGAACCTTAATGGCTTCTTGGGTTGGGCACGACCTTCTCCACCTCCGGCAAATAGCTCGGTTGCGGTGGGACTATCTTGCTCAGCAAGCGGCTCCCTACTCGTTGCGCTACGCGGGAGATTGGTAAGTCTTCGGGGACGATTCTCAAGTCGGGGAGGCTTCACCTGTATCGGTCTCCCATCTCTGCGGTCATTTTTACCATCCTAATTTGTGCAGAGCTTATTATCTTCTGCTCAACCAGAATATCATTACGCAACAGTGCTGCAATCATGCCACCGTTACTCCGGCTCTTCATTCTTCTAATTCCCCTTCTTCTACCGGCACTGCTACGTGCACAATCTATCTCGCTCGACATTGTGGAAGCATTCCCGAAGATTTCAACTCCGTTCAACGAGGTAACCGACATTCAGAATGCGGCAGATGGATCGAACCGTCTCTTCGTCTCGCGCAGAACAGGAGAGATTTACGTCTTCGACAACAACCCAGAGGTAACCGAATCGAAGCTCTTTCTCGACCTAACCGGTGTGGTTACTACCGACTACTACGAATCGGGGCTTCTCGGCTTTGCACTCCACCCAAACTTTTCGGAGAACGGATACATCTTTGTCTACTACATGGTGCGGAGAGGTCTCTACTTCTACACGCGGATTTCTCGATTTACCCACAACTCCGCAAGCTCAGACCCAATTGACCTATCAACCGAAGTCAACCTGTTCGATTTTCGGCAACCGGCAATCCACCATAACGGTGGCCAAGTAGGATTTGGTCCTGACGGATACCTCTACATCGCTTTAGGTGACGGCGTCGACCCTGACGATCCTTTGAACTCTGGACAAGACCTCCGCTCCATCCTCGGCAAGATTCTCCGCGTTGACGTTGACAATCCGGCAAATGGCAAGAACTATGGGATTCCCGAGACAAACCCCTTTGCACACAACAGTCAGTACGCACAAGAAATCTACGCCTGGGGTTTCCGCAATCCGTGGCGATTCAGCTTCGATCAACCGACGGGAAGACTCTGGGTTGGTGATGTAGGGCAGTTCAATTGGGAGGAAGTGAACTTGGTGCAGAAAGGGGGGAACTATGGTTGGCGCGTGATGGAGGGATACCACTGCCACGACTCGACGCAGAACTGCGACTCAATCGGATTGATCGGTCCCGTTTGGGAGTACAGCCACGACACCAACACACAATCCTCAATTACGGGGGGATACGTCTACCGTGGAACGAACATTCCAGAACTTGACGGGATGTACTTCTACACCGACTTCAGTACCGGACGTATCTGGATGCTCGACTACCAAGCGAAGGATGATGTGACCAACACGTTGGTAAAAGATTCTGAACTCGTTATCTCAACATTTGGCGTAGATGAGGGGGGAGAGATCTACATCGGCAACTATGTCGATGGGAAGCTCTACAAGTTTGCGCGACGTTTAGGAGGGGTGGCAGAGGAAGAGGGTGATAACATTCAAGCAATACTCCACCCCACTCTTCCAAACCCGGCACATGATCGAGTGACGATTCCCTACTCAATCAACCGCAGAGCATCGGTCAGCCTTGCGATGTTCAACACCCAAGGGAATCAGGTAGAACAGATTATTGAGAAGGTTCAGGAGAGTGGGGAATATCGTGCTGAGGTTGACGTGAGAGGGCTTCCCGACGGGATATACTATATCCAGTTAACAGCAGGGTCTACACAGGTTGCCCGGAAAATAACCGTGATCCATTGATCTCTATTCTGCATGTGCAAAACATAGAAATCTCGGTAGAACAACTACTCCCTCATCTGGTCAGCTATCGATTCAAGATTCTGCTTGTTAGAGTTCAGCTTTACAAGCGGTCGGTCCACCACATACAACATTCATGTATTGAATATCCCTATCACCAGAAAACAGGATTTAATCATGCCTTCGATTCTCCGATCCCTATTGTTCCTCCTTACGTTGGCTCTTCCACCCATGCTTACAGCACAAAGTGGGAAGTTTGATGTCGTTGAGGCATTTCCTCTACTCACCGATTCATTCAACGAGTTAACTGATATACAGAATGCAGGGGATGGGTCAAATCGGCTCTTCGTTTCGATACGCCCTGGAATCATCTACTCATTTGTCAACAATTCAACAACAACAACAGCCTCCATCTTCCTCGACATTCGGGATCGTGTGACAACTGCGAACTTCGAAACCGGTCTTCTCGGCTTCGCCTTCCACCCAAACTTTGCCGAGAATGGTTACTTCTACGTTCACTATCTCATGCTCATTAATGGAAAATTTTATACCCGCATCTCCCGCTTTACTGTTGACGCTGGAAACCCTGCAATTGCAGACACAACAACAGAGCAGATTCTTTTCGATTTTCAACAGCCAGGCTTTAACCACAACGGCGGACAACTTGCATTTGGCCCCGACGGCTATCTCTACATCGGTTTAGGTGATGGAATTGATCCGTGGGATCCACTGAACTCCGGACAAGACCTGCGTTCGATTCTCGGTACAATTCTCCGGATTGACGTTGACAGGCCAGATGAAACAAGACCCTATAGCATTCCCCCAACGAACCCATTTGCCGGAAACTCACACTATCGAAACGAAATCTATGCTTGGGGCTTGCGCAACCCGTGGCGGTTCAGTTTCGATCCTCCAACTGGTAGACTTTGGGCGGGAGATGTTGGGCAATATCAGCGAGAAGAGGTTGACATTGTTGAGAAGGGAGGGAACTATGGCTGGCGAATGATGGAAGGATACAGGTGTGGCAATCCGACTGATCAGTGTGACTCCACTGGGTTGATAAGCCCAGTGTGGGAATATCGACACAACGACGCTGAAGCCTCAGTTACTGGAGGCTTTGTCTATCGAGGGACAGCAATCCCAAGACTTCAGGGGATCTATATCTACGCTGACTTCCCAACCGGTCGGATTTGGGGATTAGATTACAAAGAAAAAGATGACGTTACGAACAGTCTGATTAAGGATACAGAACTCGTAATCTCGTCGTTCGGCATTGATGAAGGGAAGGAGTTATTCATTGGAGATTACGTTGGGGGTAGACTCTACCGATTTGCCGACATCACTGGAGGAGTGAACGAGAAGGGTGACGAAGTATATGCAACACTCAACCCGGCAATACCAAATCCAGTCAACGCGGAGGTTGTTATCCCCTACGAAATCGCGGAACGCTCAGCAGTCACTCTTATACTGGTAAACAGTCTCGGGGAAAGAATCGCAACGTTAGTCAATAAAACCCAAAGGGCTGGAGAGCACCAATCTGCATTCGATGTAAGCGATATGCCAGAGGGTATCTATTATATTCAACTGAGTACCGGTTCTTCCCACATCACGCGGAAGCTGACGGTGATACATTGAAGTAGGAATTGAAAGCTCTATGCGCCACAAGCAAACAAGCATTTCAGACAACAACTCGACCTATACTCTTGTCTTCGACAAAGATGATAAGGTGATGGAGGAGCTTCAGAGATTTGCCGTTGAGCAGCAGATTACCGCGGCAAGTTTTGTTGGGCTTGGGGCATTCAGTAGCGCAACGTTAGCTTTCTATGATAGGCAGACGAAAGGGTACGATCCAATTCCGGTTGAAGAGCAGACCGAAGTGCTGAACGTTACCGGCAACATCGCGATCTACAACGGCGAGCCGCGCCTTCACGTTCACGCTACGCTCGGCAAACCAGATGGCTCAACTATCGGTGGACATTTAGTGGAAGGGATCGTCTGGCCAACACTGGAACTCTCACTCTTCGCGTGGGGAGTTATTCTGGAACGAGAGATGGACGAAGAGACCGGGCTTCCTCTGCTGAAGCCGTGATTTCTCTTGGTGTTCTTGGTGGTAAATCATCACGCAAAGCCGCCAAGACGCAAAGGAGAGATCGTTGATTTACTCCATAAATATGATGAGAGCCATAGATTACAGACTTCTCCTCTTCTTCCTCACCATTGGTGTTTGGTTGGTTGGGTGCGTTGAGAAAAACGCTGGCCTTAAAGAGACTGGTCTTCTCAACTGCGATTCGGTGGATATGATGTGGGAGGTTTCAGCTCAGGTTGACAAGAATCAAAGAACAATGGGAGATTCAGTCACTGTCGAGTTCCTCACCACCTGCAACGATACTGTCTGGTTTGTTCTCAAGAATCATTTGACAGAATCAATTTGGTATCTACGTGAAGGGAATCATCCACTCGTTGACATGAGCTACCAGATTGATTCTACTTGGGGTACAGAAAACATTGGCTGCTATACTCAAGCAACATATGAACGAATTCCTCCCAAAGAAGAGCGGGTTGTTTCTATTCTCTTATCCCCGATGAATAGCACCTTGCAAAAAATAGGTTTTCAAATCTATTTCGATAAAGAAGAAATAATGGAGATCAGTGGTAGGACACTCGAAAGCCAGCCCCTCCAACGGCGACCCCGCTAACTATGGCACGCGCACCATTTCAAGTTCTGGTTCTTCCGTTTCGTGATACGCCCGAGGGTCTTCGCTATGGATTGCTGAAGCGGAGTGATGGAGGTTACTGGCAAGGGATTGCTGGCGGAGGAGAAGGAGATGAACGTCCAGAGGAGACGGCGCGGCGTGAGGCATCTGAAGAGGGAGGCCTTTCAGTAGAATCTCAGATCATCCCGCTCGACACGATCACTTCCATACCAGTGATGCACTTCCCAGAACATAGCCTGTGGGGATCGGACACCTACGTTATTCCGGAGTACACATTCGGGGTCGAGTGCAACACCGACCACTTTGAGTTATCAGAAGAGCACACCGAATATTGCTGGCTCCCCTACAGTGAAGCCTTATCGCTCCTCCACTACGACAGCAACAAGACTGCCCTCTGGGAACTGAACTCACGACTACTGAGGCGATAGAAGGTTCTCTGCATAGAACCGATCCCCTTCTACCTCCACGGGAATCTTTGCACACACCACGTTGTTTCCTCGGAACAATAGTTTCGAAGAGAAAAAATCCGATCATCTGGCCAATCCTCGGCTCGGCACTGCTGACAGTGATCTTCGGTTAATTAATCGAAGGCGAGCGCAAACGTGGCCACTGATATTCCTATACCAAACAAGAGTAAGGAAGATGTATTGTCGAATTGAAAGGAGTGTATTCTCTTCTGTCACTCCCCTCGCTCGGGATCGGGAGAGGAGCTGGGGGAGAGGGCGAAGAAAGGAAACATACCTCTTCGCAAATTGAATTCGGTATTAGAAACCTCAAAAGAGAAGAAGAGGATTGAGAGGTTAGAACTAAACACTTTTCTTTTTTTTTTAGAAAAGCACCCTGTTCAATGGTGAGAGTTTCGATAACTTAAGTGCCTCAAGAAAATCTTGAGTCTAAAAAATGTTCACTTAACACTCATTGACTATGATGTATAGGGCACAAAGTGCGCGGAAAGATCGCATCTACCGAACAACACAAAGCAGTCTGTTAGCAATCTTTTTCTCAATAGCAATCAGCACAACCCAAGGGAACGCACAAGACATTGTTGACGGCTTTACGCGGGGAGCTGGAAACACGGACATTGCAATCAGCCTGATGAGCGAAAGCTACGACCAATTCTGGGTTGGCCAAGAAGAGATGGATCTCCCCCCACCTCTCGGAACAATCAGCACAACCAGCATTAACCTTTTCGTTGCCCACGGGATAACGAACGACATCGACCTCATCGCTTCCCTCCCCTATATCTCCTCGGCAGCAGATGGTGACGGTTCAGGACCACCTGACCAAGCAGATTATCAAGATGGAACACTCATGTTGAAGTGGCGTCCGTGGCACGAGACAATTGGTGAGTCAGCCTCATTTGATTTGACAACAGCCGTCGGTATCCGAGGCCCTCTCACCGACTATGTTGTGAACGCTCCTGTAGCTATTGGCCACGGCTCAACAAACGTAGAGCTACGTGCTGTCGGACTTTTCCGACTTCAGAGTGGTCCGTTTGCCTCCGTATCACTCGGCTACAGTCGGCGAGATGGCATCGTTCCAGATGCAGCAATCAGTGGACTTCGTCTCGGCTACACGACCGATAAAATCTATGCAGAAGGATGGCTCTTCAACGAGAAAAGTCAAGGAGGAACAACAATTGGCGAAGGCATTCCCTTCCAGTCGAACGGTGTGGATTATATGCGGGCTGGCGTTAAGGGAGCCTATTCAATTACTGACTGGCTTGGTATATCAGTTGGAGGTTGGACAACACTTGACGGAAAAAATGTTGGGAAAGCAACAGGGTTTGGAGGTGGAGTTATCCTACAAATGGATGAGCTTCACCGAGCAATCATCGGTAATTGAGCCAGACTTCACTCTCTGATCAGCAGGGAGTGAAGCAAGATAGATAAGAGAAAGGAGAAGAGGTGCAGACTGAACTGCACCTCTTCTCCTTTCAACATAAACGCTCTTCACTTACTCCTCTGCTTAGCTTCCCCAATCGATACTCTGCACAACCTGACCTCCCACCTTTTTACCCTGATCGACTCCGTTATCAATTGCTGCACGGTAGTGAATCCCACCGTATAGACGTGAGATAGCAGCTTCGTCGGCAGCCTCGTAGAACGAGGTATATGCGCGGGCTGCGTATCCTAATTGATCGTGTGTATGGTCAGTAAAGGAGAAGTTATTACCGAAAAGACTTGTCAATACCTCAGCCGATGCTCCCGACTGCACGGAGTGTCCTGAAGTATACTCTGGGAAGGGAGGTGTGTTTACCGGAAGGTTATTGTAGTCGTATGCTGGGTCGATGACGTTAACGATGTATGTGATCGGTCGCAACAGATTATACCGATACTTCGATTCCCAGCAGGCAATAAAGGCGTCGGCAACAGCAATGCCAACCTGCGCATAGGCTACAGCTGCAAAGTCAAGTTGCTTGTTGGTCTGCTCAATACATTGCGTTAAAATAGAGATAGAGTGTCCCGGTGGCGTACAAGTCTGCCCCGGATCATCTGCCCAGTATAAAGCAATATCTCTTTGCGCTTCGGTAAGATTGGAGATCGTTGTGTAGACCTCGTTCGCTTCCGCATAAAATGCAGAGCTTGGATCTTCAGAAAATGCTGGTGGAGCACCAGGCTCACTTGCTTCGTTTGGATTGGTAGGGTTTAGTATAAATGGGCGATTTGCTCCCCAGTATGGCTGCAATGCTGGCTGAGGATCTCCTCCACGTCGTGGCGTTGGCACCCAGAGACCAGGGCCTGAAGGGGGAGTGTAGGTCGTCGGGAAGTTTGTCTTATACCCCTCGTGGCCACCATCAGTTTTCGACCATTCGAAGATCGCATCAGCAACTGACTTGCCGTAGGCAACAGAACGGTCAATAACATCCCCTTCAACATCAGCAAGAAACTCCGATACGAACTGATCTTCGAGCGCGGTAATTTTCCCACTCATCTCAGTAGTTGCATTTGCATATAGCAGGCTGGTGATTCTGGCAAGTGCTGCGTTTGCAACGGTAGGCCAATGATATTCCACTCCATCTTCTACCTTCGGCAAAGCATCGGTAGCAAGACCATTCAACTGTCCTTCCAACGTTTTCCGGTTCGGCATCCCACTGAGGAGTGCTTGATAGAGAGTAACACCACTGTAGCCAAAGGCGCGCGAAGCTACTGGAGGAGAGAAACCAGGGGTTTTCTGTACAAGTTCAAGCTGAAGCTGAAACCACGCATTTGGCACTGCTGCACTATAGGTAGAAGCATTGTTCCCTGCCGGTTCAATTGGAGTGCTTTCGCTACAAGAGGAAAGAATTCCTGCCACTGACAGCAATGAGAGTGAAAGCACCAAGCTGAATGCTCGACGCAAAAGAATCTGACGCAAATGTTTCATAAATGAGTTTTCAATCATGTGTGAATAAAGAACAAACAGATGATTCACTTTCCTTTAGAAGTAAAAGGAAACAGAAGAAAAATGAATGACCCTCGTAAAGAACTCGTAAGATACGAGTCAGTTACTATGTCTGTGTAATATTTTTTTCATATCTCAACTGTATCGGCGTAGACCAACCGCCGCCGTAGCTCGGTTGTCTCCCCTACCATCACGCTATCTTTATCATCTCCTTCCTCCCACATCGCCTTCAATCCTCCATCTCCAATCAACACTTCATATTCCCGAATAACCAAGCGCATCGGCTGCGAACCGCGAGCAACTGGAAGCTCCACTTCCCCGGCCCAGAGTCCGTCCCAAAGCTTTTTGCCGAGTCCACCAATTCGATCAAGTCCGACAGTATCGGAATCATCGGCTGGTATCCACTCCAAGTCTCCATCTGGGCCAGTCGCGGTCTCTACCGTTACCTCCACCTCGCTCGGGAACTGCCCGGCAGCATTGGCGCGGTAGGCAAGTCCTGTCACGGTCACGCGAACTTTCTGCGCATTAGATGGATCGAAGGTCACGGTTGCCGAACGATCAGGCGCGATCTGAATATAGTCCGCCATCACAATGCGGGAGAGGTGGGCGTCGATCACCGACTTCGGATGGTAGCGAGCCAAGGCTAAACGAATGAAGGGATAGTATGCCTCGTGCGGATCGATCTCAATGTCGCAGAACCAGAGGCGACGATCACTATCGTAGCCAACTTCATAGGCGGCAACGGCAACAAACTCATCCCCTTTCTGCGATGGGAACTCTTCCATCGAAAGTCCTGTGTCGGTTGCAGCAGGATTCAAGAAGTCATCCACCTTCGGATGTGAGCGCAGCTTCCCAGCAAGCCAGAGCGGATCGGCTCCCCACTGCGTAACGTAGGGAATCAACTTGTCCGGAATCACCGTCTCGGAAACCAAATCAGTTGCGCCAACTAAGCCAATTCCTCCAGAACCTACCGGCTTGCTCTTGATGTCAGTCTTCACGGCATACTTGCCAGCACCTCCGCCAGTAGAAGTCTTCCCACTTGTCGAAGTTTTCTTTCCTCCCGGACTTGGCCAGACGACAACGCCGAGAAGTTCTCCATCACCAGATGAGTACCACGGGCGTTCCATCCAGACTCGCAGACCACTAACCCGCTTGCTGATAATCTCATCTCCCCCCTCTTGTTTCTCCCACCCATAGGAAGGAATCACGTAGAGAATTTTTGGAGCTTCTGGACGGGCTGAGTTCAGTATATCGAGTTCTACTGTCTCACCCGTTCTCGTGAGAAGTGCCTTCGACGTATCCTGTTCATCGGAACGCTGGTCGTCCAAATCATCATACTTCGGATCCACTTTCGGAATCACGTCGAGGAAGTATTCGCGGAACCGACTTGTGGAGACCGAGCGGTAGGTGACACGACGGTACTTTGTGTCACCGAAATCGTGACGACGGCGTTCATCTGGCTTTGCAGCCAAGTCATAGTTGAGTGCATACTTTCTAACTCCACCATCCTTCACTATTGACTTCGAAGTTGAAGCCTGCACTGTCTTCTTCCGCGTGGAGAGTGAGGTCATCTGCTCAGCCATCGAAGGTGTGTTCTGCACCTTATAGGAAGTCAATGTTTTTGCTCCACCGATCATACTGAGAGATTGCTTCCCAACCATTTTCTTCAACAGCTTGTCGCTCGACTTCATTTCAGGGGGTGTCGGGAATTGTACAGCCGCATCGTCGAAGTCTACACTGTCGGAGAAAGCAACGTTCTTCTTCTCGATATACTTCGGTCCTGGAAGCGAAACGTTGTCGATCGGTTCAGTCCAGACGGCATAGGTATCAACCTTGGATGAACTTTTGCCGTGGACGCTGATCTTCCCACTTAACATTGCGAACGTATCGCCGAGACTCTTCTCCGCCTTTAGTTGCTGAACTACTGGCTCTTCCAGCGGTTGCTGCGTTACGTGAATCAGCGTCAAGCCACGATAGGGAGTTAATGCCCAGTTCAATCCGTTGGCCGCCTTCGTCTGGTCTGGAACACCTTTCTCTTGCAGCCAGTCCCAGATTGCCATCTTCTGAAGATCATTCGCATCGAGATATGAACTGTAGAGCGCCTTGGAAAGCTCTGCTTTGGGAAGCTTCACCACTACAACTTTCACTCCCCCTTCGGTGATCTCCTCCGGCGCACCATTCCCTTCGATAAGCCGCAGAATAAACGGCTCTAAGTCAGGCCAATTAGTAAAGGGGCCGTAGTCAACTTTTCGGATAGTTCCGTCGGCCATACCGGGCAATCCTCGGAACGTTGTGCCCCGCGCCATATCGGGAAGCCAGGGGACACCGATGTTCTGCTCCGGTCGTACAGCCTTCGCCGCCAGTGCTGCGTTGAACGGAGTGAAGAAAGCGTCGTTGTTGATGATTGTGTTGTACTGCGAAGGCATCGGCAGTCCGGTATTCGGATCGTCGAACATCCCATGCTCCTCGGCCATCCGCTGCACTTGGCGTGCTGGAACAACGTGACGGTCTGCCGGATAGGCTGCGTAGTCAGGTATTGGAAAGATCGTCGCGTAGTCGGCAGCAGTCGTGTTGAAGTTGCTTCGGACAACGAGATGTTCCACTGATTCTCCCGGCTTGATGCCAGTCTTTGGAACTAAGAATGGTGTTGGGATCGGCTCGAAACGAGTGTAGTTCAATTCACTCGTAGCGTTTGTTGTTGAGTTCCCCGCCTCCTCTAAGGTCAAACCATTTCCCGCAAGATCGGCTGCCCGAAGTCGCATCCGATAGCCGAGGCCGTACCGAAGTCGAGGGAGCGTTCCAGGCTGCACTTTGAAGTTCGTTGCTAAACCGTAATCGGTCTCTGAAGTATTCGGGTTGTCGTTCCACGTATCGTCTAACGACTCATCCTCTGGCTGAATGATCTTCTTTCCCGGCTGCGGTGCAACCTTACTCCACCCATTCCACGAGGTCAACGTCTCGGCTACATACCAACTCTTCTGCAACTCTTCAATCTCTTGATCTGCCGCCGAGGAAGCCCCTACTTCTACCCACCCTTCATCATCGTAGTTTCTCGTCTCGTTAGTCCGCTCGAAGAAATACGATCCCTTCCTCTTGCAGAGTGAACGCCACTGGCCAGAAGCGGAATCACGAATGTCGACCCGGTAGCCTTTCACCAAATCATCCATGTAGAGGATTAAGTTGTCATCATTCCCCGGAGCAGCTATCGCGTTCAGATCCTTCGCATACGCCATCTTCGCAACCAGATACTGTGCCTGGTTAGTCTTCACCAGTGAGATACCGGCTGTCCGAAGTGCTGGCAGACTTGCCGTCTCCACCACAACCTGCTTCGATGCGAACTCTGACGGTGTCACCTGCGAGACAGCAACCGGATCAATCCCGGCAAGACGTTCTGACTTTAGATCGGGGGGAGTGAAGTGGCGCAGCGTGTTTGCGAGTGACATCATCTTCATTGCCGCGCCATCAATGTCGAGGTGGGAAAGTTTGTACTTAGATCCACTCAGGTCGAACATCCCATCCTTAATATCCGATCCATTTTTCGGGCGCGCTCGGAAAAGCTTTGTTCCAGCGTTGAGATCAAACTTCGTCTTCGGTCTAACAAGTTCTGTCGAGACAGATCCGTTCCAGAGATTCCCAACAACGAAGGGAGCATCTTTAGTCACTGGGAAGAACCTGATCGTATCACTACCGGCAGCAGCAGCGGCTGGCACTTCAAAGTCAAGCACCAAACCAATCCGGCGCATAACCTCAGGATAGTTCGAAAGCGAAGCACAGGCTTCGTGAAAGTCGAACGATGGGATGGCAACTGCCGTAAAGTGTGCTTGCTTCGGACGGTGAAAGAAGGTCACTTGGAGAAAATCCTTCGTCGGCTCGGCCGCCGCCAGAGAGTTTACCGCCTTCGCACTATTCAACTCACTGTAGATACTCTCAAGCGCACTGATCGTTGTCGCCTTGAACTGCAATGTCGCCTCCTGCACTAAGTGCTGTAGGTCGAGCATAGCTGTAGCCTGAAGTGCTGTAGGAACCTTGTTGAGAACAGCGTTGAGTTGTGGGTGAATCTTATCTGTTTGCAGCCGGGAGTGTGGTTCATTTGTTGATTTATTCCACTTGGTAGTCTTCGATAAATCAGAGTTCATCCGAACTCTCTCCATCGACTGTTTCGAGGCCGCAATCTTTAATCCATCGCTGTTGTAGGTGTAGTTCTTCGGCTCTGGAGAATCAGTGTCGGGAGCCAAATAGAACATAATTGGCTCCAACTTCTTGGCCACTTCTATCGAAGTCGGGAAGGCAGTCTGATTCGGAAAGATAATGTCCTGATACTGCGCTTTGATCCACCCCTCCACATTTGTGTATGGATAGGAGCGAATGAATTTGCTCGTTGTATCGCTAAACTCAAAAGAGTCTACTTTACCGTTGTCGGTGAACATGGCCTTCCAGAGTGGTGACTCCAGCGGCTGGCCAACCTGCGTTGCCGCAACCGGAGCTCCATTCCCGAACTGAACGGCAAAGCTCATCTGATTGAGTGCCGCAGGCCAATCACGAAAGTCATCGAAGAGTGCGAGCGTCGGATTCGCCTGATTCGAAATAAGGCGTGGCGAAACGAAGACCGAAAACCGCAGCTTCGACGGATCGTCCGGACTATATCCGTTCGGTAGGACTGTGAAGATTATCTTCTGTTGTTGCATAATATATACTCCTGAAGCAGTCAGCTTTTAGCCTTCAGCTATCAGTGGTGAACTGTCAACAGTTATTCTAATTAGGAACAGGTGCAAAAGTTTTTGCACCCTACGCACTCACAAACTCATTCACTCTCTTACTCTACTCACTCTATCCAAACGCCGCGCAATACTCATCCCAGTTACTCTGCGACATCAAGTCAATAAAGAGAGGATCGTTCTCCGATCCCTTGAAGCGCCGTTCAATTGTCTTCGAGAAGGAAATTGAGAAGAAGAGAACTTCCACTTCAAAGGTCAACGTTGCTTGGCCGATAACTTTTCCACCCGGCTCTTTGTAAGTCAAGCTTAAGTAAAGATCGATGGAGATGCTGACGATACCGAGAACTGAGAGATGTCCTCCAAGCTTCAGATACCCCTCAAGGATCACCTCCTCACCCATCTTCTTGTAGTAGACACCTGCCTTCACGTAGACCCCACCACTGGCAACGCCCACATCAAAAGCAATCTGCGCTCCGAACTCGAGCGCAGCCTCGAAGCCAATCTCTTTCGTTGAGATAATCAGTCCGAAGAATCCACCACCACCCAACATCGACACTGTCAGGACAAATGGATTCTCCCTCGTGCAGAAGAGGAAGGTGAAGGTAAGTGGCGAGTTCGTGAAGGGAAGTTCCAACGACGCGCCGAGACTGATGTTCTGCAAGCTGAAGACACCAACTGCAATGCTCGGAATTGGGAAGGTGAACCCGGCGATGATACCGGTTGGGGTAACGTCGAGACTTGGCGGATCACTGAACCCGTCGAATGGAATGAACTCCCGGATTTTCTCCACAAATGCAAGTGGTCCGTGGAATGTGATGCCTGTATCGGGATCGAACTCTACGTTTACCTCTACCTTCGAG
>JBFWSB010000003.1:0-36112 GCA_050248595.1 Kapaibacterium sp. (SeqCode)
GGGACGACAACAATCGACGCAGCCCGGATCGGTAGTGGCTTGACCGATGCTCAGGTGAACGACAACTTGACGATAAATGGTGGAACAGTAGACGCAACACCGATTGGAGCGACGACGCCGAGCACTGGCGCATTCACGACGATCACAGGGACGGCTCTACCATCGGGTAGCACGTCGACAGATCTGGTAACCTCGAATGGTGGTGCGTTGGAGACACGGACAGTAGCCTCACTTGGTGGTAGCATTGCCGTCAGCACAGACGCAACGTTGACCGGAGATGGGACGACAGGCAATCCACTCGGCATCGATCTAACGAACGCGAACACGTGGACAGCGACGCAGACCTTACCGGTGACAGCAGCGCAAGGGGACGCGCTGATTGCTTCGACGAATGCAGGGACGACAACAATCGACGCAGCGCGGATCGGAGCAGGCTTGACTGACGCCCAGGTGAACGACAACCTGACGATCAATGGTGGGACGGTTGACGCAACACCAATCGGCGCGACAACGCCGAGCACAGGTGCATTTACAACGATTACGGGAACAACGATCACAGGCACAGCTCTTCCATCAGGTAGCACGTCGACAGACTTAGTAACGTCGAATGGTGGTGCGTTGGAGACACGGACAGTAGCCTCACTCGGTGGTAGCATCGCAGTAAGTACAGATGCAACGTTGACCGGAGATGGTACAACGGGTAATCCACTTGGCATTGATCTAACGAACGCGAACACGTGGACGGGAACACAGACCTTGCCGGTGACAGCAGCACAAGGGGACGCGCTGATAGCTTCGACGAATGCAGGGACGACAACAATCGACGCAGCGCGGATCGGAGCAGGCTTGACCGACGCACAAGTAAACGACAACCTGACGATTAACGGTGGGACAGTCGACGCAACGCCAATCGGTGCGACGACACCGAGCACTGGCGCGTTCACAACAATCACGGGAACAGCCCTTCCGGCAGCAAGTACGTCGACAGATTTAGTAACGTCGAATGGTGGCGCGTTGGAGACTCGGACAATCGCTTCCCTCGCAGGTAGCATCGCAGTAAGTACGGATGCAACCTTGATAGGTGACGGCACCACCGGCAATCCACTTGGTCTCAACCTAACGAACGCGAACAGTTGGACAGGTGGACAGACATTCAGCAGTGTAGACATTAACGGCGGCACGATCGACGGGACAGATATCGGTGGAGTGACGCCGGCAACCGGAACGTTCACAGTGATCTCCGACGGAGCAGGTTCAACGATCACGGGCGGCACAGTGACAGCCTCCACGTTGACCGACGGTATAGCGTCGATGAGTGCTGGAACGATCTCCGATGGGTTCGGTGCGACGATGGCTGGTGGTACAGTGACAGGCCTCACGTTGACCGATGGTATTGCATCGATGAGTGCTGGAACGATCTCCGATGGGTTCGGTGCGTCGCTGAATGGTGGTACAGTGACAGGCTTCACGCTGACCGATGGCACTGCATTGATGAGTGGTGGTACGATCTCCGATGGAGCAGGCTCGACAATCACAGGTGGCGCGGGAACGTTTGCAACAATCACGGGTACAGCCCTTCCGGCGGCAAGCACGTCGACAGATATCGTGACGTCGAACGGCGGCGCATTGGAGACGCGGACAATCGCTTCACTCGGAGGTAGCATTGCCGTGAGCACAGATGCAACGTTGACCGGAGATGGAACAACTGGCGACCCACTTGGTATCGACCTAACAAACGCAAACACGTGGACGGGGACGCAGACGTTGCCAGTGACCGCAGCGCAGGGAGATGCGTTGATTGCCTCGACGAACGCAGGCACAACAACCATCGACGCCGCACGGATTGGAGCAGGCTTGACCGATGCCCAGGTGAACGATAACCTGACAATTAACGGTGGGACAGTAGACGCAACACCAATTGGTGCGACGACCCCGAGTACAGGTGCCTTCACGACGATAGCCGGGTCGGCACTTCCATCGGGTAGTACTTCAACAGATCTTGTTGTGTCGAATGGAGGAGACTTAGAGACACGCACGGTAGCATCGCTCGGTGGGAACGTTGCGGTGACAACGAACTCAACGCTTCTCGGCGATGGAACTACTGGCGATCCACTGCGGATCAACCTGTCGAACACGAACACGTGGACTGGGACGCAGACGTTCGGCCAAGTGAGTGTTCTCAGCATCGCAACGTTCGATGCAGACGTCACGTTAGGCGACTCGCCGACCGACGCGATTACGGTGAATGGAACGTTGGCAGGAGCAACACCACTCTCGTTTGAAGGAGCAACGTCCGACGTAAACGAGACGACGTTTGCAATCACAGATCCGACGGCAGATCGGACGATCACGTTCCAAGATGCATCGGGTACCGTAGCCTTCTTGAGTGACCTTGGGGTGACGACGAACTCAACACTTCTCGGAGATGGAAGTGGAGGCGATCCGCTGCGGATCAACCTGTCGAACGCGAACACGTGGACTGGAGCGCAGACGTTCGGTCAAGTTGCCGTACTCAGCATCGCAACGTTCGATGCAGACGTCACGTTAGGCGACTCGCCGACCGACGCGATTACGGTGAACGGAACGTTGGCGGGAGCAACACCACTTTCGTTTGAAGGAGCAACGTCCGACGTGAACGAGACGACGTTTGCAATCACAGATCCGACGGCAGATCGGACGATCACGTTCCAAGACGCATCGGGAACGGTAGCATTCCTGAGCGACATTGCGGTGACAACGAACTCAACGCTTCTCGGCGACGGAACCGGTGGCGACCCGCTTCGGATCAATTTGTCGAACGCGAACACGTGGACGGGGACGCAGACGTTCGGTCAAGTTGCCGTACTCAGCATCGCAACGTTCGATGCAGACGTCACGTTAGGCGACTCGCCGACCGACGCGATTACGGTGAATGGAACGTTGGCAGGAGCAACACCACTCTCGTTTGAAGGAGCAACGTCCGACGTGAACGAGACGACGTTTGCGATCACAGATCCGACGGCAGATCGGACGATCACGTTCCAAGACGCATCGGGTACCGTGGCCTTCTTGAATGACATTGCAGTGACGACAAACTCAACGCTTCTCGGCGACGGAAGTGGAGGCGATCCGCTTCGGATCAATTTGTCGAACGCGAACACGTGGACAGCGACGCAGACCTTACCGGTGACAGCAGCACAAGGGGACGCGCTGATCGCCTCGACGAACGCAGGGACGACAACAATCGACGCAGCCCGGATCGGCAGCGGTTTGACCGATGCTCAGGTGAACGACAACTTGACGATAAATGGTGGAACAGTAGACGCAACACCAATTGGAGCGACGACGCCGAGCACCGGCGCATTCACGACGATCACAGGGACGACTCTACCATCGGGTAGCACGTCGACAGATCTGGTAACCTCGAATGGTGGTGCGTTGGAGACACGGACAGTAGCCTCACTCGGTGGTAGCATCGCAGTAAGTACAGATGCAACGTTGACTGGAGATGGGACGACAGGCAATCCACTCGGCATCGATCTAACGAACGCGAACACGTGGACAGCGACGCAGACCTTACCGGTGACAGCAGCACAAGGAGACGCGCTGATCGCCTCGACGAACGCAGGGACGACAACAATCGACGCAGCCCGGATCGGCAGCGGTTTGACCGATGCTCAGGTGAACGACAACTTGACGATAAATGGTGGAACAGTAGACGCAACACCGATTGGTGGGACAACACCATCAACCGGTGTCTTTACCCAGGCTACGATTAACAGTGCGGGGGGGACTGATCTTGTGATTACTGAGACTGGTGTAGACCGGAGCAGTGGATCGGCGGAGACCTTCGCGATTGATAACTCTGGAGCTGGGAATGCTTCGCTGGTAGTGAACACTACGACAGGAGTAACCAACTCCCGTATCGTAGTGAACGAGGGGCACTGGACCTCTCGAGGAACAGCACCGACGGCGGCTGGTGATGGAACAAATCTGGCTGCTGCCGTTACTGTCTCCACTACGTCAACCGACGTTGCGGGGTTTGTGACTTCAACCGATGGTGGAGCGGTCGGAATTGGTGTTATCACCGTAACGTTCAACGCCGCCTACGCAACCGATCCGATTGTTGTAGTGACGCCGGGTGATGCAGCCACAGCAGGTGCTGGGTTCTTCGTAAACAACATCGGGACGACCTCTTTTGATATTAACCTTGCTTCAACGTTAGGCGATGGTACAACAACCTATAGCTTCTACTATCAGGTTATCGAGAATGATTAAGTAGGAAGCGAGAGCAGATCAGTTAAAGAGCAGCTTAGTTGAGCAGACAGTGCAGGGGATGGGAAGAATTTCTTCCCATCCCCTCTTCTTTTCTATGTTCAATTGGCATAACAAAGGAGAGTAGAAGTGCTTTTTTTTTGATTATTACCTTCTTTTTTCATTATGTTTGCCCCGTCCTGAACACCAACTCCGCAGTTTCACTTCCCTCCTTGCCGAAATTCTTCGGCAGCAAATAGCTGGATACTTCCTCCTTTGTTGCGGCTTATTGGTCGCACACGTTTCTCTTCTACTCCTGTGGGATAGAGGGGATATGTGATTCTTTTGTCTTGTCCAGACAAGGACTTCTGTAGTTCGGCTCGTGCTTTTCAGGCATCGGACTGAGCACGCCCTATTGGCTTTTACCTAAATGGGTGAGAGTCTCGTGTTCCGTGCAAACTGTATTTCAACCCCCTGAATGAACAATCATATTCAGGTATCCAGGAGTATACGGTTTATGGGAATTTTTCGAAGAGGATTACTACTTGTCTTGTTCTGTTCGATTTGCGGGATTGCCGAGGGGCAAGACCGAGATGTGAGAGGGGAACGATTGATTCTCGACGATGGGAACAGCAACCTCGTCATCTTACGAACGCCAGCAGGTCCTATCGTTGGTGGCACGCTGACGGTCCCTGATCCTGCCGGCGCAGGAACACTTCTCGTCTCGAATCCTACAGTCGGGTGGCAGTCGGTTGATGGTGATCTTTTCTTAGGAGGTGAGTTGCGTTTTTTGGAGGGTGGTATCGGACCAGACTATGTTGGCTTCCTTGCTCCGGCAGCAGTTTCCGCGAATACAATCTGGACACTCCCGGCAGCCGACGGGAGTAGCGGACAAGTCTTGACGACGAATGGAGCTGGAATCTTGAGTTGGGGAACGCCGAGTGGAGGAGCCGGAACCGGCGAGCCATATTTGACGGCATCGGCCAGCGGAACTTTGTCGGCGGAGCGTGTTCTTACTGCGGGGACTGGTGTTAGTGTTGTTGATGGTGGAGCCAACAGCACCATGACAGTTGCAATTGGGCAGAGCGTTGCAACGAGCGCAGTGCCAACCTTTGCTGGGTTAACGATCCCATCCGGGAACATCAACGTCACAACGGGTAGTCTTGCAATTACCACAGGGAACGTCTCCACAACAACAGGAAACATCACTGCAACCACTGGAAGTGTCGGAACGTTGAGTGGCAATCTCTACGCCGATAACGGAGGCGAACTGCGGCTCTTCGAGCCAGACGGAAGCGGAAGTGAGTATACCGCCTTCAAGTCCGGAGCGCAGAGTGGAAATATCACCTACACCCTTCCGGCAACGAATGGAACTGCCGGGCAGGTGCTGCGGGTTGCCGCTGCTCCTGCACCAACGGGAACAACTGCGACACTCGAGTGGGGGACGGCCTCGGGAGCCACAGGCTTCAGTAGTGTGGGAGGAATGGTTTTTGTTCGCAAAGGAACGGATGAATCGGTAGTGAGCAGCACAACCCTGCAGAACGACGATGATCTGGTTGTCGCCTTGAACGCTAACCAGACATACGAAATACAAGGGATACTCTACATCACAACGACAAATGCTGGCCACGATTTCCAGATGGCCTTTACAGTCCCGTCGGGTGCATCGATGAAGATCCCCTATTTTTCTTCGCGTGCTGGGTCGACCAACTATCTTGAGAACGATGTGTTGACGACATCGGGGACTGCTGGAACTGTTGTTGATCTGGCTTCGGGAACCTTGCAGGTTGTCACGGTTCGAGGAACTGTTCGGACAGGGGGCAACAGCGGGGATTTGCAGCTTCAGTGGGCCGACGATAATACAGGGGGAACGCAGACCGTAACGATGGAGACAGATTCTTTCCTGAGAGTGGTGCGCGTAGAATAGTTCCCAATAGGTGAAGGCTTACTAACGGTCTCCAGAACTCTACGTGGTAGATTCTGGAGACCTGTACCTTCCCTCTCTGCCTGTTGTTCATCTCTCCGTAATCCCGTACTTTTCTCCTACCTTATTTCATCCTTACTCACTCATATGGTTGGAGAACTATCCCATGGAACGCATTCTCTCTCTTGTTGGAGTCGTGGCGACTCTAATGTTTCCTTCTTTTTTTCTGAACGCTCAATCGCGTGATCTCCGGTCTCAGCGACTTGTACTGGACGACGATGCTGCCGACGGAGGAATCAACACGTTAACGTTGCAACTTTCAAACCCGTTGGTTCAGAGCGGAGTGGTAACCATACCCGATCCGGGAGGGGCAACGGCCTATTTCCTCTTAAGTGAATCAGCCTCTCCACAGGTTATCAATGCCGATATCAGTTTTGCCGGAACGGTCACCTTTGCTTCGGGGATTCCTGACTTCGGTTTAGTAGCTGGAGAACTGTTGTTTGGTGATCCGGGGGGGAGTGGCGGATTTGCTCAAAGTGGAGACCTGCTCTGGGATGATGGTGCAAATCTTCTGCAAGTGAATGGTGATCTCGACTTGAAGGGGCATGACCTTCAAGGTCTAACCAATCTCTCTGGAACAGCTACCGGCAATCTTGAACTTGTCAGCAACGGGAGCCTCGTGATAAATATCGACGACGATAACAGTGGAACCGGTTCAAGTTTTGTCGTGGAGGTGAACGGGGCTGCGAGCGATCTCTTGGCAGTAGCCGAGACAGGACTTACCACGATTACCTCAAGCTCCGGGACTGGAGGTCTGCGGGTGCGAAATACTAACGCATCTGGCACAGCAAACATCTTAGAGTTAAGTGATGGAACTACCATACAAGTAGTAGCTCGGAGGAATGGGAACGTTGGTATCGGCACAACTCCGAACGCTCGGCTTGATGTAGAAAACAGTAGTGGGTCGGAGCCAACACTTCAGCTACGAAACACGAGTGGGAGCGGGGTCGGGTTGGAGATAGCAGAAGGTTCCCTTATTGCCTCAGTACAGTCGGTAGCGGGTGGTGGAACAATCGCCAACAGTGCCGTTGTTGTGGAGGCAACCGGAGCCACACTCTCGGTTCCAGCAGGGGGAACGAACGGACAGATTATCTACGTGGTGAACACTACTGCTGCCCCCGTAACACTGAATGGCCTTGCCACTGATGGAGCGAACACAAGCAGTTCAATCCCGCAGGGTGGGGTTGCCACAATTATTAGAGTGAATGGCGCATGGTTCGCGGTAGATAGGAATTAGGAGGCTGCCATCCATTCTCTTCCTTGAGATATCCCTAAATTTTTCATAAATTAGGCCTCTTCTGGTTCGATAAACTCCTTAAACATTCTGCAAATTTACCATGCTTAGAAATACAGTTCTTACGGCAATTGCTCTCATAGCCGTTCTCACCATCTCTTCGATAGCACAACCAGTATCTGACGACAATGGAGATGTTGGTATCGGTACAAACAATCCTGACCCGAGCGCACTGCTCGACTTGGTCTCCACAACTGGGGGACTCTTGGTTCCTCGAATGACATCGGCGCAGCGGGATGCAATCGAGAATCCGGCCACTGGGTTGCTCATCTTCAATACCGAAACAGGTCAATTCGAGTATAACTCTGGTTCTCCGGGGGAACCAGCGTGGGGGACAATTGGTGGTGGGAATGATTGGCACGTTGCCGGTAATAACTCGACAAATCCAGCCACCAATTTCCTCGGCACACTCGACAACCAGCCTGTAGCTTTCCGCACGAACAATATGGAGCGGATGCGCCTAACAAATGCTGGGTTGATGCCGGGGGGAGACGATATGTACGACCTCGGCTCGCCAGGTAATCGTTGGCAGGATCTTTATTTAGGGCCTGCATCGCTTCACATCGTCTCGCACAATACCGAGAGTGAGTGGTCACTCGGCGTTGAAGAGGGGGAGAGTCCTTTCTTTGCCAACCTTCTCTTCCGTCGCAACGGTATAATGCATGTGGCAATTAGTCCTGGAGGGACTCTCAACCTTCCAGCTCTCGGCTCCGCCGGACGGGGTGGACAGTCGTTCATCGATCAACTCGTACTCTCACATCCAAACGGCGATCTCTTTGCTGCGGAGCCGGGAGGAGTGATCGATGATTTCGCTTGGGTGCTCACCGGCAACAGCGGAACAAATTCAAATACGAATTTCCTCGGCACAACCGACGATCAAGCACTTTCGATTCGGACAAATAATCAGGGAAGATTGCTCATCACTAACGACGGCAACACCTTGCCCGGAGCCGACAATACGTATGATCTTGGAACTTCAACAGTCCGTTGGCAAGATATTCACCTTGGACCTGGATCGCTCCACTTGCACACAACGGCTGCCGAAGCCGACTCCGCACATGATTGGAGCGTAGGGGTTGTGACTGCCGCCGGAGCTGGGCAGGGAGCCTTGCAAATTGCCGAGGATGGAAATGGTGTGATGACCATGAACTCGCAGGGGAACGTTGGCGTTGGCGCAGATGACCCAACGGTGCGGGTTGACATCAACGGTGGCCTTGCCGTGCGTCCACCATCCACAGTAAACGTTACCAGCGAATCAACAACTACAATCACCGTCGGAAATCGTTCTTACATCCGCGTCGACTCGGACGACGAACCATTCTTTCGTCCGGTGACGCTGAGTGATGGCTTGCAGGATGGACAAGTGTTGGTGCTTCACTGCATTGCCGCATGTAATCAGAACAGTGAGACATTCGAAGGTGTAGAGCTTGAGAATGGGAACGTTCTGTTGCGTGATAATGAGTCAAGCTATCTGATGTTTGGGAACTTTAACATCACAATGATTTGGGATGATACCCAGAGCAGTTGGATTGAGTTGAGTCGTACAAACATTGGATGTGAGGAGCCTGAGTAAGGAGGAACCTCTATCAGATTAACGGAGAAGGCTATCGACAATATCAATCGATAGCCTTCTCTTCTTTTTTCTATTGTTGGCCTTCTTTTCCTATTCTTCTGAAGAAAGCTTTGCTTGGAGCACTCTATCTTGCGGCAGAATCTTCAACCCCTTCGCTATCAGTTCTCTCCCCCTCTCCTCTCCTCCTTCACGCTCCAGCAATTCAGCCGCAAGCAGGATGGCCTCTCGCAATCGATTCTGGAAGTCATTCCGGGCAGCTTCGAAAAGCTCATCATCCAGTTCCGGGTAAATCTCTCCAGCTTCCAGAAATTTCATCGCTTCTTCAAGAGCTATCGCCCCACTCCCTCCATTATTATTGCGAACGAAAAGTGTTGCCTGCTCTATTAGGTTGGAGGCTTCCAGTAGATCAACTGAAGCCACTTTTAAGTTGAGTTGAGGTGCGGACTTCCCGTCGGTAATAATCCCATCGGAGCCGATGCGCTTACGAAGTCGAGAGGTAAGGATGCGAAGGTAGTTGGCTCGCTCCGCTTCGTCCTCCAATTCTGTTGACAGTCTCCGAAAGTCTGAGAGTGAAAGTGGGGCTTCCTGCAAGTAATTAAGGACCAGAAGGGCTATCAGTCGTTCTTGTCTCTTCCCTCGCATTCCTCTGGGTTTCTCTTCTCCAACCGCGATCGTAATCTTTCCAATAACGTTGATGCGAACGTTCGGTATCTCTTCCGTATCTGTGCCAGATGTATTCTCTTCCATCTGCTGCGACTCTATAAGATTCTCGCGATCTCTCAGATATGTTTTAGCTATGGCAAGCATTGGGGGAAGGTATCCTGGCGCGTCCCGATTTGAAAGCCACTCTATTCCCCTTTCAATCGCATCTCGTATATCCTCTTTCAGTTTCGCCTGCATCTGCTGCATCTTCTCGATAGGTAATTCCAGCAGCGCAATTATCGCGCGGACTCGGAGGAGATGTTGGCGTCGAACAATGGGATCCTGAAGTAAGCCGCGGGCACTGGCTAAGCTTTTTACCCGAAGATTTTCATCGGGATTTGGAGCAAAGAGGAAGGTGAGAATATCCTCGAACTGTTCGGGATAAATCTTTTGGTCGACAGCTGCTTTGATACCGTCGATGTCATGTTGGAGCACTGAGGTCTCAAAGAACATGTAGGCATCAATCGAACCACCACCACCACAAACCTTCCTTGCCATCGATCTTCCCCACTCGATATCTCCAGACATTGTTCCCACCATAATCAAATGTGTGCCAACAGCAATGTGGGCGTATGTTGCAGAAGGTTCGTTCTCATACGATTGAGAGGAGAGATATTCTTCTAATAAAAGCTCCGCCTTCTTTGCAATCTCCTGCAAGGGAGTGCCTCGTGCCCCCTCAACAATTAAGCGAAGCATCCGCAAGGCAAACTGTTGTGGAAGATCGTACCCCGTCAGTTTCGGCATTAGCCAACGATCTAAAATCTCTATTGCCTCTGAGGAGCGGCCCGTTGCCTCAAGAAATCGAGGCCAAGCCGTCAGCATCATTCCTACTGGTTGTGCTCCATTGCACTCACGTAGAATTTCTTCGGCTAAGCGTGATCTATCTTCGAGTTCCGCCTGAGTATCGAAGGTCGGCAGAAGACTTGGAGCTATCCAAAGCAATGCTGTGTGGCGAGCTTCGATGGCATTTTCAATTCGAGCGGCTGCCAGAATTTGGTTGAGATGTCTCTCTAAGCGTCGAACCCTTTCCATAGAGCCAGATGCGCGTATTCCTCCTGCCAGCGTTGATAGCAAGTGGAGGTAAACTTCGTGGAGTCTAAGCTGAGGATAGTGGTCGGCGATCTGTTCCATTTCGTCGAGAACAGAGTCGGTTTGAAAGGACCAAGCATGGTCTCCCCGATAAATCGCAAACTCCAGCGCACGTAGTCGTTGCAGTGCCTGATTCTCGTCGGAGGGGGAGGCTGTTATCTCAAGAAGTTCGCGAGCTGGCTCTTGAAATGCCTTGGCGTTGACAAAGGCATTGTGCAAACCACACTCCAACAGGAGTAACTCTACACGGAGGTCGTGATATTCAGTTTGGGTCAAGATCTCCCGGTGCGACTCCACCTGTTGTTGTGCCGCCTTGTTGATGGCAATACCCAAATTCCAGTGAGGGGAGTTTAGCAGCCTGTTTGTGCTTTGTATCGACTGCCAGAGAAGGCTTTTCAGAAGTTCGATTCGTTCCAGAGGAAAGTTCGCTTTGTGGGCGTGGAGGAAGGGGGTGATCGAATAAATCGGCACGTCGAACTCGAGGACTGACAGCAGGTGCTCATCTGCTTCAGGGGCTATTGCCACCAGATATTCGTGGAGAATGGAGTGGGTGAACGCCAGTGGACTTTCATCTGCAATGCCGTCGAGGATAGGAGCTACGTGTTCGATTTGCGTAGTTAAAATGCGTTGTCGAACTAACAGTTGAAGCATCTCCTCTGCACCGTCAATTAGTAGCAGTGCTCCTCTTTTGGCGAAAATTTCGCCGAGACATGCAAGGCGTTTGGCCGCTTCAAGTTCTGCCTCACTCAACGTCCGAAGCATTCCTGCAACTACAATTGTAGTTGTCTCGTGGGTAATGCGGCGAACCAAGGCTATCGGGCTTTCCGAAAGGTCGGAGCGGTTGGATTGAAATGCTCTGTAGATTGCCCAGATGGCTAAGGGATGCCCGTGGGTTTTCTCGTAGATCAGGTCGACAAGGTTCGTGTAGCGGTGAGGGTCGGCTTGAATCTTCAGAGCCAATTGCCGTAAGTCATCTTTCGTCAGTCCTTTCACTTCCTGTGTGGCCACAATGAAAGGGAGAGCAATCCCGTATGCCGAGTCAATTTCCGGTCGTGCTGTGCAGATTACAGCAAGCGGTTCTCTCTCTAAACTGCGGATAATTGCTGAAAAGTCAGAAGCTCCTTTCTGGTCGAGTAGGTGAATCCCTTCAATTGCCAGAAGAGTAGGTTGGCGTCGGAGTAACCCTCGAACGGATGCAAGAAGTTCAGCGAGATTTGTTGGGGGAAGGGTTGGCTCATCTGGAAAATATCGTCGACGTGTTTCCACAATCGCTTCTCCAAGCACTTGCAGCACAGCAATAGATGAGTCGGGATAGAAGCGGGCGTGGATAACAACAACAGAGGGGGGGAGGTGGAGGATGGCTTCAGCCATCAGACGACTTTTGCCGATGCCTGCCTCACCACGAATCCAGAAGATAGAGAGGCGATCTGACGAGAGTGTTCCGTTGAAGAAGGTAAGAATACGCTTCAGCTCAACTTCACGCCCTACAAAGGGGAGTTCTGATACCTGCTGATTCTTCTGCGCAAGCTCAAGCCTATCCTCTTTGGAAGATACTTCATCCTTTTTCTTTCCTGCCTTCTGCACGGTACTCATGAAATGTGACTGGAGGGAAAAGGGGAGTGCCTCACGATGCAATCGATTCTTGTGATCGTGACTCAGTTCTCAATGCTTCCACTTGTTGCCCGTAGGAGCGGAGGTTCGAAGCAAGAAGTTCGGCAAGTTCTTCATCTTCAGGTAATGTCTTCACCCCCATGCGGAGTATCTGGATCAGGTGTTCAATATCATTCTTTTCCTTAAGGAAAGCCGTTACGGCGAAGAGAACTTCCCGCAAGTGAATCTCGAACTCGTGGCGCGCTTTGTCGAATATCTCGTCGTAAAGCGTCGGCAAGATTGCATCTTCACCCAGAATTTCCAGTGCTTCCTTTGTTTTGTTATATGCCTCGCGAGGTTCGTTCTGGTGCACTCCCTGCATCCCCTCTTTCAATAGAAGGTGGACTTCAATGAGATCGACGTGAAGGTGCTCGATGTTCAACTGTGGTGCAGAGTTCTCGATAGTGAGGATCGCTTCGTTGCCGAGAAGGCGGCGGAGTCGAGAGAGAATAATGCGGAGGTAGTTTGCCGCCTCATCAGAGTCTTCCATGGCTGTGGCAAGTCTTCTGAATTCTTCGAGCGAGCAGTTGTTCCCGTTGAGTTTGCAAGCTGTGAGCAAGCCCAGAACGTGCCGAGTCCGCGCTCCTGAAATGCGCTGGAACGTCCCCTGACTATCCCTGAACCCTATCGTGCCAATCATTGAAAGGCGAAGGCGTGTGTCATCGTCCACGTTGTTGTCGTGTGGCCAAAAGGCTGACTTCTCTACTTGCAGGAGGTGCTCCTCTCTCTGTTCCTGCCAGTCGATCAGGCTGTTCTGCAATAGGAGGGTGTTGTAACTACGGATTAGCCCCTCCATGTAACCGGGAAGAACGTTTTCGCTACACCAGGAGAGAGCATCCTCAATCGCCTGGCGAGCTGTTGCTTTCAACACGCGAGCGGAAATCTTCCCAGACTTCAGTGCAATTCGACCGAGGCCGAGGGCAACGTGAATTCTGAGAAGGTCTTGCCGACGGAGGATCGGTTTTTCGAGGAGTGCTGTCAGTTCGGTGCTGATTGAGGTTACGCTATCGGCGAACATCTCTGTGAGAAGATTATGGTATTCAGATGGAACATCTTCCTTCCGAAAGAGGCGTTCCACGGAATCTTGATCTTCTTCAATTGCCGCTCTCTCAAAGTGCAAATAGTAGTCGATCTCTGTCTCGGCATCATCACCGCAGAGTGCGCGAACAAGGTTGCGGCTCCACCCGGAGGCTCCCCGCAGTAACCCGACCAACAAGACCGAGCCAACAATGGAAGTGCGGATTAGAAGGCGAGCATTGTCGTTGGCCAACCCACCGAAGTGCGCATTAGATTCTTCGACGAGGTGGAGAACATCCCGCTCGATATGCTTTAGATCGCGACCAAGTGCGGCATCGGATGAGAGAACAAGGAGGCGGAGGCTTATCTCGTTCGAGAGATTGTATCCCCGCATTGGCTGGTTAATGGCTGACTGCAAGAGTAGGCGAGCCTTCAAAACGTCACCGGAAACTTCCAGAAACTGAGGCCAGATCGTCGAGAGCCTTCCCTTCCTTGGATGCTCACCGAATTCGTTCTGGATTAGTGCAGCCAAGTAGCGCCGATCCAGTAATTCTTCGTGCGAGGAGAAGACCGGAAGAAGCTGCCCTGCTACCCAAGTCAGAATGTTCTGTCGAACTTCTGCGGGTAGACTCGATGGAGGAGTATTTAACAACGCTTCGAGTTGTTGGCGAATCGTGCGAATAATCTGCGAGTTGGGGTAGGGGCGGGCAGCAGCTGCTATTGATCCAAGCAGGCGATGGTAGTGTTTGTGGGTCTGGAGTGTTGGGAAGTCATCCAGCAAATACTCTGCCTCCTCAAGAATTCCAAACAGATCATCCTCCCAGTTCTCTTCTACCCTGAATGTGGAGTACTCCAAGGCTGCCAACCGATGCCCGGCCAACAGTTCCGAGTTTGGGGACTCAGTTAGTGTTAGGAACTGCGTGAGAGTAGAGACAAAGTCTGGATGCTCTGGTATATGGGCGGTAATCTGTAAGCGGAGTCGGATCAGAGTGAGCCGGATGTCAAGCTGAACCTCTTCTGAAAGGGTGCTCCCCTGCTCTTCGTAGAGTGAGACTGCCCCATTAAACACAGATGTTGCCAAGCCTCGATTAACCGAGTCGGCCAACTGTTCAGTGTAGTCGAGTAAAAGGTTGAGTGCCTGTAGCACAAGCTCTTTCGGTGCTTGTGCTAAGTAGAGCAGGGGGTGGATAGAGAAGAGGGGAATGCCTGACTCGATTGTGTTGATGAGAAGGGCAATATGCTCCGATGACTGTGATGTCAGTTGTTGGTGGAGTAATGAGTGGGTAAAGGCCAGTGGTGTATCCACTGACGTCTCAGATTCAAACAATGGTTGCGGTTGGCCGAGAGCAGGAGAGATAATCTGGTTCTTGATATAAATATCCAGAAGCTCCGGTCGGTTGCCAAGAATAGCGATAGCTGCCTCTCGAGAAAAAACCTCTCCGAGAAGTGCGAGCAACTCTGTCCCTTGGCGTTCTTCAACACTCAGTTCACTTGTCAGACAGGAGACGAGGGCTTCCGAAGCAAGTCGGGCTTTTGTGTGAAAGCCGGGGGGAGGAACTGCTGGTGGGGAGAGGTAGAGAAGCTTCTCGCTATCCTTGTGGAGGCACTCGGCCATTGCCGCACGGATGATCAGGGGAATACCCTGCGTGGTTTCGTAGACACGAGCCAAGGTGGTGTCGTCGGTATACTGGCTGCCATAGCATTGGCGAAGAATTTGCCGTACATCTTCGTGCGCCAGAGGGCCAATCTCAACGTAGCGCATGGGCTGATGGAAGAGGGCGGTGTAGGCAGGGGTGCTCCCCGGCCTTGCAGCACAGAGAATACTGATTGGTTCGTTCTGGAGTGCATCGGTCACTTCAATCAATTCGTTGGCTGCCTCGCTATCCAGCAGGTGGACATCGTCGATAATCAAGAGTGTGGGGCGGAGATGTGCCGACCGGCGGAGAGCACCGGTGAGACTTGCCAACGTCTTTAATTCTGATTCAGGCAACAACTGGCGGAGGCGAGGGTGGGCTGCAATTGCCCCACTAAATGCTTGAATAATTGAGAGTGCGGAATCGGGATAGAGGCGAACGTAGATAACTAAGTTTCCCTGCTCAGTCAAAACCGTACGGACATGCTCCAGAAAGCGGCTTTTACCCACACCTGCCTCACCTTGAAGCCACAACAGACCGAGGCTATTGCCTGCAATCGTCGACTGCACAAAGTCTGCAATCCGTTCCAGCTCCTTATCGCGACCGACGAATGGAAGCTGACGCGGCGTATATGGTACAGCGGAACCGTTACCTATATGGTTTGGTGGTTGGTGCACAGGGAATGCAACTATATATATAATGAACAGAACAAAGATCGAAAGTTCTTACCGAATGACCATGCTGTTCTTCTATCAATTGAACAAGACCCATTTTGCCCAAAGAAGATACGTTGCCGTCAATTCGTTCTGATTTTCACAGATTGTTCTTGAATTAAAAAAGCCTTGATTTCCGGCCATTCTCGCCACTTTAAGCTCTCTATCCAAGCTCTAATTTTCATTTGACTGTGAAAAAATCGTCAAAATCGAACGTTGTGAAGAATGTAAAGGGTTGTGATCCCAAGGGAAAAACAAAGCAAGTGTTATGCCAACGTCAACTATCTGTTATGCCTCGTTGACTATGGTTGCGCTCTCTCTGAAAGGAGAGCCCCAGAGCAAAGCGTAGATAATCGAATAGAATTTATTTAGAAAACACGGCGCATGGCATAAACAGTAGACTCCCTCTACAACCACCATTGACAACTATGAAGACATTCCCCGTACAACAGGCATTCCCATTGAGGATGAGTTTTCTCGTCCTTGCCACTATTGTGCTTCTCGGCACTATGAGCAGCTCCCATAGCTTTGCTCAGACCGAGGGGGGCTTGCCTAATGCTGACAATTCAGAATTGCCTGCACCTGCCGCGGAATCAACCTACCAGATTATTCGTGATGTGAATGGAAGTGGTGGAAACACCATGAGTGGGGGAACTTACAGACTTCACGGTACAGTTTCAGAGACCGTTATCGGTCGAGTTGTGCGCCCAAATCAGAACAAAGATCTCCACAACATCGGGTTTTGGTACTGGGCACAGCAAGTCCGAGCGGTTGCATGTGTCCGTATGCCAGTAGTTAGTGCCGAAGCGGGAACAACATTTTCAGTTCCTGTTATCATTGAGCAAACAGATCGCCTTCCTCTCAACGGCTCACTTCGTTTTCGTGCCCGCATCCGTTTCAACAGAACTCTGCTTCAGCCGGTTGGTCAAACTCCAGGATGTAGTGCCGTCGATGGCGACGACTGCCTTCTGGACATTGACGTGCCGGTTACTGCTGCTTCAATTACCTCGGGTGTGTTAACTGAGCTTCGCTTCTTGGCCAAACTCGGCAATGCTGAGTCCACTCCGTTAGTGATCGAGGATTTCTCTTGGAGCGGATTTGGCGAGCAGCCGATCGAAACGATTACCAAGCCGGGAGAATTCATCCTCTTGGGAATCTGTCGTGAGGGAGGGGAGATTCGATTGATTCACTCAACTGGCCCTGCCTCGCGCATTCGTGTTTGGCCAAATCCAGCACAAACAAATGCCAGTGTAGAGTTCATCTCACGCGAAGAGGGGACTGTTCGCCTCTCCTTAGTTGATGCACTTGGCCGCGAAGTGGCCATGCTTTCGGAGCAATCGGTTGAGGGAGTGAAACTCTATCGAATGGACTTAGATATTTCGACTATCCCAAGTGGATCTTACTTCCTTGTGTTCAGGACGCCGACAGAAGTGAAGACGACACGAATCACGATTGAACAGTAAGCCCCACGAACAAGTTCTATAGTTAACAGCGAGACCACCATGCAAGTATTACGTGTAGACATAACGAAGCTGACGAGGGCAATCGGACTGACAGTAGCTATTGCTTTACTGAGCGGATTGTTGGTTCTGCCTTCTGAGGTAAAGAGTCAGACCCCGGGTGGAGATGGTAAAGTTGATTCGCTTAGTCGCTTGGCAACCGAGACAATGTATGGAACACGTCGTATGGAAGCATGGCGTGCCGGAGTTTACCTCGGTCTGAACTTCAACATCTACACAGCAGACAATATGCGTGGGATGCCGGGTGTGCCGAATTGCTGCCCAGGTTTTAACAGTGGTGGCGGTCTCGGCATCGCAGCCGGTGGACTTGCTGAAACACCAGTGAACGAGTGGTTCTCAGTTGGTGGTCGCCTTTACCTCTCCACATATAACGGAGCGTTGACAGATCAGGAGGGAGAGGTTGTTGACGATGGTGGTGCAGCCGCCGACGCAATTTTTGAACATCGCGTTGATGCAGATATCTGGAGCGCGGCGATTGAGCCGATTGGATTGTTTGAAGTAGCAGAGGATGTGAAAGTATTTGCTGGAGTTCGTGGAGACCTGATTCTGCGGAAACTCTTTGCACAGAAGGAAGAGATATTGGAGCCTTCGGACATCGTCTACGAGAATGGTAGCCGGACTCGGTTGGAATACTCGGGAGCAGTGCCAAACGGTACATCGTTTCAGGGAGCAATCGTGACCGGTATTCGATACGATATTTATGTAGGGGAGAGTCGTGAGTGGGTTGTTGCTCCAGAATTATCCGCGTGGTACAGCCCAACGCCAGTGATTCAAGCAGAGTCGTGGAGAGCGCACGGAGTTCGTCTTGCGGTTTCCGGCCAATACATCCGCTACGAACAGGAAGAGTATCCCCTCGATCCGGTGATCCCACCACTCGATCTTGATAAGACCGGATTTGAGACTCTCCCCGGGCCAACGGGGGGGGATAGTATGTCTGATATCGGAGAGGAAGTTTCTCGGTAATTGGCCGAGCGGTTATCAGAATACAGAACAGATTGAATGTTGAGGACAACTACAGTGCATATCATAACCACCATGGAACGTTCAACTTGCTTGTTTGCCGCGACGGTGATGCTTTGCGTCGCATTCTTCGGCTCATTTACCCAGGATCTGAACGCACAGACCATCGAGATCCCGCGCTACCTCTCCTATCAGGGAGTCTTGACGGATCAGAATCGTGAGCAGGTCCCAGATGGCCCCTACACGATGACCTTCAAGATTTACGATACTGAACAGGGGGGAACACCATTGTGGGTTGAGACACAGATCGTGCAGACGATTGATGGTGTGTTCGATGCTTACTTGGGGCTTGGTACTCCTATCGACATCACATTCAGCAAGCAGTACTGGATTGCTACTCAGGTTCAGGGAGAGGGTGAGATGGAGCCGCGGACACGACTTGTGCCAGCTGCTTACGCCTTCACAGCCGGCCACGCTGGCTTAGCCGATGAACTGACTGGGTCGTATGTGAAAACGATTAATGGCCAGACTGGCGACGTCATTCTCGACGATCCTTCACTCTCGAACGGAGCAATGTGGATTGGCGACGTGACGAATAAGCCGTCCGAATTGCCTCTCGGCTCTTCCAATCAAGTGTTGGTAGTGAAGCCAGATGGAACTATGGCTGAGTGGTCATCAAATCTTCGTCTGGAGACTATCGACGTCCGGTCGATCAGCACGGACAGTCTGTTTGTGCGGAAGTATGCAAACTTCGGCGGTCCAACAGTTTTCAACGATTCAGTTGTTTTCAACGGTCACGTTACCCTGAAGTTCCCACCCGACAATCGTCTCACGTACAAGGCAATTGCTGTTGGTGATGAGGAGAACGAGGCATCGGAGCTTCTGACAACAAATCAGCCGGGAGCAGTCCTGGTGCAGGATGCAAACGGAGCACCTTCCTACTCGCGCGATCTGAACGTGAACAACGTGACGATCAACGGCACCACGAACATTCAGGGTTCGACAACAAATATTCAAAGTGATAACATCACCATCGGCCCAGTAACATCTACTACAACGTTTGAAGGGAAAACGGTGTTCAACATCTCTCCCGACATTGCTCTTCCTGAGGGGTGGATCTGGCGTGGTGGAAGTAGTGGTTTCCAAGAGCCGTATGCTCCGGGAAGCAACGGCAATGTCCTTACGGTAATCGGCGGAGTCCCACAGTGGATGTCGACCGCAGGAGGCTACCTTCCTCTTGGAACCTCACCGAACTCCACACTGACTTGGAATGGAACGAAGTGGGTGGAGAATGTCTACCTGACAAGCAACCCGGTAAACGGGAACACAACAATCGGTGGCAACCTCGTTGTGAACGGTTCATCGGTTGATCTTCCGGCTGGCTCGATTGATAACTATGAGCTTCGCAACTCAACAATTAATGTGACCTACGGCCAAGGCATTGCTGGCACTTCGCAAGTTGCACTCGGCAATACGCTGAACCTTCAGAATACAGGTGTTGTTGCTGTGAATGGAACACCGAATCAGGTGAACGTTTCGGCAACAACTGGATCGGTAACCCTTTCCACTCCACAAGATATTCACACAGGTGCAGCACCAACGTTTGTTGGAATGAGTTTGACCGGTCTTTTGGGAGGGAGTTCCGCAACGGACGTTCTCGTCTCAAACGGTGGCCAGATCGAAACGCGGACAGCAACGTCCCTTTTCAGTGATGTAACGCTGTCAGCCGGAAGCCTCTGGTATGGTGATGGGGGAAACAATCCTGCTGAGCTTGCACCGGGCACAGATGGCCAAGTATTAACCACAGTTGGTGGAAGCCCAATGTGGCGTTCAATCAATGTGGCAGACTTTGACCTTTCGGAGAATGCAATCTGGATTGGAGATGGGACGAACAAGGCTTCTGAGTTGAGTGGTGGAACTACTGGGCAGACGTTGCGCATCAGTGCAACAGGTGCTCCGGCTTGGGAAGACGTTAACGAGCTGCCAACCGGAACAACAGTCAACGCTCCACTCATCTGGAACGGGACTACTTGGGTAGAGGCTACCAACATCACGATCAATCCTACCAACGGTGACATCACAACAAATGGAGATGTCACAACGAACGGTGATCTGACAGTGAACGGCAACATCGACCTCCCACTGACGCAGGATCATATCTTCGTTGGGGATGCAAGTGACCGGACTTCCCAGCTTGCCCCGGGCACAGATGGACAGGTGTTGCGCGTGAATGGATCGACCCCGACATGGGAGACGATGAGTGGAACAGATCTCGGTCTCACAAACAAGTCCATTCTGGTTGGTGACGCAACGAACAGTGCCTCGGAGTTGCCAACCACTAACGTGACTGGTGCTCTCCTTCAGCAAGATGCCACTGGAAACCCAGTTTGGTCCAACGACCTCGTTGTCAACAACATCACAGTAAATGGTGACCAGGTGAACAACGGCGATGTCAACTTCAACGGGCCAACGTTCAACACTTCCACAACAACAACTTCAACGTTCAACGGACCGACAAACCTGAACGGTTCAACAACAACGATTAACAGTCCACTTACTGAGATCAACAGCACGACCATCAACATCGGTGGTCCAACATCGACAACGACCTTTGATGGAGACGTGATCTTCAACATGATGCCGGACATCCCGCTGGCTCCGAACTACCTCTACGTTGGCGGTGCTTCCGGTTATGCCGAGCAGTTTGCTCCGGGAACATCTGGCCAGACACTTCGGGTTAACGGATCGGGCGCACCAAGCTGGCAGGACGTGAACGAATTGCCAACCGGCAGCACAACAAATGCAACCCTGGTTTGGAACGGCGCAGCTTGGGTTGAGAACACAAACGTGACGATGAACCCGACGAACGGAAACACTGTGATTGGTGGCGACCTAACAGTCAACGGAAGCTTTAGCGGAGCTGGAGCAAATAAGTTTGCGGGGGCGATTGCGATTCCCATGGGTTCTTCGCAGGTGAGCGTTCCATATGCAGGAATTAAAAACGGTGCTGTTATCAACGTGAACGTCATGGATAATGACGCGAACATTGGAATCGTTCCAACACGAGTTGTTTCCGTGACTCAAGGTGTCGGCTTTACTGTACAGCTTGCTATCAACTACGATTCGCCGACAGGCACACTACACTATGTTGTAGTGAACCCTTAAAATCTGATAAGAAACCTTTTACATAATAGAAACTTAGATTTTTCATTTACAAGCACAGAATTGCTATGAGTATTCGCAAAAGAATTTTTGCCTTCGCAATGTCATTCGCCACAGTTGCAGGCTTGACAATCGGCAATAACACAGCTGTCGCACAGGGGCCAGGCCCAAGTCCAGCACCAACAACCTCAAGTGGCTTCCGTATGTATAACTCCGGCACTGAGTGGATCACAATTCGCTCAGGAGCACATGGTCAAACAGGAACATTCCTTTGGCCAGCACCAGCTGAGGGTATCTTTACCAGTGATGCAGCTGGAACGATGTCGATTGAGTCGATCGACGACATCTTGAACAATGCAAACTTGCTGCACAACCATATTTGGGTTGGCAACGCAGCAAACAACCCTGCACAGCTTCCTCCAGGAACTGTCAATCAGGTCTTGAAAATCAACGCAAGTGGATCGCCGATTTGGCAGACAATTAATTTGCTGCCGACAGGATCAACCAACAATGCTACTCTCGTTTGGGATGCAGGGGCAAATGCTTGGGTAGAGAATACAAACGTGACGATGAACCCAACAACAGGTGACATCACAACGATTGGTGATTTCAACGGCAACAACGTGAACGCTTCGGGTAGCGTATCTGTCGACGGTAACACAACGCTTGGCGATGCAGCAGGCGACGCAGTGACGATCAACGCAGCAACGGTTAACGTTCCAAACCTTTCAACCACGACAACAGTTGGTGGTGGTATTCTGGTAACGGATGCTGGTGGCAACGTACAGGAGATCAGCACCGACGACCTGATTGGGAGCGCGACACTTCCAGAGAATAATATCTGGGTAGGTGACGCATCGAACAATCCAGGGGCAGTAGCACCGGGAACGAACGGCCAGGTACTTCAGATCAGTGGTTCAACACCAACATGGCAGAGCGTGAATCTTCTCCCAACCGGCTCGACAAACAACTCGACGCTGGTGTGGGATGACGTGAACAGCGTATGGATCGAGAACACAAACGTGACGATGAACCCAACGAGTGGCGACATCACAACAACAGGTGACGTGAGTGCAGTAGACGTGAACGCGTCGGGCAACACAACAGTTGGTGGCAACACAACACTTGGTGACGCAGCGGGCGACGCAGTGACGATCAACGCAGCAACGGTGAGCGCACCGAACCTGACGACGACGACGACAGTAGGTGGTGGTGTTCTGGTAACGGATGCTGGTGGCAACGTACAGGAGATCACACCGGACAACCTGTTTGGTGAGGTAACACTTCCAGAGAATAATATCTGGGTAGGTGACGCATCGAACAACCCAGGGGCAGTAGCACCGGGAACGAACGGCCAGGTACTTCAGATCAGTGGTTCAACACCAACATGGCAGAGCGTGAATCTTCTCCCAACCGGTTCGACAAACAATGCGACCTTGGTATGGGATGACGTGAACAGCGTATGGATCGAGAACACGAACGTGACGATGAACCCAACGAGTGGCGACATCACAACAACAGGTGACGTGAGTGCAGTAGACGTGAACGCGTCGGGCAACACAACACTTGGTGACGCAGCGGGCGACGCAGTGACGATCAACGCAGCAACAGTGAATGCACCGAACCTGACGACGACGACGACAGTAGGTGGTGGTGTTCTGGTAACGGATGCTGGTGGCAACGTACAGGAGATCAGCCCAGACGACCTGATTGGCGACGCAACACTGGCACAGAACAACATCTGGGTAGGCGACGCATCGAACAACCCAGCCGCAGTTGCACCGGGCACGAACGGACAGGTTTTGCAGATCAACGGCTCAACACCAACATGGCAGAGCGTGAACCTTCTCCCAACGGGAACAACGACCAATTCAACGTTGGTATGGGATGGCGTGAACAACGTCTGGATCGAGAACGCGAATGTGACGATGAACCCAACGAGTGGCGACATTGCAACCAGCGGCGACGTGAGTGCAGTGGACGTGAACGCATCGGGTAACTCGAATGTTGCAGGCAACTCCGTTGTCGACGGCAACTCAACACTTGGTAACGCAGCAGGCGACGCAGTGACGATCAATGCAGGAACAGTCACCGCACCGAACCTCTCAACCACGACAACAGTTGGTGGCGGAGTTTTGGTGACAGATGTAGCAGGCAACGTACAGGAGATCAGCCCAGACGACCTGATTGGCGACGCAACACTGGCACAGAACAACATCTGGGTAGGTGACGCATCGAACAATCCAGCCGCAGTTGCACCGGGCACGAACGGACAGGTTTTGCAGATCAACGGTTCAACACCAACGTGGCAGAGCGTGAACCTTCTCCCAACGGGAACAACGACCAATTCAACGTTGGTATGGGATGGCGTGAACAACGTCTGGATCGAGAACACGAACGTGACGATGAACCCAACGAGTGGCGACATTGCAACCAGCGGCGACGTGAATGCAGTGGACGTGAACGCATCGGGTAACGCAGCAGTTGGCGGCAACACAACAGTTGGCGGTAACGCAGCAGTCGGTGGCAACACAACAGTTGGCGGTAACACAACACTTGGTGATGCAGCGGGTGACGCAGTAACGATTAACGCAGCATCTGTAAGTGCACCGAACCTGACAACAACGACAACAGTTGGTGGTGGAGTGTTGGTAACGGACGCAGGTGGCAATGTACAGGAGATCAGCCCAGACGACTTGATTGGTGAGGCAACACTGAACCAGAATGCAATCTGGGTAGGTGACGCATCGAACAACCCAGCGGAGTTGAACTCGAGCAACAACCAAGGTGATGTTCTGACAATCAACGGAAGTGGTACTCCAGTCTGGTCAACACCAGTTGGTTCAGTTCAAGCACTTGGCAACGTAACCGGTACGGGCACTTGGACATATACAGTGAATCCAGGTGTCGGTCTGACCCCAGCAAGCGTTATCATTGTCACGCTTGAATCATCTGGTGGCTTGCAGGTAACGCACGTTATCAACAACCGGACAGCCGCAACATTCGACGTAGAGTTCCCTGTGAACATCGGCGCAACAGAGCGCTTCCACTGGGTAGTCTATTAAGAAACGCCGAAGCTCTCTCAAGATGTGAGAGTTGAGTAAAGAAGCAGAAAGCGGAATGCCTGTCGGTCTCGATGTGACGAGAACGACGCAACAAGAGAACGACAGGCGTTCCGCAGATTCTGCTAACGAGTTGAAGTGAGAGGTTAGAGGATATGCCGGGGGTCAGCTCAAGCATGACGCTCAGCATAAGTTCTGACAGAAGAATATAACCACCAGTACCGACAGACGGGTCGGTAGATCGAGAGATAAGAACGCTATGAACATCGGCTTCGGTTCTCAACAGAATTGCAGGATACTCGATAACACAGATGGGTCTTTTTTCGAGTCCCATCAAACCCATGGTAGAATTATGAATAATTTCAGGAACAGTGCAGTCCTTCTTCCGACTCTGCTGCTCGTACTCTCAGTTTGGGCTTTTCCGGCAGCGACGCAAGCGCAGCCACAGCCGACAACAGCCGAGAGTTTCTCGATCCAAAATCAAGCAGGAGAGGTGGTGAAGTTGACGGTACCATCGAGTGGAGTGACTCCTTACACACTCTCTCTTCCAGCAACCGCACCATTCACTGGAGATCTTTTCTTCCTCTCAAATGCCAGCGGAAACGCATCGTGGCTAAATGCGGGGACGAATGGTCAGGTCTTGACTATTGCGGGGGGCTTGCCTACATGGCAGACGATCAATATTCTTCCGACAGGAACAACAAACAATTCAACGCTGGTATGGGATGGAGTCAATGGTGTTTGGACAGAGAACACAAATGTGACGATGAATCCAAGCAATGGCAACATTACTACCAGTGGTAATCTGACGGTGAACGGTACAAGTGTGAATCTGCCGAACGGTTCAATTGACAACAGCGAGCTTGCGAACAACACGGTAAACCTTGCGTACGGAACAGGAGTTGCGGGTGACGCTTCGGTAGCGTTGGGTGGAACACTAAACTTGCAGAACACCGGCGTAACCAGTCTTGTTGCGGGTACCGGAATCAACTTGAGTGGATCGACAGGCGCAGTAACTGTTTCCTCGACGGGTCTTGCCACGGTAACTACCAACGCAACATTGACGGGTGACGGGACATCGGGCAGCCCGTTGGGCATTAACCTCGCAAACGCAAATAGCTGGACCGGAGCGCAAACATTTAGCAGTGTCGATATCAATGGTGGTACAATTGATGGGACTTCAATCGGTGCGACGGCGCGTAGTACGGGAGCCTTTACTTCAATCGGTGCTAATGCTGGATTGACTCTGAGCAGTGCAACATCACCACTAACGTTGAATGGCTCGACAGGGACGGCGAATCAGGTAATGATTTCCAACGGAGTAGGAGCCACGCCAAGTTGGGTCGATCCTTCTTCTCTTAGCTCGGTAACTACGGACGCAACGTTGACCGGAAACGGCTCACCGGGCAATCCTCTGGGAATCAACTTGGCGAACCCAAATACTTGGACTGGAGCACAGACATTCAACTCCGCTATTACTCTCAACACTGCTGGGGGGCCGAACCTTGTTATCAATGAAGATGGTGTTACCCGCACCAATGGTTCGAACACGACCTTCTCGTTCGTGAATCCGAACTTTAATGCCGAAGTGAACGTTTCGATTGATGGTTCTCTCACTCTTGGTCAGGATGGATTCCCTCCAAGAGTAGGTCAAATATATTTCAACGACGACGTAAGTGGAGACGGCTTCCTCGGAGTAATTCGGGGTGCTACTCCTTTAACAGCAAGCAGAACTTATACTCTCCCCGATGCTACTGGGACGATCGCTTTGGTTGGAGATATTACCGCAAACGCTTGGTCGCTGACCGGAAATGCAAGTACGAGTCCCGGCACAAATTTCCTTGGAACTACTGACCTCCAACCGGTTGCTTTCCGTACCAACAATGTGGAGCGGATGCGGCTTGGAACGAACTATCAGTTGCAGGGGGGAAGTTCAACAACAGCAACTGGAGCAAACGCATTTGCGTGGGGATCGAACTCTGCGGCAACCGGTGTAAACAGCGCAATCTCAGGTGGTGACGACAATGCCGTCACTGCCGATTACGGAGCTATCGGGGGAGGTAAAGGAAATCGAATTCGAGATAACTACGGTGTAATTGCTGGAGGTAACGGGAATACTGCCGGAACTTCGGGTGGTGGTACAACGGATGCCCAGTATGCAGCTGTGGGGGGAGGCGATCAGAACACTGCCTCTGCTCACTATGCAACAGTAGGGGGAGGTCGGATAAACACGGCTTCGGGTAATCAGGCCACAATTAGTGGTGGTCGCGATAACCAAGCGAGTGGTGAAAATGGTGTAATAGGGGGTGGTGAAACGAACGTTGCCTCTGCCAACAGTGCGACAGTTGCAGGAGGAAATACGAACACAGCAAGTGGCATAGATGCCTCTGTTGGAGGGGGTGAATCGAACACCGCATCTGGAGATGGATCTGTTGTTAGTGGGGGGCGGTCGAATACGGCAGCCGGTCTCTTCTCTGCAATTCCGGGAGGTGTTGGTATGACACTTACAGGTGCTGCTTACGGAAGTTTCGGCTTTATGTCGAACGGTGCTGACATCAACGACCTCAGAGCAATGACAATTGCAACCCCATATGTTGCAGCATTTGGTAATACAGACTTGTGGCTTGCCAACAACGATAACAGTGCAAGTCAACTTCGTTTCTACGAACCGAATTCAACAACGGGTGCATTCCCAGGAAGCACAAACTACACAGCGTTCCGCGCCGGAACCCAAGGAGCAGACATTACCTACACTCTTCCAACAACGCTCCTTGCGTCGGCCACTGTGAACGGATTGATTCTGCAACAGGATGGAACCGGGGTGATGAGTTGGGTTGCACCAAGTGCTATCGTAACGGGAGGACGGATCTCCACATCGACCGCAGCCAATCCGGGAACAGGATGGCGGATGACGATAAGTGATGCAAACGTTTCAGCAACTAATGTGATTGTTATAGTCTACGAAGATCCGGCAGGGGGAGCCAGCCGAACACTCTATATCGGTGCGAGAACCGTGGGGACAAGCTTTGTTGTCCACTTCTCAGGAGCACCAGCCGCCGGTTCGTTTGTTAACTACCACATTTTACCGTAACGCTACCGTAAAACCAACTGAATCGAAATGAAGACGCAGAACCACCACACTATGAAATACTTGTTTTTCGGTCTTACGGCATTAGCAATTCTCTGTTCTCTTTCGGGGGAAGCAACAGCGCAGATATCGACCAGTACGTTGCTTCTCGAAGACAATGCGATGACCTTGGGAACGCTGAATACGCTCACACTGAGTGCGCCAAAGGATAACGTTCTGACAACAAACTACTCTCTCTATTTACCGGGCGAGAACAATGCAGGAGTTGGTGCACTATGGTATATCAGCAGTACGGAGCCTGGCGGTGCATATATGACCAAGTGGCTCCCAGCCGGGACTGAAGGTCAGGTCTTACAGATGACTGGCAGTTTACCAATATGGCAGACTATCCCCTCCCTTCCAACAGGATCTACAACAAATGCAACGCTGGTCTGGAACGGTACTCAGTGGGTAGAGAATACAAATGTGACGATGAACCCAACAAATGGGAACACCACAATTGGGGGTAACCTGACCGTAGGGGGAACCAGTGTCAATCTTCCAAACGGCTCGATTGACAACACCGAATTGGCAAACAGTTCGATCAACTTGAACTACGGAACAGGTGTAGCTGGAGATGCTTCGGTGGCACTTGGTGGAACGCTGAACGTGCAGAATACTGGTGTAACACAGGTAACGGCCGGATCGGGTATCAACCTGAGTGGAACTACTGGAAACGTGACGATTACCAACAGTGGCGTTCTTGCGGTGAACGGAACGGCAAATCAGGTGAACGCATCGACGACAGCCGGAACAGTTACCCTTTCAACTCCGCAGGATATTCACACGGGAGCGCAGCCAACGTTTTCTAAATTGACGTTGTCTTCACTGACAGCAAACAGTACAGCAACAGAAGTTGTTGTCTCGAACGGTGGACAGCTTCAGACCCGCTCTATTAGCTCTCTTCAGGGCGGCCTTCCTTCACTGAACAACAACAGTATGTGGGTTGGCAACTCCTCGAATCAAGCCACACAGCTTGGCTCGACAGGAGTAAATGGTGCTGTCTTGCAGTTGAACAGTTCTGGTGCACCAAGCTGGTCGAATGACCTGAACGTTCACAACGTAGCAATCAGCAGCATGTTGACAGTGAATGGAAATCAGGTGAACAACGGAGATGTGACGTTCAACGGTTCGAACTTTAATGTTCACGGCACTACCAATTCAGTCTTCGATGGACCAGTAACGATTAATGGCACAACAACCCACGCCAACAGCGTGATTGTTAACGGTTCTACGACTCTGAACAGTGGATTGACAGTGAATGGATCACCGGTCAATCTGCCGAACAATTCTATCAACAACAGTGAACTTGAGCACAACTCAATCAACGTTTCCTACGGCACTGGTCTCTCTGGGAGCAGCAATGTTGCGTTGGGAGCAACGCTGAACCTTCAGAACACGGGGGTTACCAGTCTGGTTGCCGGCTCAGGAATTACGCTGAGTGGTTCAACAGGTGCAGTAACGATTTCGAGTTCAGCATCGGGTGGCGTTACGCAGGTTGTGGGAACAACAAATCAAGTCAACGTCTCGCCAGGAAGTGGAACAGGAGTTGTTACTCTCTCAACCCCACAGAATATTCATACCGGAGCCTCACCAACATTTGCTGGCTTGAATGTGACAGGGGGAACTGTCGACATTGATGGTCTGACACAAGACAACACGTTGACCAAGGTTCTGGTACAAGATGCCAACGGCATCGTCCGGACGCGGACTGCTTCGTCACTGGCCGGAAGCTCTGGCTGGAGCTTGACCGGAAATTCTGGAACAACTGACGGAACAAACTTCTTAGGAACAACCGATAATATTCCCTTCACTGTCCGCGTGAACAACCAGCGAGTAATTCGCATCGTTCCAGTAACTGCAAGTCCGAATATTATGGCAGGCTATAGTACCAACACGATTAGTAGCACTGGGTCAGAGGGGAACATTATTGCGGGTGGCGGTGCCAACAACGAGCCGAACCAGATGATCGACTATGCCGACTACGGATTTATCGGAGGTGGAGCGGCAAACACAATTGGCTACTCCGCTGACTATGCGGTGATTGCTGGTGGTTACGTAAACGAGATCGATCAGGAAGCTGACTATTCGTTCATTGGGGCGGGGCAGATGAACGAAGCATACGATCGCCACAACGTTGTTGTTGGTGGTTATCAGAATAAGGCAGGAACGAACGACAATAACTGGACAGATGCAGCCTACGCAACAGTTGTTGGTGGATATCAGAACCAGGCAACAGCATACAAGGCATTTGTTGGGGGTGGGTTGCAGAACCAAGCCTCAGGACAGCGTTCAGCAATTGTTGGAGGAAACAACAATCGTGCGACGCATAGTGAAGCCTTCGTTGGTGGAGGTAAGGAGAATGAGGCGAAGGCTGACGGGGCAACAGTTGCTGGTGGACGTGAGAATGTGGTGACGGGATCCTACTCTGCGATTCCAGGTGGTAGAGGATTGACCTTGAGCGGTTCTAATAGCTTCGGGTTCTTAGCAGATAATTCCGGGAGCAATAACATGACTGTTTCGTCGGATGACGTGGTTGTCTTTGGCAATGCCGATCTTTGGTTGGCAAACAATACAAACACACCAAGTCAGCTTCGGTTCTACGAGAAAGACAATAGCACCGGTAGTTTCCCGAGCTCAACAGATTATTCATCGTTCGAGGCTCAACCTCAGTTGTCCTCAATTAACTACGTGCTTCCTGACACAGCAGGGATTTTAGGAGACGTTCTCCAAGTCAAAGCAATCACTGGATCAAAAGTTACTCTCGACTGGGCAACGCCGAATGAGGCCAGTACTGTTGGTAAGCTTCTCTTCGCTCGCAAGACTGCAAATGAAAGCATATCAACGAAGGGGTTGCAAAACGACGATCATATGTCGATAGCACTGGAAGCGAATAAGACCTATGAAATCAGCGGAGCCATGTATGTGAAGCAGACCAGTTCGTCAGGAGGCAACCCAAGCTTGGATATCACGTGGACAGTGCCGGGAGGAACGGGGACCGGGTCGAGCAATTCCACAATGATGATCTCCTACTTTGCGAACGAGTCAAAATCGGGCAACAGTAATACAGGAGCTGATTACCGCGATCAATCGGGAGTGGGGGCTACAAGTACTGGAAGTGCGTTTAGCGACATTGGTCTGTCGACCAATATGGTGACTGTTCACTTTAAAGGGTTAGTAATTACAGGGTCGACTTCTGGAAACATCGTTCTGCAGTGGACACCTACTACATCAAACAGTCAGATTACAGTCTACAAGAACTCCTATATGAGTGCCAGCCTTGTTGAGTAAAGGAACGTGCCTGCTCAATTCGGTAGCAAAGCGAGAGCAAAGGAAAAAATTAAAGGTTGAAGGATTCAGATTTTCTATGGGAACAACATCTTCTGAACTAACGTGGACGGCTACAGTGATGCCAGCAATGGTTGCGGGAAGCTTAAGAGAGAGAGGAGAGAAAGCCACACAATCTGTTGTTCCTGAGAATGTTGAAGGTGATGTGCAGGTAATCGGGCAACTTACATTCCAATATGTGAGATATGGAGGGCAAAAACCTTTTGCAGCTTATCTCCAAACCGAAAAAGGTTATCATTGGAGAGCATCAAAAGTCGTATATTGCGACCCAGAAAGCCCGGCACAGAATGTGGATACTCAACCAGTGCTATCAACTCCTTTTCTCAAACTTTTAGAAGAATGTACTATCTCTTCCTTCGGGAAGAAATAGGAGAAAGAGGCATCCCGCTAGACCAGCCACAGCCACTTATCGGGATGCTTAGCGGGAACAGGTTTTATGGGGGGGCCTGTTCCCGTGACCTTTTTTTCATCTCTGCTACAAGTGAGATGTTCTCCTCTACCAACTCTACTTGAAAACTGAATATTGTTGTCGCATGTCTGAAAACCCGGTGTGCGCCTTGCTGACCTCGGTCTGCAAGGATTGAACCACCGGTGGTGAGTGCTATTGCATGGGGAAGTGCTTACCGTCAAAATATGTTTTCAGAATTAACGTGCGGCAAGGGGTCTCGATTGAGGCTGCGCCCGCAGTCACTTCGAGAAACCAAGACGGGGATGCGTTTTATGGGGGGGCGCATCCCCGTCGCCTTTATTTACCTATCCGACATCAATCTACTTCTTCTAAAAAACGAGCGAAAAGAGCACGGATGTGTGCATTGTCGTCACGTCTTGTGCCGATAGTGTCCAATTGGTAACGTTCCGCTGCTGTTTCACCTTATTACAGACTCTCCTCAATCTCACCATAGTATGATGCCGGTATTTGCTTTCCGACTTGATCTAAAGTGGAATGTGAAGTGCGGAAGTCGGGGACTTATAGAGTTTTCCACATTGTTATCCACGCTTTGCTATATTGGTCGATCCCAATTTACGGGGGGCATCTGCTCACGTCTTGCGAATAAGAGAATAAAACGGCACGTTACTTGATAAGGGGCTGTATTACTGTGAAGCCTCGACGGCATCGACATACAATTGCATTGATGGCATGTCTGTTGATGGCTGTGCCAACAATCGGCACATTTGCGCAACATCAGCTTATTCGAGAGGTGATGGGGAGCGGTGGGGATGTGATGAAAAGTGATGATCACGTTGCTCACGGAACAATTTCTCAGACGACGATTGGGCGCGTTCTTCGTCCTGATAACTACGGCCACAATATTGGGTTCTGGTATTGGGCGAAAAAATTTGGAAGTCGAGTTTGCGTCAGGCTTCCGCGCGTTGCTGCTGAGGCCGGTTCACAAGTGGTGATTCCACTGATTCTCGAGGAATCTACTGACCTGTTGCGGCGTGGCCCACTTCGATTCCGTGCCCGTATTAGGTTCAACGGCACACTGCTGGAGCCAACCAGTGGGACGCCCGCGTGCCAGTGGGAGGGGAACGATTGCGTACTTGAAGTTGAGGGAGTGGCAGAGAGAGAAATTGGAGTTATTGCTGAGTTGGTCTTTATTGCCAAACTTGGCAACGATGTAAACACCCCACTGATTATCGAAGAGTTTGAGTGGTTTCCGGACGATAACCGGAAGATTGAGACGATACGGAAACATGGGGAATTTACCCTACTCGGTATCTGTCGAGAAGGGGAGGGTGCTCGGTTGATCCTCTCAAATTCCGGAGGAGTAGTTGCACGCCTTAGTGCAATGCCGAACCCAGCTTCAGAATATGTGACAGTAGAGTTTATCGCCGGAGAGAGAGGCGTAACTCGGATTGTTTTGGTTGACGGACTTGGCTCTGAGCAAGCCGTGATTGTGAACCAAGATGTTGAAGGAGATCGGATCTATAGCGTGGGAGTTGATCTCTCCACGATATCGAGCGGCTCCTATTTTCTTGTAATGAAGACACCAACTGTCGTGAAGACAACTCCATTAATTGTCAGACAGTAAGTGATAGAGTGATAGAAAAAAGGTATTCTCCATAACTGATTAGATGCGTAGAGCGAGAATTTTATAGAGCATATCGCTAAATTTACAGCACGTTAACAAACGGCGTATCCCATGCGCCCTGATAGGAATTCCATGCGCCTATTGGGTCAAATGTCCAGTCCCCTCCTCATTGCTGCAGTGATCCTGATCACTGCAGCCATTGGCGTTTTTGCCCAAACTCCCGATTCCTCCATGTTGAATTCCACACCACGACCAACAATTCCAAAAGAACTATGGCGTGCCGGTATCTACCTCGGCATGAGTCGCAACTTCCATCAAGCTGATCACATCAACGGACTTCCTAACGTACCGAGTTGTTGCCCAGACTACACAAGTGGTAGTGGAGGGGGTGTCGGAGCTAGTGTGTTAGCCGAACTTCCTCTCTCCGACCGGTGGCGTACTGGCTGGCGGTTATCGTACGCCTCGCTTGATGGAGAGCTGAAAACCGAAGAGTTTGAAGAGGTCAATGCTGGTCAAGAGCTCGTGCTCGCTACATTCGAGCATACAATTGCCGCAAATATTACAGCGATTGGATTAGAGTCCTATGCCGGATATGAGTTGTTGAGCAACCTCAAACTGTTTGCTGGTCTTCGAGGAGATCTTCTGACAGGTCAAGGGTTCCGGCAAGAAGAGCGCTTGGCTGCTCCGGAGGGAATTACCTACGAAAATGGATCGCGCATTCGGATGGATTACGAAGGGGACATCGCCGATGCCTCTTCTCTTCACCTTGGCCTGGTCGGTATGATACGATATGAGCTCTCTATCAGTGATAACCACGATTGGATTTTGGCACCAGAGATTGGGGGATGGTATGGCCTAACAACGTTAGTGGAAGATCTTCCCTGGCAGGTTCACGGTGCGCGAGTTGGTATCTCTATTCAGTATATCGCTCGGGATATTCCAAGACTTATTGCTGATCCAGTTGAATTGATTGTGCCAATTGAAAGTAAGCCAGGTGAGTCGAGTGGTTCTGAACGTGATAAGAAGGCAGAGGAAGAGAAGAAAAAATAACTGTAGAGACGTTGGGGCTGAGAATCCAATTACACAAGCAATATCGTAGATAGAATACATTGATTGTTGATACACCATACATACAACAGAGCGACGCAAGTCAAGAGAAGTCAAAGCAGATGAAAAGAATATTTTTCGTCTCGTTCTTTCTGTTTATGAGTGTTGTTTTCCTTTCCCCACTGCAAGGACAAACGCCTCTGCCAGACGTTCCCCACCTTCTCTCCTACCAGGGAGTTCTTGTTGAACCAGATGGTGTGGCTGTTCCGAATGCAACATATGTGGTGACTATCAGACTCTACGAAACGTCCGTCGGAGGAACTCCTGCTTGGGAGGAAACCCAGTCAGTAGTAACACTCGATGGAGTTTTCGATGCTGTTCTCGGGTTGCGAACTTCTTTGAAAGATGTCCCGTTCGATCGCCAGTATTGGCTCGCCATCGAGTTACAGGGAGAGCGCGAAATGACTCCCCGGACAATGGTTGTCTCAGCCCCCTATGCGCTGCGAGCCTATGATGCGAGCATTGCAGACAGTCTGCGCGGAGGAGTCGTCAGAAGTATTAACGGCCTTCAAGGACAATTGATGATTCAGGGTGCATCGGGGACTACCGTGACCGAGAGTGGAAATACGATCATTATTTCCTCTGCCGGTGGTGGGTCAGATCCTTCGTTAAGTCCAGGATCAATTTGGTACGGAGATAATAATAGCAAACCGACCGAGAGGAAGATTGGAACTCCACGTCAAGTACTGCAAACCAATGCTGCCGGCACAGAGCCGGAGTGGACGAGCAGTATCGATGTCCAGGGGGTGGTGACCGATAGTCTTATGGTAGACGGGTATGCTCGTTTCGAACGAATTCCTGACTTCCCGCTCGGTGAGGGGAATTTGTTGATTGGCAGTTCAAATGGAAGAGTGCAGGAGTTCCCATCGCCAAACACTCCGAAAGCTGTTCTGCAGATCGACGCAAGTGGAAGGCCGACCTGGCAACCGGTGACGTTGAATAACATCGGGCTTACCAGCGGACGAGTGCCGACAATCGGAAGAATACGGCAAACGATAACAGAGGTGGCTGTACAGGCTGGCTCAAAGATCAGAGTAAGCTATGAAGATCCATCAGGGGGTGCTTCGATTAACGTAAACGTGATTGCCCAGAATGCGGGAACAGATTTTACGGTCCAGTTTACAGCACTCCCACCATCTAACACATTTGTTGTCTATGAAATAATACCCTGACAAAGCACAAAAAAAATCCAAATAACAGGTATAAACACAACCTGATAGTCCAACTCCATGCATCTATCACAAATTGAGGGTACACAATGAAAGCGAAAAATGTCATTCGCTACCTGACTCCCATGGTCGTTGCGGGCCTACTACTCGCAGCGGCAGACGGGTGGTCCCAAGGTTTCAGAACGCAGGGACTGTTGCTCGACGACGACGCAACATCGCTGCCGACACGGAACACCATCTCGCTGTTGGCTCCTGCCGACGGCAATCTGACGGGAGACTACGGTATTCGCTTCCCGAACACCACCGGCCTCGGAGTCGGTTCGATGTTCTTCGTAAGCACTGCCGGCGGAACTGCCGATCTCTCTTGGCTCCCAGTTGCCACCGACGGCGACATCCTCCAGCTTCAAGGAGGAGTTCCAACGTGGCAAACACTCAACTTGCTTCCTACCGGAACAGTTGATAACTCAACGCTCCGCTGGAGCACAGCCGCCCAAGCTTGGGTGGAAAATGTCAATCTCCTATCCGACACTGCTGGCAATACAACAATTGCCGGAACCGTTCAGGTTGATGGAGCCAGCGCAACAATCAACAGTGGAACGGTAACAGTACCGAACGTACCGGTCGGTGTTGCCAACGACACGAACGTTGTTCTGCGGAATGCGAGCAATGATCTTGTTGTGCGGAGCATCAACGATCTTCTGGACGACGCGACACTCTCAGAGAACGCAATCTGGG
>JBFWSB010000003.1:36212-42489 GCA_050248595.1 Kapaibacterium sp. (SeqCode)
CGAACGTTGTTCTGCGGAATGCGAGCAATGATCTTGTTGTGCGGAGCATCAACGATCTTCTGGACGACGCGACACTCTCAGAGAACGCAATCTGGGTCGGTGATGCGAGCAACAATCCAGAAGAGCGCGCAGCAGGCACAACCGATCAGGTGTTGCAGATCGCCACGGACGGCTCGCCGCAGTGGCAGACAATTCAGTTGTTGCCGGATGGAACAGTCGACAACTCAACACTTCGTTGGGACGACGCGACGCAGGCGTGGGTAGAGAACGTGAACTTGCTATCGGATACCGACGGCAACACAACGATCAACGGTGCAACCATTACAACGCCGAACATACCAGCCGGTGTAAACAACGACACGAATCTTGTGGTTCGCAATGCGAGTGATGAACTTGTTGTTCGGAGCATCAACGAGTTGATTGCAGATGCAACACTCTCGGAGAACGCAATCTGGGTCGGTGATGCGAACAACAATCCAGTCGAGCGTCAGGCAGGGACAGAGAATCAAGTCTTGCAGATTGCTGCAGATGGCTCGCCGCAGTGGCAGACAGTTAACTTAGTCTACCGTGGTCGCGTTGCAACCAACGGCACAATCACGCAGGTGATCTCCGACGTGAACGTTACTGCAGGTGGAACGCTGATTGTACAGTACGAAGATCCGAATAACGGAGCGCGGATTGCAGTTGATGTGATTGCCCGCACAGCTTCTACGGACTTCACAGTTGGTTTCTCTGCGTTGCCGCCAAACGGAACATTCATCAACTATACGGTGATGCCATAGAAAATATGACTCTCAAAAGTGTCTGATGCAAATTGATGCCTGGGGAGAGATTGGTTTCTCTCCCCGGAATCAAGTTGCCAGAAGAGATGGTAGGCAGGAATATCGAATACCAGTTATTCCTATCGAACGGGAATATTCCTGAATTACATTTCGAACGTGCCTTCTGTCCATTGAGATCATAATGACAAGTCCTTTCGTAACCATATCGAACAGGAATCGCAGACTACTGATGCTGATGTTCACTGCACTAACGTTCAGTTGTACAGGGATTATCGGTGAAGTATCAGCACAGGATATCAGAACGCAGGAGTTGTTGCTAGACGATGATGCTCCAACAACAACAACCCGAAATAGTCTAACGCTCCGTGCTCCAATTGACGACAGTCTGCTGACGAACTATATCCTTCGCTTTCCCAACACTACGGGGTTAGGGGTGGGATCGCTTCTCTACATCGACGATTTTACAACGCCTCTGGCAACTTCCCGCTGGCTTACGCCACGTCCAAACAGTATTCTGACGAGTGATGCTGCTGGGCTTCCAATCTGGGTTGATCCGAATACCGTTGCCGCACCATCGGAGTGGGTTGACGGAGATTCTATCGGCTTATCTGGTATCATTTACGCATATCAAGCTCTCGGACTCGGTTCAGCCAATACGGTTGTGGTTACCGATGGGGGACGACTTGGCTTGGGGACAACTTCGCCAGATGCGTTGCTTACCATGCAAGGAGAGAATGATCTCTTCACAGCAAAAGATTTAAGTGGCACACTCCGATCCGTATTGAATGATGATGGTGAACAGAACTGGTATTTAGGGAATGAGACTGGAGAGATGGGACGAGCCCGAGTTGGCTCTACCTCTGGCTTTGCCAGCTTCTCCCTTTTCCGTCCTGCGAACGCTGATCGGTTCGACATTCTGAATCGCTCTAACTATGTTGCGATGGGATTTAATGTTGACGGAGCTGATACAGGAAGTACGTTTAACATTGAGCAGGGGGGGAATGTCGGCGTTGGTGTAGCAAATCCAACCACAAAGCTCCACGTAGTTGCGGGGAGTGATCCACTTCGGTTAGAAGGATTGGTGGAAGACCCATCACTCGACTCGGTGTTGGTTGTTGATGGTCAAGGTGTCGTGCACTGGGCACAGGTGAACAATCTAACGATCACACAGGTTGACTCTGCTGTCAACAGCAATGCCTGGCTTCTGCTCGGCAATAGTGGGACGATTGATGGAACCAACTTTCTTGGAACAATCGACAGCGTTCCATTGAATTTTCGTGTGAACAATGCTCGGGCTTTCCGGATTGAACCGACACTCACTGATCCCAACATCATTGGCGGGCCAACCAGCAACAGCGTAACGGCTGGAACAGTAGGGGTGACGATTTCTGGTGGAGCTTCTAACGCAAATGTTAGTGGTAACTACGGCACAGTCGGCGGTGGGCAGAATAATCAGTTGTCTGGAAATTCCGCAACAGTCGCCGGAGGTTCTGGAAACGATGCTTCCGGTGCCGGTGCCTTTATCGGAGGTGGGGAAGGCAACAGTGCAGGAGGGGCGCGATCTTCAGTGGTAGGTGGTCAGGACAACAGCGTCAGTGGGAATAATGCTGTTGTCGTGGGTGGTGAAGGTAATATCGTCAGCGGAAACGATGCTGCTGTACTCAGCGGCGAGGAGAATATTGCCAGCGGAGACCACGCTGTTGTTCTCGGTGGCGATGAGTTGACGATGTCTGGTGATTGGGGTGTTGGTTATCTCTCCAGAGATAACAGTGGCAGTGGGAGTACCAACCCAATGAATATTTCTACAAATAACGTTGCAGCGTTTGGCAATGTGAACCTATGGCTGGCAAATAACAAGGGGGAGGCAAGCCAGCTCCAGTTCTACGAGCCGAGCACTGTCAACGGGAATTTCCCTGGCGGAACAAACTTTACCTCGTTTGAGGCACAACCGCAGAGTGGGGACATCCAGTACCTACTCCCCGACACAGCCGGTATTGTCGGCGATGTCCTGCAGGTGCGGAATGTGGCTGGAACTCAGATTACTCTCGACTGGGGAGCAAGTGCTGGAGGTAATGTCAGTGACAGTGCTTGGATGTTGCAGGGAAACAGCGGTACAAATCCAACCAACAATTTTCTCGGAACCCTCGACAACGTAGCACTCGAGATCCGAGTAAACAACTCTCGCGCACTCCGCATTGACCCACGCACTGCAAGTCCGAATATCACTGGTGGATCCAGTAGCAACAACATCGTCACAGGCTCGGACGGCAACGTGATCGCCGGTGGAGGAACTTCAGGCGCGGCTCACCAAATAGGGAGTAGTTCCAGCTACAGCTTTATTGGTGGCGGAGCCGATAACAACATTTCTGGTACGTCGAGCTACTCGTTGATTGTGGGGGGGCAGAGTCAGAGAATTAGCTCAACCTCAGACCACAGTGCAATCATTGCCGGGCAGAGTAATCAAATTGATAATGGCCAGTTTACCCTAATCGGTGGTGGAAACAACAACCGAATGAGTTCCAATGCCGACTATACGTCGATACTTGGTGGCAATAACAATCAGGTTGACAACGGACAGTATTCGGCGATTGCTGGTGGGAACAACAACCGAATGAACTCTACCAGCAACTATTCCTTCCTCGGTGGTGGAGACAACAACCAGATCACCGGAGGGAATTATTCACTTATTGGTTCTGGTTCTGGCAACACAGTTGGGTCAAGTTCGAATTACTCTGCGGTTGTTACTGGACAGAACAACCAGGTAAATGCCTCGAACTACGCAACAATTGCTGGTGGTAGTGGAAACGAGGTTTCATCTACCTCCCACTACTCCACAGTTGCCGGGGGTAACAACAACCGGATTAGTTCATCTTCCGATCGTTCAGCAATTGCAGGTGGCAACGGAAATCAGATCGACAACACACAGTATGCCTTTATCGGAGCAGGAAATAACAACAGGCTCACATCTAATGCCGACTACACGGTTATTTCTGGAGGCAACGGAAATCAGATCGACAACACGCAGTATGCCCTGATTGGAACTGGAAATAATAATAGGCTCACTTCTCAATCAAATTATTCTCTGATTCTGGGGGGCAACGGGAATCAGATCGACAACGGTCAACACGGACTGATCTCTTCTGGCAACAACAACCGGATGAGTTCTCAATCGAACTTTACCTCGATTCTCGGTGGTGAGAACAACCAAGTGGACAATAGCACCTACGCGCAGATCGGCGGAGGGAGTGGAAACCAGATGAACACTTCTTCTAACTACTCGATTATTGCCGGAGGTGGGAGCAATACAATTACCAGTGGAGCCTATGCGGCGATTGGTGGTGGACAAAGCAATACGATAAGTGGTGATAGAAGCATTGTCTCAGGTGGGGCAAACAACCTTGCAAGTGGTGATTACAGCGGAGTTATTGGTGGAGCGAACAACACCGCCAGCGGGAACTACTCAACGGTTGCCGGTGGTGCTCGCCTGACGTTGGGGACTAACAGTTTTGGATTTAACAGCGGTACCACGGCCTCTAATCAGACAAATCTTTCATCCTTCTCAAGCATTTCCTATTTCGGCAATACCGACCTTTGGCTTGGCAACACCGATAACACAGCACGAGCTCTAAGATTCTACGAGCCAAATACGAACTTCTCGTATGGTGGTACCAACTACAGTTCGTTCGAGGCACGTTCGCAGGCAAATAATATCCGCTACATTCTGCCAGACACAGCGGGGATTGTGGGGGATGTGTTGAGCGTTTCAGCAGTTGGCGGTACGTCAGTTACGCTCGACTGGGCAGCCGCAAGTAGTGGAGGTGGTGGCAATGCTTGGTTGTTGGCGGGAAATGCGGGGACAAATCCTGTGACGAATTTTCTGGGGACAACAGATAACCAAAATATGTCGATCCGCGCCAATAATATCGAGCATATTCTCCTGAGTGCGGCCAACAACGCGACGTACGTTTCTAATGTTCCAACGGCTGCTGTAAGTGGCAACACGTTGATTAACACTCTAAACTACCGGACAAACAACGTGCAGGCAACTGGAGGCGAGGTAGAGTTGAATGATCTTCGTCTCGGTACAGCAGGTTCCACAAATAGTGTGAGTGCCGCTACCAATTCCGTCGATATTCAGACTAACGGGGCATTTGCAGAGTTGCGGGGTCAGTATAATCGCCTCCTCCTCGGCACATCTGCCCCAACAGTCACTGATTATTATGGGACGCTGAATGCGTTGACAGGAAATGGGGGAAACCTTACGCAGCATTACGGCTTCCGAACCGAGACAACGGGAAATCCTACGATTTTGAATTCTTACGGACTGAGTGTTGGGGCACCCGGATCCAATACGTTCAACTTCAGTGGTGTGCAGGTTGATAACATCCCATCCGGGTTCGGTAACCGCCGAGCCTTCTTCTATAATGGGACGGGTGCAAATACACCTGTTGTTGTCACAAATCAGGGGCAGGTAGGGATTGGAACGGCAACGCCAACTGCCAGCCGCCTGCTTCACGTTACCGGTACATCTGGCACGGCAAACGTTCGGATGGGATCGCTCTCTGGTGCGGCACTTCTGACAACACTCGGAACCAACGAAGGTCTTGTTGCAGCCGACGCAAATGGTGATTTAACGAAGAGGGATGGAGCTACGGTTGTGGGACAATATGGCTGGCTTCTTTTGGGGAACAGTGGAACAAATCCTACAACAAACTTTCTGGGCACTATCGACAGCCAAGCTCTCGTTTTCAGGACAAATAATGTAGAGCGAGCGAGACTTGGAACGAACTATAACCTGCAAGGGGGGAACGGGACAACTGCTGCGGGGTCAAATTCCTTTGGGTGGGGAAACAACAACGCAGTGACGGGTGACTACTCAGCAGTACCGGGTGGAGCACGTCTAACGGTTGGCGACAACAGCTTTGGCTTCAACGCTGCGACCTCTGCCTCCTCGCAGACAAACCTATCGGCTTTCGATAGCATTGTCTACTTCGGCAACGCCAACGTTTGGATAGGAAACACAGACAGTTCAGCCAAGAGTATCCGTTTTTACGAGCCAAACTCGAGTCTGACCTATACGGGAACGAACTACACCTCACTCCGCTCGCAGGCGCAGGCGCAGAATATCGAGTATATCTTTCCTGACACCGCGGGAATTACGGGTGATGTTCTCGCCGTAAAGTCTATTTCAGGCAACCAGGTAACGCTCGACTGGCGAACAACGAACGAGGCGGGGGTTGTAGGGCGGCTATTGTTCGCGAGAAAGACAGCAAATGAGACTGTGGGGACAGCAACGCTTCAAAACGACGACCACCTTCTCCTGGCCCTCGAAGCAAACCATACATACGAGATCAGCGGTGCTCTCTACATTAAGCGGTCCACTGGAACAGGGAACTTCGACCTTGCCTTCGATATACCGACAGGAGCTACGATGTTGATCTCCTTCTTTGCGAACGAATCGAAATCGGGAAATAGTAACACTGGTGCTGATATCC
>JBFWSB010000004.1:0-36482 GCA_050248595.1 Kapaibacterium sp. (SeqCode)
TCCCCCAGTAAAATCCCCGTCGGAACCACGGGTTGACCAACTATACTCTTCTCGACAAGACACCTGAATCGGGTTCGTGTGAACTTTATAATCGAGAGTGTATGTTCCCGCTTCTAATGGATTAAAGCCGTGATGGTGTAAGACCGCCAACAGTCTGAACCGACCATTGACAATACTAATCAATGCAGCCTCTCCGTGTGCACTGTTCCCTCTACCAACAGCCTCATTGACGAGAATCAATGAATCATAGGTTTCGATAGTTTGCCCATAAACTATTCTCGAGCGCAACATTGTCTCGACTGTATCGAGTAGTTCCCTCCCATCCCGAAGCAAAAGCCAGCAATCGTAGGATTCGATCGTGTAGAGATGACCGGTCACTAAATCGTGCATGGCATATGTTTCCAAGGGAGAACCAATAAACTTTGGTTCAACATAAGGCTCCCCCTCAGAGCATCCCGACTCCAAGCTAATCACTGGAACTGTTGGAGTTAACTGGTCAGATCTGAATACTGAATCTGGAATCAATAGAATAATACTCTTCTCTTCTGTGTTCGAGCAGGAGAGAAGAAGAAGGGCAAGGAGAAGAGGTCTCACGAATTTCATATCGCCTCAAACGAGTGACTTCAAAGTTCTTAAAGCCTTGGAGTTCTTGGTGGTGAACCTTCCTTAAGGATACAATCCCCTTCAATGATACGAGAAAAAAAAGCGCGGGGAAGATCGAAATCTCCCCCGCGCTTCATTCACCGATACCAACGTGTTCCCTGCCTATTCATCGGGACGGCGTCTGGAGTTATTCACCATCGTTCATCAGACGTTTGTTCCACCCCCTTGCTCACATACTTCAATAGCTCTTATCCAAAGATGGCGAGCCGTTGCCGAGCAGCTTCAGCGGCAATCGTTCCGACCAACTCAGCAATTCCTGATGGGCCAGCATAAGCGTTCGAGACGTGATGTTCCATCATGACATCTCCTCCATTAGCAATCACAAGTGTTCCGATAGAGAGCGTTGTGTTCAGGAAGCCGATCTTCTCAACAGCCTTCTCCTGTCCTGCCTTTGAAAGTGATGAGAGGTTCCCGAGGTAGATGTGCATCAGAACCGATCCGTTAGTTGCCTCCAGTACCAGACCAGACTGACCAGTTGCACTGCTCCGAAGCGTCAGTGATGAGCCTTTGCTGTTAAAGCCGAATGTGTAGGAATCTTTCAGGAGATACGATACCTGCTCGAGAACCGAGCCTCCTGCTGTCTGTGCTGAAGCCGTGATTGTCGCGGCTGTGAAGAGAATGGCAATTGCGCCAAGCGATGCGATGACATTGCGTTTCATTTGTGCCTCCGTTGTGTATTGTCGATTGTGATAACTCGTCTGATTCGTTTTGACAGTCTTTGCCGACTTGTTGAGAACTCGGCTTGTGCTGTCACGTTTGTCAAACGTTTTGTACAGAGGAACAAATAATGTCTATACGCGCTGTCGTTGTGTTGAATGGTAGTTGGGTAGAATAACCGCAAGCTATGTGGGACGTTACACAAACGGCGTGCCGAAAGTGAAAACCTTGATAGAGCAACCTATGGGGTCACCTTCTCGTTCTGTTCCATCACGTCATCCGTGCAAAACGAGCACAGTGTCACGGAACTTTGGTTCACTCAACACGGTACCCTTCACGCGTCACCCAGTGCGTCAGGTTTCACTCCCTTCACTCTCGTTCTGTACCCAACAGATATTCTTTGTAGACTTCCTCTTCAACCTTACGATTCTTCTTGCGTTTACCCTTCCTCGTTCTTTATATCAAACTGCAATCTCGTTAGATGTGAAGAGACGAAAGAGCAATTACCCGTATTCCTTATCACTAAACACTCTACTATCACCATGTGTATGAAGAAACTTCAGATCATTTGCCTTTTCCTTTTTGTTCTCTCCTTCACGGTCACACCATCGGTGAGCGAAGCTCAATCAACCGAGCATTCTAAATCGATCACGCTCTCTCCGTTCCACTTAGTTCTCCCTGTCCTTGAACTTACTGGTGAATTTCAGATGCAGCCAAAAGTGGGAGTAGCTGGAATCCTCGGCTTTGGAAGTGTTTCTGGGACAGGTGTTTTCGAAGCAGGGGGTCAATTCAACTACTATCTTATCGGCGACTTCGACCATGGAATGCAGTTGGGATCGGAACTTCTCTACGTCCACGCATCTGATGCCGTCGATAATGTGAGCGTTGCAGCCAATGGAGTCTCTGTAGCCGGATATATCGGCTATAAGATCGCAGCAACTTTCGGCCTTACGTTCAACGCGCAGTTAGGGGGAAATCTCCTTCTGGTTAGGGCTACGGCAGAAGACGAGTCGAGCACCGCAACTGCAAGTGGCAGCGATGCAGGTCTCTTATTAAATCTGAACGTCGGGTGGTCATTTTGAGCCTTGATACTCCAGAAGAAATTTGCGGAGTGCTCTCCTTCCCATAGACCGACTCACTACAACACATTCCTACGCACCATCGACAGTGTAGAATCAGAGTCAGGGACTTTTGATATGGATTTTACTGGAGGAGAGTCCAAACGAGAAATAATGTGAGAAAATCTCAAAATTGCTGGAGATATTCTCAGGTTATGTATTTTTGCAGCCGAGTTGATTCTTCAACGAATCAATCCTCTTCACTTTCAGTGAAGAATTGCCCGATGGTGTAATCGGCAGCACAGCAGATTTTGGTTCTGTTAGTCGAGGTTCGAGTCCTTGTCGGGCAACCAAACGGGACTAACTCCGGAAACGTGGAGTTAGTCCCGTTTTCTTTTCTTCGATTCTCTTCAGAATTCCGCGATAATAGGGCAAGAACAGGGTTCAAGTCTGTGGTTTGATATTTTCCTCCGACATAGGTAAAATTCCCCCTACATATCGAACCGATCATCTTTTGCTTCCCTTCCAGCGTAGCTCCGTTGTAGTACGTTCCGAGGTCTGCAATCAGAGACAAACCGTAGTTTATGTAGCGTTCAAAGCCTTTTTCTACTGACAGAACGTCAAGCCGTTGCCGTTTGAGTTGGTTTGATAATTGGTCGTATCGGTCTTTGAGTCGGTGGAATGAATCGCTACCGATTGTCCCTTCTATGAACTTTTCCTCTGCGTTGAACAACTTCTCCTGAACCCCTTCCAGTTCGTTGTCGATCCGGGTAAGTTCTCCCTCTTGACTCTCTCCGTGCCGGTTGAAAATGTCCTTCATTACTGCGTGATAGAGTTCGGCAACTTCCGAAGAGATTGAGAGTGAGGAGAGGAACGCCACAAAGTCACGGTTTGCGCTATCGGCTCTGAATCGCTCCGTGCATCCTTTCTGACAGTGGTAGTAGTAGTAATATCCTCCGTTCCCCTTTATCCGGCTCCCTGTCAGTTTTCCGCCGCACTTGTTGCACTTCAGAAACCCACGTAACGGCAACTGTGCATTCCGTCTCTTCGGCTTTCCCCGTCGTTCTCCGTTGCGTCGTGAAAGAATGTCCTGAACTTCATCGAACAGGTCTTCATTCACTATCGGTTCATGCAAGCCGGGAACAAGTATCTCCTCTTCGTCTCTCCACTCCGGTATGGGAACGTATCCCTTATAGACTGGATTCCGGAGGAGCCGGGCAAACACGCTCTTTGAACAGTCGAACCCTTTAGCTATCAGCTTCCGCCGTATCTCTTCAACGGTATATATTCCCCGTGCAGCCAAGTTGAACGCTTCCCTCACAAACCGGGCGTTGTCGTCCGGTTGCATTAACGGCTTTCCCCCTGCATCCCTTCCGGGACTGTATCCTTTCGGAGGTCTGTTCACGTATCGACCTTCCCGCATTGCCCTACGCATCCCCTCAATAGTGTTTAGAGACCGTCGTTCGTTTTCGACTTCGGGAGCAGTGAGATAGAAATTGAACATGAACCTGTTTTCCGGAATGCTCAAGTCTACTGGTTGTTCTACGGCTTGTACCTGAACACCCAAGTCAGCGAGAACACGCAACATCCGATAGGACTCTTCGACGTTGCGTGAAAACCTGTCCCACTTCACCACAAGCAACAGGTCAACCTCACGTTTGTTCTTCTGAATAAACTCAAGCAAGCGGTTGAACTCCGGACGATGGAAGGACTTTGCTGAAGCGTCGTCCTGATAGTGATCGACAATTGCTATTTCCTTGTACTCACAGTATTGTCGTAAGCGTTCCTCTTGTGCCCGGAGAGAGTACCCCTTTTCCGCCTGTTCGTCAGTGGATACACGGGTGTAGATGATTGCTCTCTTCTCCTTGAGACTTTCGCGTGAACTCTTCATAGTCGATTTGTCCTAACTGGTAGAGTAGTTCTCGAATCTGTTTTACTTCATCATCAGTGAACGTTCTTCCGTTCTTGTTTAGAATGGATTTGCATTGTTCCAATGTCAACATTTGTCAACACAGCAGTTGAACCTGTCTCCGGGTTTTCCGGTCAACTGGTTGGTCTGTGTTTGGTTGCCTCCGGGCTAACCGGTCAGCTATCGTTTACGCAATGTTCTGTCCCCTATTTCTCGCCTTGTTGGGAATAGTTTTGTACGGTTTCAATGTCAACATTTGTCAACATTGAATGAACGTTTCTCCGGGTGCTTCATCACCTGTATTTCCGCGATTTCAGAGCCTAACCCCTGTTTTTGCCATTGTGCTGAATGGATTTGAGGTTCAACATTCCTCAATAGCAAATGAACCGGTTTTCGGCTGCTCTGTTCGTCTACACTTACGCCAATTTCTTTAGCGTCGTCCGTGTCATCCTCACAACTTTTCCGTCTCGCTTCTTGATCTCGATGTTCTGGAAATCTTCCTGTTTCAGAACGTCGGCTATCCGTTGTCCTGTTATCACTTCCTCTGATTCTATCGTTTCAATCATGCCCCCCTTACTACGAATTGTCAGGGAGTCATAGTTCCCTGTCCGCAACATCAAGAGGAACTCCTGTTCTTCTTCTGTGAGGTCATAGCCTGTTCCGAAATCAGGTGTGAAGTTTGAGTTCTGGAATACTCCGCGTAGAATCAGGGAGAAATCAATCAGGACGTAATGGAAGAGAGCAAGTGAACGATTCTTGTTTGCTTCGTGATATGTTCCTGACTTTTCATCTTGCACCATCACCGAGCCTTTCGACTTCTTCTCTTTTTGCTCCTGTTCAAATTCTTCCGGTGTTATGGTTCTCGCATAGGGCGGATTCTGTCCGAGAATTGATTGCAGGTATTCTTTGAAGAAGAGAAGTTCAGCGTCACCATACTGGAACACTCGCATGTAAACGGGATCATTGCGAGTCATCGCACAGACAAGGTAGTATTCAAACAGAGAGAGTTCCATTCCTTCCGGTACTACCCGCACAGAGTCTTTCACCCTCTTGAGTTTTTCAATCGGAACTCCGAAGTATCGGAGGTCTGTGAGAATGCGAATCCATACAAGGTCAGCCATACTGAACTTACGCCACCCCTTCCCCTCTTCCCGGTCGTCCTCAAGCAATTCAAGTTCTGTCCAGTGGTTCAAGGCACGATATGTCAAGTCTGTTTCCTTGACGGTATAGAGCTTCTCATTTACTCTCTCTACTGACTTCCTTGCGTACTCTGAATCCATGAAGCTGAAGAACTCGACAAGAACAGGATCGTCAACCCATGAGCCGTTTTCTCTCTTTACCAGTGCTTTTTGTGTCGTCATAGAACCTTACCTATACGTATGATTTGCAGCGAAGATAGCTCCACTGCAAATCATACGCAAGTGTAAGGTTTGTCCTTTTTGAGAAGGAACCTGATTTCAGGAGAAAACCGGTTGCTTCAATCCCGGATGGATTGACCTACAATGAACCCGGTTTCAGGTTTTTTAAGGTTGTCTGGAGAACCCGAATGTCTTCGAGAACGTCACTGATAACCCATACAAGGCAGGCAGCTTCCTTCCCTCCGGCATGTTGAAGGCCAAAGGAAGCATATTCCAGAACGTGCAAACGTCCCTGATTCCGTTCGAGCAAGTGAAAGATGTCGTCAGGTCTGAACCCTTGAGCAGGTTCGGTGCGGTTGGTTGTGTGATGTTTGGACATAGTGGTTTGAACGTAGAAAATGCCGAGCCTTGTTCACGCCCACTAAGGAAGCGTCCCGCACCTCACGGTAACGGGAGACTCGGCAAGTTATAGCCGAAGCAAAACAAAACCGCGTTATCGGAGCGGTTTGCCGCTTAGTGGTTTGAACAATCGTAAAATACAATCATAAGGATTCTACACAAAGCCTTCTAACCGTTGGTTTTCCTTTATGGAGATGAGCACCCATAATCAGATTGCCCCGTATATGATTATCGCCTTAACTTCAGACTGCTTCAGTAGCTGGCCACTATAGGTTTCTTGTGGCTGAGGAAATTTTGACTCTCCAGATTTTGATTTGATGCTACACTACAAAGTTTGGCAATGGTTAGGACAGCATGGGACAACGGCAATGGCACCGGAAAAGGTTGGACTTTTCGGGATTGCAAAACCCTCTAATTCAAGACATCCTTTTGCTGTTGTCAACGAACTCATTTGTGAACGTATTGGCCGTTTTATTGGACTGCCCATACCTCCGGGATGCATTGTGACAAAGGGACAAATTCCTTATTTCGTTTCCTTGAATTTCAACTTGTCTGGTGAAGACTTACCTCCAATAATTCCATCTAAAGTCATTGCAGAGCAAAGCTATTTGTCATGGGGAGTGATAGTTTTTGACGCGTGGATGGTCAACTGTGATCGCCATAACAATAACATCTCGTACGACACGTACACGCAACAACTTCATGTATTCGACCATAGCCATGCGCTCTTGTGTGGATCAAACCCGTTTGAAACAATGGAAGTTCGGGAACAAAAGATTTTCAATATCCATTGCTTAGCAAAGCACGTTCTCAATCAGAATGGTCTTTCTGATTGGATTAACCGGGTTCAAATGGTTCCGGACTATGTAATAAAGGATACGGTAAACGACGCAGGAACCTATTGCACTTCAGCCAGTACGATAAGTCAATGCGTAGACTACCTTTTGAAGCGTCGAGACAATATTGAATCTATTATTGAGACTCACAAAAGCACTTTTCCCAATTTGATTCCCTCATTAACCAACGAATTGGAATAGCATTATGAAAGATCGCAAGGTTCAATTTCTTATAGCTCAATACCATAAAGACCCGTTCCGCAAGGAGCCTCAGAACATAGGAGTCATCGTACGTGATGAATCTTCCGGTGCATGCATGATGCGTATGATCGGACAGGATTTTTCTGGTCATATAGATAAGCGGCATCTCAAACAGTTCAATCATCCCAACGTATATGTACAATGGATTGAGTATTGGAATGACTGTCTCAGGGAGGAAAAGGAGGCTTTTGACATCCTTTTGAACCACTACTCCCCTCACTATCAGTGTATTGAAGGAGGAGAAGTAACGGAGGTCAACGAGGATTGTTTAGCAGACATTGTCTCGAACCTTTTCAATCTACTTGTTACGGACTCCAGTGATCATGAGTCAAAAGCTCCTCTAAAAAGACGTGTGTTCAATGAATTCAAACGGTGCCATTTGATAGCTCCCAAGAAGGAAGAGAACAAGATTTTTGATGTCCAACATCCGATATTGGTCAATGAGTGGATAAAAGGAGAACATATAGATCACCAAGCATCTTTTGTTCAAAAGAATGGGCATTATGTGGTCATTGAAGCAGTTGATTTTAATAAGAGGCATAAGAATGTTGCACGCGATAATGCAGGCAGGATTGCTTATATGTTTAAAGATATTCAGGCAAGGATGAAGGATAGTGAGACAATTGTCCTTCTAAGCCACAACAAAAAAGAAGAACTTGATTCAAATCTTCGTTACGGCTTGGAGATGCTGAACGAGGAGGCACAATTCATTGTAGATTGGAGCAATAGAGATGAAAGAGAAACTTTTCTTCAAAAGCGAAAAGAATTAGCTCAAAGCAACTAAATGCTTGCAACAAATGAACAATGTCCAATGCCAGATGGTCTTTAACTGGTTCGTAAACTTGTTTTGCACTCGCTATATCAACCTAACTGGAATTAGTCGTGTTCAGTAGAAATTGATCGGTCTCTCTTTTCAGTCGCATTCTTCATTGTCTTCACTCTCTACAGGCAACACTTTTCCCTTCTCTCTTGCAATTGCAGTATCACTCGGGATATTCAAACAGGTGAGCGTAGTTCCCACTATTTACCTGAATCTGAGGTTTTCTGAGGTTCAGTGGTTGTACTTCAATCAGAGGATTGAGCCGGTATAGCTCTTTCAGACCTGTCAGGAAGGGTTGTATATCTGAAAGACTCGGGCAACCAAACGGTACTGACTCCGGAAACGTGGAGTTAGTACCGTTTTTGTTTCTGCGATTCTCTTCAGATTTCCGCGATAACAGGGCACTTGCAGGGTTCAGATGTGGGGTTCGATATTGCGGCCTTGCTTGGGTTTCCACGAACTCCAATCAGCACACCTAACAATACTTCCAATTCACATCTGTTCAACCAACAACGCAAGTTCATACGCTACATCTGTCATTGTTTTGAAAGATGATTTCCAGATCGATCCACTAAAAACGTCGTCTCGTATCCTTGCTCATCTGTCTCGTGTGCGTGAAGCTGCCCCGACTCCGACATGATGAACTGTCTCAATTGAAGAGGCGAACGCCCTTCGAGAAACGGGATCAGAGTTCTTCCACGAAGGTCGAGCAGGCACTGATTAGGGCCGTATTCAGTTTGGTTCGATAGAATGATAACTCCAGCCTGAACTTCGGCATAATCGTATCCGATCTCCACAATCGTGTCGTTCGTGATAGAGACCACTCCCCACTTCCGATCCTTCGTCACAACAAAGAGATTGTTGACGATTCCGAGTTCACGACCAAAGTTAGCTGAGTCGATCCGGTCATAAACTGATGGAACCGTCGTGTCGCCGTTGATGTTGACGACACCCCTACCGCAGGCTGAATGACTCAACGGTTGAGAAAATGGTTCTGACAGGAGGGGTAATGAATCTCTCTCCCGACATTGCGAGACGATCTCATAGCCGCGCCTCAGTCGTTGAGCCGTTCGGACTGAATCGGCTTGAGCTGAGGGAAGGAGTAGAGAGTTGCCGGGAACTCCATCAACTTCATCTGTGGAAGGGAGAAAGAAGCCCGGTCCAAAGTGTAGCGTATGCTTGATGTCAAACCAGTCGGCTACCGCTTCAACCACCATCGAAAAATGATAGTTGACGGTGTCGATCCTCCCATTTCGGTCGAAGAAAAAGTAGGTGCCAACGTATTGATAGCGTGGTATGCCGGTGTTCAATGAGATACCCGATCCGACAGATGCGATTCCCACGGAGTCGTTGACCCGAATGACTCCGTGAAAGCTCTGAAACGGATAAATCAATTCTGGGAAGATATCACGACCTTGAAGGTCGATGACCCGGTAGCCCTCACCGTTGTGTACGATCAATAAGTCGTCGAACAAGGGATAAATTGCCAAGTATTCTATCGGGATTAGCAGGCTGTCAGCCGAAGAGACGACACCAGTCAGAGAGTTCTGTCCAACAACAAATCGATTGTGGGCAATGGGAACGATTCGGTCGTAACGTATCGGGAGGAGAACTTCGTTCCGACCGTTCACCACTCCGAAGTGAGAGGCATTCGAAACAATGTATCGATCGTCACCTGCCGATCTGATTGAGTCGTAAACAAAGGGAAGAACAACGATGTTCTCTCGCGTTATCACACCATACTTCGAGCCTCGTTGCGCAACCAGGTGACCGTTTCGGAAAGACATAGTGCTCTGGACAATCGTAGCGGGTTGACGCCCCCAGTTAATGGTCGTGATAAACGACGACGTGTCGACAGGAGAAATCAACGTGTAGTCGAACGGCAGGTGTATACGATTGAACGAGTCGATCACTCCGAATTGACCGTTCGCAGTAGCAATGAAATTTCCTTGACCAAGTCGTGCAATCGAATCGTAGAGAGTTGGAACAGTGACTCTCCCGGTTGTGTCGACAACACCCCATTTGCCATCAGACAATGCCAGAGCAAGACCATCCTCAAACGAATCCAACCAATCGAATTTGGCTGGAACGATCATGCTACCTCGCCGATCAATTGCTCCGATCTTGTCTCTCCCCTCCTTCTCCACAACCTTCTGCGTCAGTCCATTCCTGAACCTCATAAGCGGAACGGAACGGCCATTAGATTGCAAGAGATACTCCTCAGCGAGCCAATTCTTTACGAGCATTCTGCCAATTTGAGGAGCATCGATCACTACCAATTCATTGGTTGCTGGAGTGAGGAGTTCCATCGTTAGCGTTTGCTGTCTGACGATGAAAAATTGTCCTTCTCCTACAAACTGCACATAGGATGCTCTGCCCAGATTCCGTACTCCTCCCCGTATGTCGACAAGCCCGTACTCCCAACTGTCCGAAAATCTCACAATCGCGTAGCCATCGTAGAACGGACCGATGAACTCCGTCATGATGGGTTCAACAAGAATCTGACCGTCGATACCGATCAGTCCGTAGTGATTGTTCTGAGTCACGTTTGCAATACCGTTACTGTCGAACGGGTAGATCATATCGTAGATCGGTGGAACGATAATTTGGCCAGTGCTGTCGATTAACCCCACGTAACCGTTGTTGTAGAGGTAAGCTCTCTCCTCGACAAAGGTGTTCACCCAGTAGGACGAATCCGCAGGTGCAAACGACCTGGTAACGGGATCAAACACTCCATCAAGTCGTGTTTGCGCAGTAGATGGAAGGCAGGTAAGCAGAACGAAAAGAAGAGGCACCGCGACGTAGTCGAAGTATCGACGCGATGTCAAACGGTGCAATGTGATCCCTGATGCAGCTTCCATCGACAGGGAGTCAGTTGAGGAAAGAACGTCCTGAGCACTACGTAACTGAATCATGCCATCTTGACGATTGTGAAAGACTTGTTTGTGGAGGAATAGACAATAGTCGACGATCTTGTAACGGACATCAACACTCCAGATTCTCCTCCTCACATCATCTCATCCTGCCACACCGGTAACCTCTCAGTTGCTTGCTTAAACCAATCCCATCTCACCACTGGTACAAAAAAGGATTTGTACCAGTAGCCGTGTTTGCATTGACATAGGAACTCAGATATACTTAAAATCTAATAGTGAGACGATCCCTCTTCCTATGTCCAATCAGATATTCCCCACTCTATACAAGATACTGGTACAATGAGTAGTATAAAACAGAGCGTTTGCTTCGTGGGCTTCCTCTCCCTGTTAACCGTGGCAATTCCTCTGCACGCCCAAGAACGAGACCTGCGTGCGGAGCGGCTTGTGCTGGATGATAACGGAACCGACTCCACATTCAACACGATAACGATACAGGCTCCCTCATCACTGCCGCACGACCTTGTCCTGACCATACCAGATCCGGGAACCGGAACAGCAGAGTTCGTGCTTGCATCCTCGGGAAGTGGTGGGTTCTGGGGACTTGACGGCAACAGCGGAACGACACCCGGCACGCACTTTCTGGGAACGACTGATAGCGTGGCAGTACAGATTCAAGTGCGGGGAGCAAGTGGAACGATTGCCAACTCACTGATCCTGAACGAGAACGGGAGTTTGCAGCGGGATACGGGGGGAAATGCACGCGGAGCAAACGCGGTCGACCTTCAGATTTCCCGGAGTGCGGCAACCTATGTAGCAGGGAGCGATTATAGTGTCATCGGAGGGGGTGAACACAACGGGGTTGCCCCCACTGCCGATTACTCGACGATCGGTGGAGGGTCAACCAACGCCATACATGATAACGCCAGCTATTCCACAATAGGGGGAGGTGGAAGCAACACGATTGACACCAATTCTCGGTATGCTACGATTGGTGGAGGAGAACTGAACGTCATAGGGACGAATGCCAGCCATTCCACCATCGCGGGAGGAGAGGAGAACAGTATTGACTCCACTTCGAATCAGGCTACGATTGGTGGAGGACGAGCAAACCAAATTCGCTCCGGAGCCAATAGCTCCACAATAGGGGGAGGATTCTTCAACCGGATTTTTGCCGACGCAACCCATGCCACAATTGGGGGAGGAGAAGATAACCGCATCCGCGAGGGAGCCACGCATTCAGCAATAATCGGTGGGTTCCGCAATGACATTGGCTCCAACGCCAATTATTCAACGATTGGGGGAGGATTGACCAACAACATCAAAACCACAGCCGACTTTTCCTCGATCGGAGGAGGACAGGATAACGTCATCGACATCTTTGCCACCAATTCCACAATCGGTGGAGGGCGTTCCAACTCAATAGGCGACAGTGCTGATTATGGAACCATCGGAGGAGGGCGATTGAACATTATCCGGGCACACGGTGATTACTCGACAATCGGCGGAGGGTTCGGTAATGTTATTGACGGTCAAAGTTCGGTTATTCCGGGAGGGAGAGGGTTGAGGCTGGAAGCCGATCGCAGCTTCGGATTTCTTTCCAACAGCGGAAGCAATGGTATGACCATATCGGAATCCGATGTGGCAGTCTTCGGCAACACCAATCTCTGGTTGGCGAACAACACCGGGACTGCAAGTCAGATCCGTTTCTACGAGGCTAATACGGGAACCGGAAACTTCCCCAGTTCGGACTTCTACACCTCGTTTGAAGCTCCGGCGCTTGGTGCGACAATCGAGTATATCCTTCCCGGGACAAAGCCGACCCTGGTCGGCCAGGTTCTGGAAGTCTCCGCAATCAACGGCAACGAAATTACCCTGACGTGGGGAACCGACGATACGAGGACTGATCGTGATGGTGCGGACGTGCCAACTACCATAGCAGTACCGGACGACAGTTCCGGTTTGGAGAGTCGGGTAAAGAATCTTGAAGCAGAACTAAAAGCCCGTCGGCAATTGCTTGAAGCTCAGAAACAGCAGATAGAGGCTTTGCAGGCCGAGTTGCACGGGCTGGACAAACAAGGAACTAATCTCTCTTTGGAGGATATTGAGTTGAAGGAGAGCGTCAATGTGCAAAATGCTGAATAGAGAGTTCCGCACCATGATCTCAATTGATAATTATACCGTGAATATGATGAGACTGAGCTTCGCCTTGATGGTAGCCCTCTCCCTCATCGTCGTGTCAACCGATCTGTACGGGCAAGGACGCGACCTACGTGCTGAACGCCTCGTCCTCGATGATAACAGAACCGACTCCACACTCAACACGATAACGATACAGACTCCCTCAACGCTGTCACACGATCTGATCCTGACCATACCCGACCCGGGAATCGGGGCAACGGAGTTCAGATTGACCTCTTCAGGAAGTGGAGGGTACTGGTCACGTGCTGGCAACAGTGGAACGGTTCCCGGCACATCCTTTCTTGGAACAACAGACAGCACGGCACTCCAAATCCAGATACGGGGTGCGAGTGGAACAATCGCCAACTCGCTCATCCTCAACCAGAACAGAAGCTTGCAACGGGATACGGCGGGAGATGCGCGAGGACTGAATGCAGTCGACCTTCAGATAGTACGTAGTGCGGCGACGGAGGTCGCAGCGAGCAATCACAGCATCATTACCGGCGGCGAGGGTAACGAGATAACGGCAACTGCTGGAACACATACGACGATACGAGGTGGATCAGGAAATATCATACGTGAGAACCAGAGCAGGTCTGCAACGATTGGAGGAGGTTGGAACGGTCTGATTGAAAAAGGGCAACATACCGTAGTCGGTGGCGGAAACGGAAATGTCGTTGATTCGTCTGGCCCATACTCGGTGATCGGAGGAGGACGATCCAACTTCTTGAACCTCGCTTTTGCCTCGAGCATTGGTGGAGGGGGGGCAAATCGTAGTACCTTCTTTTCTGTCTATTCGCCGATAGGTGGCGGAGAGGAGAATGAACTTTATAACTCATCCGAATGTGTTGTTATTGGTGGAGAGTCCAATGAAATGTCGCAAACGAGTGATGGTGCGATAGGGGGAGGAGGGATAAATTTGATTCAGTTCAATGCCCGCCGTGCCACGATAGGGGCAGGAATCGGAAACATCCTGGACGTCGGGGTCTCGTTTGCGACAATAAGGGGAGGTGCATTCAATTGGATACGCAGAAGAGCCATTTTTCCCAACGACAGCTGGGCCGTGATAGGTGGAGGAGCAGGTCACACTCTCGGGCAAGGGAGCGGAACAAGTATCAGTAATGCTCTCTATGCTGTCATAGCAGGAGGGCGAGGAAATATCATTCGTGTAGATGGTGCATACAGTACAATCAGTGGAGGTACATTTCATGAAGTTGCCGATTCTTCCTCGGTGATACCTGGCGGACGTTCGCTTGATCTCAACGGCAACCGGAGTTTTGGATTCCTTGCCAACGGTGGGAGTAATAATATGGCAGTTTCGGAACCCGATGTTGCCCTCTTCGCCAACGTCAACGTTTGGCTGGCGAACAACAATAATCGCCCGAGCCAGTTGCGCCTGTATGAACCGTACGACACAACTGGCACGTTCCCCGGTTCGGCTCACTACACTTCATTCGAAGCTCCTCCCCTAACCGATACGATCCAGTATATCCTTCCAGCAACGAAGCCGAGCGCAACCGGTCAGGTTCTGGCAGTCTCGGCTATCAATGGTGACACGATTACCTTAGCGTGGGGAGCCGACAACACAGTAGCTGCTCGTGACGGTGGCGACGTACCAACGACGATAGCAGTACCCGACAACAATTCCCGTCTGGAGATTCAGATAAGGGAACTTGAGGCAGAGTATGAAGCGCAAGAACGTCAGTTCGAATTGCAGCAGAAGGAGTTGAAGGCGTTGCAAACCAAGGTGCATCTATTGAAAAGGCAAGAGAGTGATCTTTGAGAGCCTATCTTGGAAGTCAAGTTGTCGTTATGATTGCGATTTGTGGGAACTGAAAACGATTCAAGTTGGAAGACTGCACGCTCACACTACAAATCCGAAAAGGGTCAGGAAGCCAGAAGCAGCTCAACTACCTCTTCTCGCTCCGTATCGAAGATCAGCACCCCCTCTGAGCAATCGTCCATCTCTCCGGCAAGCGATCCATCTCTCTTCCATATTGCCGATCTGCCGACACTTTCAAAGGTATCGCACTGTCCAACAGCATTGGCCATCAACAAAATCATCGAATGTTGGCGTGCAATCATCGGATAGTGCTTCGCTCCCCTCTCTACTCCCCCCTCCGGCTTAGCAACACTCGCGAGGTACACCGAAGCATTCAGCATCGCAGCTTGTTCGGCATGTTCGGGAAGGAGCGATTCATAGCAAATAGCTGGCACCAACTTCTCACCTTCATGAGATAGGACAAGATGCTCTGTACCCGGCACGAAATAGGGGAACTCATCTTCATGCAAATGTTGCTTGGAGTATGTCGTGGCTTCCTTACCCGGTTGAAGGTAGAACATGCTAATCCGCACACCTGAACCGGCAGCAGTTGGCACCCCCACACCAATCACCATGTTGTGTCTCTCACTCACTGCTTGCAAGCTCTCCAGTCGAGGATCGGTCTCACTCATCACCAAACCTCTCGCAAGCCGAGGTTCGTAGTTGGTCAACGATAACTCTGGGAATATTATTAGGTCGGTATTCTGTGAGGCAGCTAAGGAGAGAAGTGCTTCGTGTCTCCTCACATTGTAGTCAATATCTCCGGCTACCGAACGGAGTTGCGCAACGGCAAGTTTCTTGGCATATCGCATTCATAGGTTGTAGGTGCACAAATAACTTCCGAGAGAACTCTCGCTTCCTTACATCTACCCGTTTTCTTCAATCTCTATTGAAGTGCACGTTGCCTCGTGCCGCACGGGGAAATTGCAGGAGTTAGCAATGAAGCATTTCTTGTGAGCTTCGGCGTGTAGCTCTAACGCTCGGTCTATCATCTCAGGTTCTCTCACTGTGACGTTTGGCCTGAGGAGAACTTCGCTGAAACTGCTCGGCTCATTATCTCTTAGACTCAACACTCCAACAGCTTCGTCAGAGTATGATGTGACGATTACCCCAGCATCTGCACACAAGTGAAGATACCAGAGCATGTGGCAGGATGAGAGTGAGGCTACCAGCATATCTTCTGGATTGTGCCGCCTGCCATCTCCCCTGAATATCACGTCGGAAGATGCGGGGAGTGGTGGCTTGCCAGGAATCAAGACTTCATGGTCTCTTGAATAAGAAGTGTAGTCTGAAGTTCCTGAACCATTGTTTCCAGTCCAGTTGATCGTAACGTTGTACTCGTGGTTTCTCATAGTTCAATATCTATTACTTGTTCAGCTAATGGTGTCGACTCGAAGTTGCGCTGTCGACGTTGTTTCGTTTCGCACTCCTCTGCAAGCGATTCTATCTTCTCTTCGCTCGCAGGTATTGCGCCTCTCAACACTGCAAAATAATCGCTTCCCTATGTTAGCAAATCACAATGGATGGCAAGATTTCACCACGGAATGTTTTTTCCGATACTTGCCTACATATCTCATTCAGAGCTTCCCTTTTCTCTCGCTCTAACGTTCGAAATGTCCTATCTTCGGTCTCACTCTGCGGCCTACATTAGGTTGCAGATTCTTCGCATGTCATATTCAATGGATTGAACCGAACAGGACACGGATTTCTATGATTCGCATACTTGCGCTGTTACTCACCACATCGCTCATTTGTTCCTACCCCTTGCTGGCACAGGACGAAGAAGGTTCTGAAGAATGGCGAGTGCTCTTCTCCGAAGGGGAAGCCGACACACTTGTGAAACCGGATGAAATCGTCTTCTTCTTGTCAATTGAGGCAAGCCACCTCGACATTGACTCCGCACAAGCGGCTTATGAGAAGAAGATGGCGAAGTTGACTGAGTTGACGAAGAAGATGAATATCAAGGGGGAAGACATTCGGATGGATCTTCTCGACATTGAACCAGAGAATCTTGTCCACGGGAACAACGGAACGGACTTCAACCCGAGGGCATTTTCGTCAAATTCTGACGAACCAGAGTTGAAGGAATATTACGTAATGCGGTCGATTACACTAACGCTACGAGACCAATCGAAGTACACCTCTTTCCTTGCAGAACTCCTTCGACTTGGGATTGAGATGCGCCGCTCCCCCCTCTACAGAGTTTCAAACTCGGATGCTATTCGAGACACGCTAACCTTGCGCGCAATTCGGAATGCCCGCCAACGTGCCGAAGCCTTGGCTCGCGAACTGGGGATGAGAGTAGCCAATCCGATTCGGGTGGGACAGGCTGATTGGTACGATGCCTCAAGCTATTCTTCCTACTCACCATACAACAACTCTTATGGTGGTTACTCCAATCCCGAAGGACAGCAATCCTTGTTGACTCCAGATAGGATATCGTTCAGCCTCTCGGTGAGCGTTACATTCCAGATTGTTCCCGAATAGCTTTCCGATCAACGAAGTGAGAAAGAGAAGTACACAGAGACCACGGAACGTTTCAGGATAGTATGACGGCAACATCTTCTCGCAGTGGAGTGAGCGCAAGAGTTCAATTAATGCGGCCAAGTCATTGGCTGAAGAACGTCTTCGTCTTCGCCCCCTTAGTCTACAGCAAAACACTCTTCCAGTTCGACTATCTGCTTCCAGCAATTGAAGCATTTGGTGCTTTCTGTCTTATCAGTTCTGCTGTCTATATCTTCAACGATATAGCCGACCGCGAAGCCGACGCAGAGCATCCGAAGAAACGGTTCCGTCCAATTCCGTCTGGTGCTGTTAGTCCAACCTCTGCTTGGATACAGCTTGCCGTGGTGCTTCTATCTGCTGGTCTGCTCCTATCAGCACTCCCCTGGCGAGCCGGGTTGTTAATCGGCATCTACCTTGTTATCAACGCTGCCTATTCTCTGGGACTAAAGCACGTTGTCCTGCTCGACATCTTTATTATCGCCGCTGGCTTTATGCTGCGCGTCCTAACTGGAGCTTACGCAATCGACGTTCCTGTCTCGAACTGGCTTGTGATATGCACTCTCTTCCTCTCACTCTTCTTAGGTGTGGCAAAGCGTCGAAGTGAAATCAACAATATGGAGCGAGGCCAGTCCCGAAAAGTGTTGGATGACTACACACCAGAGCTTGTCCGAACAATAATGATTGTCTCGGTTGCCGGATCGATTATGAGCTATACGCTCTACACACTTACTGATCGAGTAGTTGAGATTTTTGGAACCGACAAGCTTATCTACACAGTTCCAATAGTGATGTTCGGCATGTTCCGCTATCTCTACTTAGATGAGAAGAAACAGACGGCAGAGAATCCGGTTGCAGTTGTTGCGCGTGATCCGTCACTCATCCTAACCGCCTTAGCTTGGGGAGTGGTCTCGTTAGCGGTGATATATTGGGAGATGTAGTAGTCAGAAATTCCAAGTCTGATTCTATACTTAGTGAATTCAAGTAGCCGGAATTGGACTATCTTTTTCCGCTTTGATATCCCCCCCCATCAACCTTGCCAACGGCTTCAGTTCATCGATGTTCTCGAAGATAATTTTTAGGATGGAGGTCATCGGAACAGCGATAATCATACCAACAATTCCCCAGAGCCACCCCCAGAAGATGAGGGCAACCAAGATTACGAGAGGGCTTAAGTTCAGACTGAAAGCCATCATCTTTGGCTCTACAACATTCCCCATCACTGTCTGCATTCCTACCAGAATAACGAGAATGATAAGTGGGGTGACGACTGAATCAAACTGGAGGAAGGCAAGAAGAACAGGAAAGACTTCCGCCAAGAGTGAGCCAATGTTTGGAATGTAGTTCAGCAGAAAGGCGAGGAATCCCCAGAAGAGAGCGAAGTCCACACCGAAAATCCAGAGAACCACTGTTGTCAGCACTCCGGTAATCAGACTTATCAAGGTCTTAGTGAGAATGTACTGTCGCACTTGGGTATCGATCCGTTCAATAATTGTGGCGATCTTTTCGGAATGCTCTCGTCGGAATCCCACTCGAAGTTTCGCGGCCATGTGGCCACTGGAAGCGAGGATGAAGAACATATAGAGCATCACCAGAATCACGTTGCCGAGGAAGGTGACAGTTGTGCCGAGGCTTGAACTTAGAACGGAGGTGATCGACGAGACATCAAACACTGTCCACCAGTCGAAGTCACTTACGGGCAGTCCATAACGAGTGGCGAGAGAACGAATAGTGCCATCAATTTCAGATGCAAGCCCGTTAACCCGATCCTGATATTTCGGAGCCTCGGCCACAAATGAATCAATGCTCGAGTAGACGACAAACGAGACACCGAACAACACTCCAGCAATAGTGACAAAGACAATAAGCAGCGAGATAACGGTAGGAATTTGTCGTTTCTTCAGCCAGAGAACCATTGGCTTGAAGAGATAGGAAAGGAAAACAGCAACGACGAGGGGAAGTAGAATTGATGCGAGGAGGTTGAGCACAACTCCCACAACAAAGGTGGCAATGATGGCCAAAAGAGCGATGATAACTTTGCTCTCCTTCATGATGTTCCCCCGCTTGTGGTATGCAAAACAAGTTCTGATTAACTCAGCGACAAATATACGATTTCCCTTCACTGAGTCTCTCTTCCCATGCTTTCTTCGCTCCTCATCTAAAGTGATCGAGGATAAATGGGGCGTAGCACCTCACTTGAATGTCTGTCATCCTTTTCATAACAGATGGCTATAGATCCGTATTCATTCGCGTTAATCTGTCGAATCTGTGTACAATTTCATCGAGCAATCATCTCTGGTTGGGGATCGTACACGAATGACGCGAATCGGGCGGGATTTTCACAGATTGAGTGACCGAGAATGAAAGCGGGCTATGACATCAGCCATAGCCCGCTTAATATTTATATTTCAAACAATCGTAATGCTACACTCTTAGTTGAGTTCAGCTTCTGGTGTGCTCTCTTCGCTCTTAGCCCCATGCTTGCTCTCCCAATCACACTTGGTATTGCACTTCTTCTGACAATCGGCCTTTGCTTCCCCTCTACACTCAGCCTTCGTTGCGCACTCCTTCTGTGAGTCGCACGATTTTTTTGCCTCGATGCTTCGCTTATGCCAATCGCAATCCTCTACCGAAGTAGCTTTATACGAACACTCAGTTGTTTTGCCATCAACTCCTTCATCCTTAGCTGTGCTTCCTGCATAGAGGAATGTATAGCTAAGGATACCAACTGCTGCTACCAGCAGCGTAGCCATAAGTAGAACAGATTTTTTCATATGATTTTCAGTTTTGTATGGTGAGAAAAGTTTGTTGTGATACACCACATCGCGTCGAGTGAACTTAGGGAATAGGTTCTTACTTCACAAGTGTAATCTTTCTACTGAGACTGCTACCATCTTCAAAACGAACTCGAACGTAGTAGATACCAGATCGCAAATCTCTACTGTCAACTTGAATGCTCGACTCCCCTTCTAACAGACTTCCTCGATAGATTGTCGCGACAGATCGTCCAGCAACATCAAGCAAATCTACCTGAAGGTTACGGGCACTCGTTGGCAACGTAAGTCGAAGAAGACCATTATCAGTTAACGGATTAGGGAGTAGTTGCAGGTTGGCTCCCGCAAATCTTCCCCCACCTTTCACACCGCTACTAATCCCTGTGTCACTTACGAGAAAGTCGTCGAGACCAGCCTCCACCCACCCTTGCTCAGCCGAGTCGGCAGCCACAATACGGAACCGCATCCGGGAAGTCGGGGTCATATAGTCTGCAACGCGGAGTTTGAATTCTGTCCACTCCTGCACTCCATCTTCCAACGTCAACACATCTTCCCAAGAATCTCCTCCATTATTTGAGAGGCGAATGTAGAGCCGATCATCCTTGGCGAAGAAGCTGAAGGCTTGATTTACATACCAAAGCCAAAATGAAATGTGTGGATCGCCGTAGGTGGTCAGGTCAAACTCAGGTGAGGTAAGAGTTACACGTCCAGAATCAATGTCGGAGGATCCGGGCGACGGTTGTTCCGCATCAATGATACCAGTGTAGAAAGCCTTTACTCCATCGGGCGTATGGTCATCCCCCGGCTCAACAATCACTGGAGGCTCTCCCTGAATCTGCAATCGCAATTCGGGGCCGTCACCTCGCTCCCACATTCCTGAGGAAGCACCATCATCGTCTGGCTCACCAAGACTCCAACCTAAATCAAGCTCGGCATCATCGCTATATCCTCGCTGCATCACAATCCGAATGTCACCCTCAACTTCGGAAGGTACTTGCACAGTCTTAGGCAGCCATCCCCAAGCACCAACGCGCAGAGTGTATCCGCTGTCGGCTGGTAGTTGCAACGTGGAGAGTTCTCCGCTTACCCCTTCCCCTCGCGACTCAATATCGAAAGCAAACGTTGTGATCTCCTTATCGGTCTTCGCATCAATCGGAAGAATGTGAACTGAACGAAGGCGGAGAGGTGAGAGAAGGATTTCGACGTTGGCTCCATCACTGGAGAGAGTGAATGCCCCCTCCCGCAGCTTATAGTTCAACAGGCGAACTGCAAAATTGGTCTCCCCCTCAGCAGCTAACACCTGAAAATGTCCACTTGCACCAGTTGTGATACTTCGTCCTAACTCTGGAAGATCAACAATAGCACCCGACAGTGGAAGTCCGGTAACCGAGTCCCGGACTGTACCATTCACCAGACCTTTCTTAGCACCGTCGAAGGTGAAGACATGGAGTCCGGTTGTCATATCACTGGCAATGATCTTTCCACTTTCGAAGTAAGGGTAGACCTCCCAATTTCCAAACGTTCGCGAATTGCTCCCTGGAACCATATCGTAGAACCCGATTTCTACTGGGTTGACCGGATCCGAAATATCTACAATCCGTGCTCCCGCAGTATACCAGGCAATGTAAGCTACAGTTCCCTTAATGTGAACGTTGTGAATTGTCTGCCCCTCTACTGGCGTCCAGTCGGCAGCCTTGACAATATCGTCGATGTCAGAGAGGTCCCACACTTTCAACGTTTTCGGTGTACTCCCTACTTCATCGGTTGTCATTAGGTAGCGGCCATCAATCGTCAGGTCTGCATTGTGGGTTCCGGCTCCGGGATAACTAATCTCGGTTACGAGTTGGGGATCCTTCCGATCTTTCCCGAGATAGACAATGTCGAGACGACCGTCGTTGATCATTGCTGCATACATCGTGTCGTTCCGGACTGCCGCATCGTGGACATATCCGCGATCGTATTGGCCAACAAGTACCGGGTTCAGGGGATCGGTGGCAACATCGAAAATTAATGTCCCCTGGTTCGCCCCTGCCTCTACATTAGAGCCATGCACGTAGAGCCATGCTCCTTCCTGATCAATCGTATGCCCAGTACGAAACGTAGTCATATCTGACTTGATGAGCGAAGCACTCTCTGGCAGGTTCCTCAAGTCGATAATCTGCATACCAGCTCCCCCTTCACTAACGACATAGGCAAACGTACCGAACGTTTTCATTTCACGCCATCCACTGTTAGGTCCGGCAATGAAGGCAACTTCCTTTATTGGTTGCTCGGTAATGTCGATGATGTGTGTGCCGGTAAATCCACCGAGCAAAGCATATTCACGCCCATTAGGAGCAGTGTATCCCCAAAGTGCTGAATACCGACCACTCGCCTCAGGGTTTGGGTTCAGCGTGTCGTAGAGAGCCGTATTGTAGAAAACGGTCTCCTGTGCTTGAGACAGGGTTCCAGAGAAGAATAGAATCGTTGTTGCAAAGAGCATACAACGGAATATGGTGAGTGCCATGTAGTATAGATAAGCGATATTAAGTTTTATAGTGGTGCAAGATACACCGCATCAGGTTATTTGTTTCTCGGTTTTCGATCTCGTTGCAACATGAGCCAGAAAGAACAGATACGACAAGCGATTGTGGAGAGTCGAATCATCGCAGTGATTCGCGAGCAGAACCCGGACGACGTTCCGCCACTGATAGAGGGACTGCTACATTCAGGTATTACTTCTATTGAGATTACTCTCACTACTCCAACTGCACTGGAGCTTATCAGCCACTATGCCAAACAGGAAAATCTGTTAGTAGGTGCTGGCAGTCTCTTCCACCCGAACGATGCTGAGCAAGCCTTTGAAGCTGGCGCGCAATTCTATGCAAGCCCATGTTTTGATCCTTCCCTTATTGGCATTGCACACGATGCAGGTTGCATAGCCATACCGGGAGGCTTGACACCGAACGAACTCTACACTGCTTGGAAAGGGGGAGCCGATCTTGTTAAAGTCTTTCCAATGCCAGAGAATGGGGAAGCCTACCTTCGCTCTCTCTTGGGGCCGATGCCGAACCTCCCTTTAGCTCCGTCGGGAGGAATAACAGATAGAACTGGAGTGAAGTTACTCCAGGCAGGGGCAATGGTGCTGAATGTAGGGTCGTGGCTTACTCCAATGTGCCAGACTGTACAAGAAAGAGTCGAAGAGACTCGACGAAGGGGAAAGCTCCTTGTGGAGAGCGTGCAACAGTGGAAGGAGAATCAGGGATAGTTGGGCGTGATACCCCAGAACGCTTGTTCCTTGTCGGTGTGTAGAATCAGAATATCTACTTCTGTAGAATGATAAACTCCGTTCTCCTGTTAAGGCGACGGTTATCTTCCGTGTCATTCAACGCTGTTGGTCTGGACTCTCCGTAGCCGACAGTGAAAAGTCGATCTGCCAAGATGCCTCGACTCACCATATACCTCTTGACAGACTCTGCCCGCAAGCGCGAAAGGCGTTGGTTGTATAACTCTTCCCCCACATCATCTGTGTGCCCCTCAATTTTAATCCTGAGAGTAGGGCGAGCCTTCATCAACGTAACCAGATAGTCAAGCTCCGGCATCGACTCCCGCTCAATGTCATAGCGGTTGTAAGCAAAGTGGATATTGTCCAGTACAAGCTTCCGCCCCACTTCAAGAACAGCAAAGCTTTTACGGGAGACCTGGCCACTTCCTGGAATGCGCAATTCTACTTCTATTGAGTCAGGAATCAAATCGGCTCTGGAACGATACGTGGCATTGTAGAGAGAGGTCATTGTCTCCACAAAGTCATTGAGGATTTGTGCAAAGGGTTGGTTGATGTCGAATGTCCGTCCACCAGTTCGTTCAGAAATCTCGTAGTATCCTTTGATCGAGGGATCGACAATGTTGAACACACGTATATCTTGTCGCTCCAACACCACACCAATAGTCCGCTCGGTATAGCGAGTACGTCCAAATCCATTCTCGTTGTAGCTGTGGTAGGGGGCATCAGTCACGAGGACAGCAACCCGGTTTGCACTCGAGCGGAAGTTCATACCTGTAGCGGCTCGCAATCCTTCCAGCGCGTTCTCTGCTTTATCACCACCTCCACTTACCTCGATTGCATCGATCCACTTCTTGAACTGTTCGATATCGTCTGTCATCCAGTGACGTGTTGACACGTTGTCGTCGAAGACAATGAGTCCAAGGCGATAGTCTATCCCCTTTGCTGCCAATCGAGTTGTGAACTCGTCAATGTTTGCCTTCACCGCATCGATCTCGTCTCTCATGCTCCCCGTGTGGTCGATCACAAAAACGAAGTCGATAGGGACACGGTTGTTGCTGGTAATCAGCGAGAGGTCAATTACTTCCTGATCTACCTGATTCTCAGTAATCAGAATATCACTCTTCCTCAGCGTGTCAATAAAGTTGTGCTCTCTATCGAACACATCGAAAATGATACCAACGTTTGGGAAGCGAGTAATATCGATGTTGCGCACGGAGACTCGTAAGGCTGAATCGACGGTTAGGACAGCAGTTGACTTCAGCCGCTCTTCCTCGCTTACTGTGTCTGACGAGCGCTTTTGTGGTTGTGCAGAAATTGGTAGGGACAAGAAGAGACAGAGCCAAAGAAAAATTCCGGCTATGCGTTTGATTGCCGTTTGATATGGAGGAGTTGTGTTCACCATAAATTCCAGGCTATTACAGGGCGACGTCATATTCGGACAAACAGGGTTAGGGTTACAGGGCTACAAAATCTACCGTTCAGTTCTAAAGGGGTTACACACAAAAAGCGTGCCGACATAAAAAACTCCGCACAACGATGAGTAACAAGACTCGATTCATTGTGCGGAGACACCTCATAATGGTTCTGGTTTCGGAGAGGGAGATTATACCTTCATCTCTTCTCTTCACAGATAATGTACTACGACAGTACACCAAGTAGATTCGTTGTTTCAGCTTGCGTGATTATCGGATGATAATCTGATGCCATCAGTCCAACATAAAACGAAGGACAGGAGAGATCACGATAAACGGATTCTGCTCCCAAGGTGCAGCCTCGCTACGCAACAGTGGCGTTGAATACTTTGCTTGCAAGAAGAGCCAGTTCGGAACAACTGGAACAAACCCTGTAAGCAACAGATTGCGGTTGGCTAACTGTGCCGAAACACCGAATGGGAAATCTGACTGATTCAAGTATTCAATCTTGGCGTAGAGCCAATCTTGTACTTCGGTTGGATGTACAAGGCCACGATACTCAACATTGTTTGCCAGACCAACCGGACTTGCTCCCGGCCCCTCTTCAACGATACCGGTCTGTGGATTCACACGACGCGTTGTCTCGCCATCAGGATCAAGCCAGTAATCCCCAACACGGAGCGCACCGACAGCGAACTCCTGATAGGACATTCCGAGACTGAAGCGGACATAGTGCTCGTAGTTATCGAGCCACGTCTCCCAGAAAAGATTTCCCTGAGCAACCGTCCGCATGAAGTATGCCGAGCGAATTGGGATATTCTGTCCCGGACGACCAGTTCCAATTGAATCTGGAACCCAGACAACTTCTTCGTTCCCCTTCACACTTTCGAAGCCAGCTCTCTTGTTGAACGGAAGCTCGGTATAAAAGCCGATACCGAGATCATTAAGCTGTGGTAAACGGTACTCAGCCCGGACAATCGCCTTGGCTCCAATAGCACCATTCAATTTCCGTGGTGAGAAGATGTCGGCAACTGCATTTTGGTCTGGCACACCAAACTTCAAACGATAGCCGACACCGAGAGAAAACTTAAATGGATCGGGAACACCGTTAGCACGAAGCTCCTCATTATCCTGCCGAATAATTGGGTAGTCGATCAATGCTTTCCCCTGACCACCCGACCAGAAGGGATAGCCAACCTCGTCACTCCCAAGCAAATGCTCAAGGCGAGCACCAGTAGAGCCAATTTGGACAGCTTGGCGGAACAGACTAACGGCAACAAATTGCTTTGCATTCGTTGGATAGAAGACACTTGGCACACGCTCTGTCCCAGTTTCGGTAATAGGCTTTGCTGGTGGAATCTCAGCATGAGCATATTGCCGACCAAGAATCTGCTGATATAGCTCGGCTCCTAAGGCTCCCTCAATTGCTTGACGGCTATTAAGTTCTGATCCAGGATATGACCCGGCCTTTATTTGCAGAATATCTTGCGGAGCAGTTGCTCCCCTCTCAAATGAAGCAGTTACCGTCATCGTATCGTTGGTGTTAACAGGAACACCAATCGATCGGAAATAGAGTGCCAACTTTGTTTTCAGATCTGCTTCTAAAATCCGCCATCTTGGGAAGTATCTTCCAACGTCAGGATCAATTGTATTGAGATCCTCGATATCTTTTTGTAACTCTGTTACGGTCGGCTCTTGAGCGTTTGCCATCATATATCCGGCAAAAATCAAGGCCACTATAAAGACTGTCTTACGCATCGGTAGTATTGTTTAGGCTCTGTGATAGTGTACAAAACAATCCGTAGGAAACTCGCGACATTTACGTCACGGAGTACCAAAGTGGTACTTTACCTCGACCGAAGGAATCACAAGTGAATTTGACTCCCACGGACGTGGATCACGAAATAGTGGAGTGAAGTACTTTCCTTCGAACTTCAAGTCAAGACTACGCGAGACAATGAACTGTAGCCAGACATTCCCCTGCACAGATCCATCAAAGTACTGGAACCCAGCACCGTAAGGAATATCTGTGCCCCCTTTCATATACTCGATTTTTCCTGCAACACCACCTCGTGTCTCGCCCCCCACTTCTCGAAGGGTCGGAATGCTATCCACATTTTCACCAGGGCCAAAATATTGCTGCCGTTCGTAAGTGTCGACTCCGTACACCGCACCACCTAACTTCAAACGGAAGAGATGGTTTGCAGCGTTGTCGGCATAGAATCCGAACGAGTAAAACCCTTGAAAGGCGTAGCGAATCAGGTAGGCAAGATCTCCGTTAACACGCCTTCCGGTGTCACCAGTAGGGCCAATATCGAAAACACCGGGAATCATTGCTTCAGTGCTCGCTTCGCCAAATGTATAGGACGCGTGGAAGTTAAAGAGACCTGAATTACTTAACATCGGTGCTGTAAAATCTCCACCAAAAGAGATACCATAGCCCCCCAGGACTTTCTGTGGCTTGTCGAACAGACCACTCTCCCCGATACTCTCACCTCCGAAACGTGGCGACGGTAATATTGCACCAATCTTGACATTCCTCAGAATGGCGTTCAGCGTCATTCGCCCACCCCATATCGAGGGATAGTTTAGCTCATCAAAATTGTTTAGCAGCTCCACACCCCACTTGGTCTGCTTTACCTGCTTTGCATCCATTTCGTAGTTGTAGTAAGCAACCACGACATCAGTACCAACAACAATTTCGTTCGGGAACTCTATTGCTCCTGGAACAGCAGCCCCAGCAGTTACATCTACTGTTTGGCTAGTTCCACCAATATCGAGATCAAGATCAAAGCTCCAAGGATCATCGGCTCCACTCCCTGCATCGCTACTGGTGTCTGCAGGTTTCCACTCTTCACGAACTGGACGCCCCATACTGACGCTCTTCAACACCCACCCTTCTTCATTTTCGTCGATCCGAGTTGCCCGCGTGTTCGTACGATCGACAATAAGAACGTTGGCCAGATCACGCAGCACAAACATCTGATTTGAGAGCATCTGTGTGTTCTTCTCTCTGACCGCATCTTTCATTTCACCATACATAGTCGAGTCTGTATTGCTCGACGTAAGGTAGTCGTGAAGTTGAGTCCCAACTTTAACGAAGGAGGTTAGTGATGGGCGTCCACTCTCTAAGTCAACACCTAACAGAGCAATCAACCGTGGCTTCTCCAGATCAGAAGAGGTCACTAAGTAGAAATTCTTCGGACGGTTCTTCCGATTCTGAATAATAGTAGAAGCAATACTATATGCCCGATCAGCTTCAGCCTCATCTATATCGTAGTCAGGATCTAATCCTGTCCGTTGCGCCAATTGAATCCGAAATAATCGAGGGTTGCCAACCGCAGGTGAGGCAGCAATAGCAATTGCTGTCTGTTCAAACCCTGGTATGGGTTCAGGAGCAATAATGTCTCCAATCTGCTTTAGTCGATCAATGTCAGACTCATCCTCTGACTGCATACTGGTTACTAAACGGTTCTTGAAATCGCTTTCGAGCTTGTAGATGCGTATATCAGACCAGATAATATCATCTATCGACCGAATCAGTGAACTGATCTGTCTGTCAAGCCGGGTACGTGCCTTTTCGCTGTCACTGTCAGGCTGTGCCGAAGCAGTCACAGCAATCATTCCTCCAGAAATCAGAATCAAGAGGAACCCGCCGAACCGAGACATCCTGTTGAGCATAGTTTTCTCCGGTTTGTGGCTTTATATAATGATTATTGTTCTCAATACGAATAAAATCCCTAACTCCCCAGACGAACTGTCACTTGCACAACACTTACGGTCTCCGCTTCGCGCCCCTTGATTGATAGAGGTATCTGCAACACTTTACCGTTTACTTCACGCGCCTTCGAAACCAGCTTACGAATATCCGTTACTTCCATGTACATGGACCACTGATAACTACCAGCAGAAGTCACACGTGGCTGACTTAATCCAAGATCACCACACTCTTCACAGGAAGCAGTAACGCTCACAGCTTCTCCAAAACGTCCACCATCAAGTGGTTGACGGATAACGATAGGAGAGAAGTCCTCACTTGTCTTGGTCTTAGAGATCGTCCAAGTAAATTCAAAGCCTTCATCGTGAGTCGGCGTCTGGTAACGAGGATCAATTCCTTCAGCCGCTACCTGTGTAGTTCCAACTGATGGATCAGTACTGACCAACGGAACCCACTTGGTTCTGTCGGATGTACCGTTCGGTGCCCACCAAACAGTCAAACCAATTGACTTCGTCGACTCTTTGATCTCCAACTTATCCTTCGGAAGGTCATCACCCGAGAACTTTGTTCCAGCTTTTTCAAAGACCTTCTCGCCGTTAATCTTCACTTCTGTGATGTAGTGTTCCGGTGGTATCTGAGTCGCTTCCCACTGTGTCTCCGGACGATAGACACGTCCGATATATCCACGGGATGCAGGCTGACGCTTCCATCCTCCTGTCAACTCTGGCTTCAATATCACCAGTCGTTTTTCAGAAGCTTCGCTTTTTCCCCCGTTCGAGGCTGTGACTGTCAAGATCTTCTCACCAGCCGTTGATTGTGCAGGAAAAATGATGTTATATCTATTCGGAACGTTTGGATCTTCCACAAGCGAAGCCTCGCCCGGATCAACACTTCTTTGTCCATCCTTCGGCCCAAGTTTTACTGGCATTTCTAATGGAGCGCCCGTATACCAATATATTTCTGGTCTTGGAACCAATATCTCAGCAACTGGATCTGCTGGTGGTGGCAAATCCGGCTTGACTACGCGAACGTCAATCGCGTTGCGTCCACTGTTAATACTTAGCTCTTTCCACTTTTCAGGATCGAGCAAGGCATCAATGTAATCTTTTACCTGCTGCTGCGCCGTGCTCTCTCCCTTTTCCTTCTCAAGGAATTTCTGCACAGAACGCAACTGCTTTACGGTCAACTTCACGTTGCCGATTCTGACGGTATCGTCATCGTTCGGCTCGGCATCAACTACACCCATAATTTGATTTGTCCGAGAGGCAAACCGAAGTCGATACCACCCTGCACCACTTGTTGGCTTGAAGTTAACTCGGAAGACTTTCACTCGTCGCCCTTTGGCTATTTCCTGAGCGGTCATCTCTTCGTTTAGCTGGAAGTAGGCAGTAGGATCGCCAGTAGGTATGGCAGCACCTTTCGTCTGCTGAGGGTTGAAGTATCCCCCATGCTCTGTTCCAAGAATAGCAGTAAAGAAAGGGTCTGTAAGATCGGTTGTGTCCAGAGGCAACTCTTCTTCAGGGATATTTGGGTCGCCAAGCGTGGAGACAAGGTAATTCAACTCTGGAATGTCATCGCCACGTTTGCCAGCTTCACCGACGGCATTCGAGTCACCGACGGCAACCAGAACGTCGTAGACCCGAACCATTGATTCAGGCTCTTTGTCGCTCCAGGTGATGTTGTCCTTCGGTCGGGTTGTGATCGCCGTTGCACCCACACCCGATTGTAACTGAGAGAGGATGGTTTGGACGATCTGAATCGCTTCGCGTTGCTGTTTGCGCAGATGCTCTTCGGCTTCATCTCGTTCAATAAAGATGATCAGAAGCTCAAGAATGACAGCAAGATATAGCACAAAATATACCTTGCCGGCTCCACCTTTCGACATAGCTATCGCTCTTGGTTATGGTTAGCGTTGTTGACTGTTAGCTCTGTTGTCGCAAGAAATGTAAATGTACGGCGGAGCAATTCTCATGCGCAAATATTATTCGGTGGGAAATCTTTGAAATTTCTTCTTTGTGTTTGCACGTTTTGCTGAAAAAGACCGTAGATGCAGCACTCACGCACTTCTGTCCGCAGTTAAGAACCGTTCGGCTTTCTCTACTCCGCTCCAAGTTCCCAATCTTCGAAAGCAGGAACATTTCTCCCAGACAATGATGACAATATATGATAAACCATGAAAAAACAAGGGGAAAATTCGTCCCCTTTTTTAAGAAAACTTTTCGGAGCTGTTACTTTTCGTTCTTATTGGTTGTCAGTGCAAGCACTATGCCAAAATTCAGAACGGACAGACATTCCTTGATCTTCAGCAATCAATAGATGCTGATGAAAAAGAGCAAATTCTGCGTTGAACTGTATGTTCTCCAGCGACTTCCACTCTAAAATTGACCCAACGAATCCCCCCTTCAATGCAGATCCCCGTTTTCCTTTTCACTTACTTCGGTCTGATAATTGCATACCGAGCCTCATCCAGATCGAGTAGTCGAAGATAAAACTCTCGGAACTCCTCAAATTTTTCTGGAGGAACTCTTGTGGTGTAGAACTGCTGATACTTCTCTGCCTCAAGCCCCCCCTCTATCGACCGGAACTTCACGCGGTATACACCAAACTCTGACTCTACTTCAATGTTCTCAGGGATTTCGGTCATCTCGTATCCTTTAGGAAACATAATCTCTACCCGCTGACGTGAAGGAGCGGTTTCGCACAACTTGGCAACGTCAAGCGTAGTTACTCGCTCCGAAGTCTTGATTGCACTGCTATTGCGGATAGCAAGCATCCAAGGAAGACGGAAGATGTAGAGATTCGAGACCCGGTCGCTGAAGCGCTCTCCAGAGAGTGTGTAGTGAGAACGCAACGGCTCGGTGATTGAAAGCCGATTTGCAAAATCGTAGTCGCGAAGGCGCACATCCTGAAAGGTTCCTTGCCCCAAAAGGCCGAGGATCATGTTTCGCACTTCTTCTTTTGAAAGTCGCGCCATCGACTCGCGGATGTAAGCTCCCTCCAACCCTCGATGCTCAGCCTGAACATCGAGAGAAACTGCCCGACTTGTGTCCAACACTGCTTGCACCTGCATCTCAATCAGATTCTTTTCTGGATTGATATGATCGTATGGTAACTGGAAGATATCCTTCTCTCCATCCTTAATATTTAGTGCCCAAGCTCCACAATCACTGTACGGAATTACATTGTGAGGAAAGAAGTTTGTTGTCAAATCCATATACCGATTCTCCCCTTCCAGTTCAAGACCAACAATCACGTGATCGAACAGTTGGCACGGAAGGAATCGAGCGTGGTTGAAGGAATTTGTTTTCACGAGCGCATACCAAGCATCAATCCCTACCTCACGCAGCATCGCAATCATTAAGGTTGCAACATCTTTGCAATCACCAACATTTGATGAGATCGTTAAGTCGCACGACTTCGGCGTGTAGGCAGATTGAAGGAATGGGACGTAAGAGTAGTTCACCCGGCGGGTGATATAGTTGTAGATTACTTCGATCTTCTCAGCATCACTCATCCCATCAATAATGATAGAGTCGAGGATGTTCCTCACGTCGTAGGTGGCGTCAGTACGTCGGTATGTTTTGCGCGTGTACCAGTCGGCCACGCGACTCCAGTCCGGCATTGTACTCACAAAAATTGTGCGCAACCCATCCCAGCCGTCGAGCATCGCATCCTCATCAGGTGTCCTATCAAGATTCTTGTAGTGCCAGACATACGAATCGTAGGTCTGGCTCCGAGCTTTCACCACGTTATCCTCTATTCTCTGGTGGAGGTAACCGAGATACTTTCCCTCTGGAACAAGAATTTCTAAGCGAGCCTCGTGAATCGGTGCTCCGAACGAGAAGTAGGTAATATCAAAATACTCTCCGTCGAAGAGGTCGTCGAAGAGAGTTCCCTCACTCTGTCCTTCCAAGAAGATTATGTCTCCCGGCTCAAGGTTCTTGAAGACAACCATTCCCCTCATCCTGTCAGGGACAACTTCAGCCCCCGATGCCTTGCGAACGCGCACCAAGTTGACCACTCCGAGCATTCCGAAGTCATATTCCGTCCACAAATCGGCTCCGGCCTCAGTCAGAATGCGGATCATCATTTTCGACCAAGAACGAACTCTGCCGAGGGTATCCACAATCTGCCGTTTCTCGTAGAGCTGGATTACCGACTCTTCATCCTCGTAACGCTGTCGCCAGTCATCTGAGGCCAATGCGTCGTCGAAAGAAAGGCCTGCGGTAAAGAGAGTGTTCACATCTTCTGCACCAGTCATGTTTTCAATCTTCTGCACAAGAGAGTTCTCTCTGTAGCCAGATTGGTGACTGTAGCCATCCACGTCAACAGCAAATCCTTTGAGGTAATACTCCAGGGCATCCTTCTTCCGATCCATATCGAGATAGAGATCACCGATCTGTTCGTAGAGACTGGCACTGTAAGGAAAAACTCCAAGCCCCCCTTTCAACGTCTCGATTGCCTCCTGATACCGCTTCTCCTCCCGCAGATAGTTCGCCTTCTCGCGACGATAGTAGACCCAGCCGGGATAGGCATCAATCAATTGGTCGTGCAACATCAAGACGGTATCGACACTCTCTTTGTCGGTGAAGTATTCAATTAATTCATCGTAGGCATCTTCATCGATCTTCTTTTCTATTGCGGTTAACAGACTGTCGGCTATCTCTCGTGGTGTCCGCTCATCTACTGTTGAGCGGTACTTGTAGTCAGAACGATAGTATTCGAGATCCTCCTTGTACTCTGGGAACTCCACAATCATCTTGTCGATGAACGCATCACTCTCTTGCTTGCGGTCTTTCTCTGTGTAGAAGTCGATTGTCTGGCGGATCAACGAGAAATTGGTGGGAGCAATCTTGCGTAGTTCTTGAAGACGTTTCAGATACTCTTCTTCCCGAGTCTTTGGGTCAATTTCTTCAAGCCGTTCGGCAAGCAATCCATAGACAGGTGTTGTCTCTGGTTTCGAAGGTTCTAATATTTCATAGACTCGCTCAAGTTTGCCGTTCGAAGCGTAGAGCTTGGCCAGAAGCCAACGCACCAGCATGTTATCGTTCTCACCGAGCTGCTGCGTGAATAGTTCCTCCCCTTCCAACGTATAACCGGAAACGAGGTAGGCTTTGGCCAACATGTAGAGAGCGAAGAGATCGTCCGGGTGTTCGCTGACATCCTTCGTGAAGTAATCGATCATCTCACGTCGCCGGATATCAGGAGAGTAGGTCGTCTTCTTGTACTTCCCCTCGTACTGCAACTCCGCATCGGTCAAGGTTCTCCCTGTTTCGTCGGTGAAGCGGAGAAGGAAGAACCCTTGCGGATAGAGTGAGGTTTCTGACGTACTGCTGTAGCGTTTGCGCCACGTTGCCACCTCTAAAAATGAGTAGCTATCTCGACCTTCATAGAAGGGCGAGGTCTTCACCAGTATTCGATGTGTTCCAGCAGTTAGAGGAAGAGAGATGATCTCGTTATCATATTCAAAGACAATAACCTCCTTGTCGGTAAAAACAAGATCGTCATCGACCCAAATTGAAATTGGCGAACTCCGCCCTATACGTATCTGTACCGTCCGGTCACTCGGGAGTGTGAGGAAGGTGTTCGCATAAACCACTCCGACCTCCCCATCTGGCACGTGCTGCTCGGCTATCACCTGCCCAACTGGATCAACGTGCGTAGGACGGATCCAGCGGAGGGGAACACCAAGGTGGTTCTTAAACTCTCCCTTCGGATTAAACGGCTGGGTCTCAACTGGATAGGAAGTCAGATATCCACTCCCACCAATATTCTCAAACGGACCTACTAAACTCCAACGGTTTTCTGGAGCAAGGTCGCGAAAAGCCTTCTCTCCCTTTTCGCGTTGTCTGTAGAGCAGGTGCTCCGCAGCTAAACTTATCCGGGAAGAGATTTTACCCGACTCACTCATCGGCGAATCGACAATCACTGTGTCGGACGCATCGAAGACATTTCGAAAGTTGCGGTAGACAGGTTCATCCCAGGTTGCCAGGATGTACCGCGTGACGTAATCACGATAGCGGAGTGGGTCGCCGTGAATCTCCGAGAGGATAATCATTCCTTTCAGTGCAGAAAAGTCGAGACTATCCTCAGAAAGCTTTTTCTCGAACCAATCACGCGCTTTCAGATGTTCGTTTGATCGAAGTAGCTCCCACCCTTGACTTTGTTGAGCCAAGGAAGTGTGTGAGATAACTGTAAGGAAGAAGGTAACGACAGTGGCAAGGGTGAGGGGACGACCGAAAGGCAAAGGTCTTCTCTTCATAAAGTTCAGTAGGTATCCAGGTGACAGTGGATTTGATGATTGACCACTCCCAAGCGGCCTCTACAGATCAAGGTAGAGTTATTGGGAATTTGTTCTGGAAAGATATTGCACTTCTTGATTGCAGCAAAGAGTCTGCCGACTTGAAAGGAAAATTCTTTTGCGCAAAGCGGACCAAGGGATTACAACACTCGAAGTTTAGCAAACTTCAACATCAACTGCTTCCGCCCAACTCCTTCAAATCGAACGGTAACCCGTGTCTTCTCCCCCTCCCCAACAATCGCATCTACACGACCTTTTCCAAACGAGTCGTGGGAAACAATGGAACCGACCTGCAAGGTTTTGGGAATCTGCGAGTAGTCATCATCTGGCAGGGGATCGGGTGTCCACTCGTCGAACATCTCCTCCTTCGGCTTCTGTACAATCGGTCGGCGACGCGATTGAATCGACGTAGAGGAAAAAGAGGATGCCGACGTTGGTCGAGGTGCAGTGGAATTGAATCGCAGGTGCTCATCTCCAATTTCGTTCAGGAAACGTGAAGGAGTGGGATAACTCAGTTCGCCAAATCGATAGCGTCGCTCGCAGTTCGTTAAGTAGAGTCGCTTCTTTGCCCTGGTAACGGCAACGTAGAAGAGACGCCGCTCTTCTTCCAACTCTTCTTGATCGGAGGCCGACTGCCCAATTGGGAACAACCCTTCCTCCATCCCCGGCACAATCACTGTCTCGAACTCCAGTCCCTTTGCCGAGTGAATGGTCATCAGTGTTACGCGCTCATCTACCTGCTCATAATTGTCGAGATCGGAGATTAGTGAAATCTCCTGTAGATATTGGTCGAGCGTTCCATCTGGATTTGTCTCCACATACTCGGCAATGTGGGAGAGTAACCGCTGCACGTTATCCCAGCGAGCCATCGCCTCCGGTGTCCCCTCATCTTTGAACGATCCAATCAAGCCCGACTCCGTCAGTGCCATGCGGGCAATTTCCGGCAGTGGAGCATCCGTTAGCCTGGTTCTCCAGGTATCAATCATTCCAGCAAAGTTCCTCAAGCCATTGGTAGCTCGTGGCGTAAGGTCTTGAATCTCGTCAGCGTGTTGAGCCATTTGTAGAAGTGGCCACCCACGCGATTCGGCGGCAGTTCGAAGCCTGCGAATCGAGACTTCACCGATTCCCCGAGCCGGACGATTCACTCCCCGCAGGAAGGATTCGTCGTCCCGCTCGTTCACCAACAGGCGGAGATATGCCAACGCATCCTTTACCTCGGCACGTTGATAGAAAGCGACCCCTCCCACAAGCGTGTAGGGGATGTTGGCACGTCGGAGGGCATCTTCGATTGAGAGGGATTGTGAGTTGATTCGGTAGAGGACAGCAATCTCATTCAACGAGACTTCCCTTTGCTGCTCATCCCGAATCATCCGAACAACTTCGCTCCCCTCGTCCCGCTCATCCCGCAAGGTGAGAACGTTGATCTGTTCTCCCTGATCGTTATCAGTCCAAAGCGATTTCTTGATCTGTCCGCGATTCCGCGCAATCACATCGTCGGCGGCAGCTAAAATTGTTTTCGTTGAGCGATAGTTCTGTTCCAGACGATAGATCTGATAGTTCGGGTAGTCACGCTCGAAGTCGAGGATATTCCGAATGTCGGCTCCTCGGAATCGGTAGAGCGACTGTGCATCATCCCCCACAACGCAGAGATTCTGAGGCGTCCCGGCAAGCAT
>JBFWSB010000005.1:0-36383 GCA_050248595.1 Kapaibacterium sp. (SeqCode)
AGAGACTCACGCAAAGCCGCAATGAGCGTAAAGTTCGCGATGGGGAATCTTTCCCCTTTTGAATTTTGAATTGAACCCCCGACTGCTGTGAAAGATTGCAGTCGGGGGTTCTCTCTTTATAACGTCGTAGAGTTAGCTGTGAGCGTTACTTGCCGAGCATATTCGCGTTTGGTTTTAGTGCCTGTATGGTGTCGGGCCAATCAGGATTCCAATTCTTCTTGTAGAGCTTTGCCTCTATCTCCTGTTGCAGCAGTACCTGCATCTCCTTCATTGTCCGCTCTGCCAGTCCCGGATCGGGATAGTCATCTGGAATGTGGTAGGCAAGATTTGCACACTCGATTGAATTGAGATCAGGAGAGACATAGTCGAGATCGTAAAACTCATACTCCATCGGATAGGAAGAATCTTCGTGAAAGTAAACGGCATATTTCCACCGTGAGTTCCGAACCATCCGAATCCGGTTGGGAGCCAGCACAGCATTCTGCTGGTTGGTTGCCCCTGCACGAATATCGTCGAAGGTGAAGAGAATATTCTCCTGCGTCGACGTTGTCTCACCGGTCAGAACCTTATGGTAGTCGTGCCCCTTCAGCTTCAGGTTACTTGGAACATCAATTCCAGTAAAGCCGATCAACGTTGGCAGCGTGTCGATAAGGGAGACCATCGAATCGGACTTCACTCCCTGCACTCCGAGGAGAGGACTGGACCAGATCATCGGAACGCGAATCGTCTCTTCGTAGACGTTGAAGGCTTTCTGGCGCAAGCCACCGTGGGCAAGTCCCATCTCACCATGGTCGGCTGTGCGAACAATCACCGTATCCTGGAATCGCTCAGTTGGATCACCATTCTTATCCATGAAGAGATCGAGAAGCTGATCGATTTGATGGTCGATCTTCCGGATCAAGTTCGCATACATGTTCACGTAGTTCTTCGGACCGTCTGGAATGCTGTTAAGATCTCCCAACAACCCATTCAGCGATAGCAGCAACTGCCACTGCGCAGTCGGCTTATAGTTCTTCAGAAGATCTTCCGCCATGCTCGGCGGCGTTTGCAGTGGTCCCTTCAGTATCTCATCTCGGTAGCCAAAGGTGTAGCCGTTTGGATAGGCAAGCACATCGTGAGGATTCACCAACGAGAGAACGAGCAGGTAAGGACGAGGATCATCATAGTTTTCGATAAACTCAATTGCCTCACGGATATAGCGCTCATCATGATTTGCGAAGCCTCCTCCAAAGTTTTCCGGCTTCGTATCCTCGCCAGCATCGGGTGGTTCCCACCCCATAAAGCCAAACAGACCAACCTCAGCAGCCGTCAAGTTATTCTCCGTATCCCCCTTCGTATTCCCCTTACTTAAGTGCCACTTCCCACGGTACTGCACATTGTAGCCTGCAAAGTAGAAGAGGTTTGCCATGTTCGGCAGTGTAGGATCAAGTGTCGGCTGTGCTACCGAGTAAGGCCCCCCAAACGAAAGCGTCTGTGTGACACCATGCTCAGACGGGTAGAGTGAGGTAAAGAGAGTGCTACGGCTTGGGGAACACATGCAGGTGTTGCAGAAGGCATATTCAAATTCAATCCCATTCTTTCGCAAACGCTGGTAGGCTGGGAGGTCGAACTTCGCCATGTTCTCATCGAACAGTTGCGGCGCGCGTTGTTGATCGGTAACGATCAGAATAATGTTTGGCTTTTTTGTCATGGGTTTCTCTAATGGTTGTACTTATCGTTTATAGTTGCTACACGTATGTATAGCCCAGCTCTGCTGTGCGCAGAACGTCTGCGCCAGTTAGACTCCGAGATGATCCGTTGTCATCGATGCGAAATGGTTTTAGGTCGGCACTCTCTACTGAAGCAGGAGCTGAGTAGTCGTCGTATTTCCTCTGCCATTCATCCCACAGTCGATCTAAGTTACAGTGGCTGAACCAGAAGATCGGATCGAACGCCGTTGTTGCTGTGCTTCGCGAACTCCCGCCGAGCCAGATGTGCGTAAAAATATCTGTCTTCCAGATCGATGTCGAGAAGGTTACGAAATCATCAAACGACATTGCAGTTTCAGCTAACGTCGCTGTCTCAGCTAAGGCTATCGGAGGCATCGTCTCACGGAATGTGTGCAGAGGCTCCCTCCACTCTCCCCGAAAGAGAGGGTTCAGCTCTCCACTCTCAGTAACAGGAGTAGCAACAACTGGGGGGAGACCATCCTTCCGCGAAGTCTCCGACGTATAGTCCCAATATGGCAACGTGACGCTGGGAACTACGCTCTGAAGGAGAAGCTCGAACTCATAGAAATAGGCACGTGCCCAGGGAAGGAAAAGAAGATCGTTTTGCTGCGTGTGCCCCAAGTGAACAAGGATGCTCGCGAACTTCTGATACTCCCTACTCTCGTTCAGTAGTGTGAAGGCTTGCCGAAGATCACTGACTTCCGAATCTGCTAAGTCGAGAAGATTTTTTCTGATGCGAAGGTCTGATGATTGTCCGTTACTCTCCATCTTGGTAGTCTGTTTTGATTGTTTGGAGTTCTAAAGAAGAAGAAAAGTATCATCCCTTTTCTCGCCATCAATATGATGAGATAGCGTTTCATGGTAGGTACTACTTTCATACTACTTTTTAGTTCTGTCGTTCTCGTCGAGAATTGAACATGATCGGGTTGGTTCCAAGAAAGAAATGTTAGTGAGAAGATTTGGTAGTAAGCGTTCACTCTCTGAATTTTCCGATATGAAGGGGGGGGCTGAGCCGGCAGTCCTGACATCTCCGCACGTTCATTCTGCCCCTCCGGGGCGAGAGAATCTCTATGCTTCATTTTCCGGGGATTGTCATCCCCGGCCACATAACGGTTGCCCCCTCCGGGGCAGTCAGAGCAGTTGACTCTCTTCGATATAGAGCTGACATTGTAGTTCTCTCTGCTTGAACATTCACAATCTTCACAGTAGAAGCTACCAATTGTTGAACCGCTCCCGAAGGGAGCTTTGCTGTGTGGCCGTGGGAAAAGTCGTAGGCTGCATCCCACGGAAAGCTTTTCTTCTTTGACTTCTCCGCCCTGAAGGGGGGGCTGAGCCGGCAGTCCTGACATCTTCGCTCGTTCATTCTGCCCCTCCGGGGCGAGAGAATCTCTATGCTTCATTTTCCGGGGATTGTCATCCCCGGCCACTCAACGGTTGCCCCTCCGGGGCAGTATATGTATTCGGTTCGATCTTCGGAAGTTGTCTTTGTGGTCGATATTCAAGATATCTGTCCACTACCTCTTGGCCACCTCGATCCTATCACATCACTCTCGTAAACCCATTGACCGTATGTATAGAGTCAAGGATCAGAAGGGATAGGAAACTGTATCGATAGTAATGCCAAATTCAAGTAAGGCAGAGGTCTTGTCGAAAAGAAAAGAGTGCATACTCTTCTGTTGCTCCCCTCGCTCGGGATCGGCAAAGAGGGAAGAAAGGAGACATACGGTTTCGCTAATTGAATTCGGTATAAGAAGAAAAAGAAGGCCAAGTTCTCTTCTCGACTCTAATTTCTTCAGACCAAAAAAAAATTAAAATCGGTGGCAATAATCAGTAGAAGCTGGCGTCAATGCCCCGTGCCATTTAAAAAATGGTGCCAAAGCTGCGCTGGGAGTTCAACCAGGGGTGCTTCGAGCGTATAAGTTTCATACCCTGTCCAAAGGAGGTGATCTTGTGTCTAGTAATTCTATGACGGGAGCCTCCGGCGAAGTTTGTTAGCAACCTGCTACCGGACTCCCGGATAGTTAAAAAGCCCTGATCCTGCAAGCGGGATCAGGGCTTCTCTTTTTCAAGACTTCTCTTTTCACTGAAGCGATTGGATTTACTGCACGTGAAAGACCTCTTCGGGTGGAGCCGTTGTGTTCAGGGAAGTTGCACGAACGATCATCGGCGGAATATCTTCTCCCGGCTCCCCTTTGATCTCGTTGTAGAGCATGATTCCTTCCCAGACCCACACATCCGAAACTGACTTCCCGACTTTCAACCGATACCCTCGACACTCTTTGCCGAGGAACTCCTTCGACGGCAGTTCTTCCAGTTGAAAAAGCTGGCGCATACCATCAGTCAGATGTCGGAAGTTCGGTAAGCTCTGATTTGGGTCGGGTCGCCAAGTTGCGGTGAGAGGTTTTGGATCACCCGGACCTTTCGCAATAATCTTTCCACTGTCGATCACTGTAATGTGTTGCGGCGCGCTCTTTCCTTCACTCAAGTTTAGGTAGTGTGCTTCACGAAATCCATGCTCGGCGAAGTATGATGTTCGCTTTGTTGTTGTCTCCCCCATCGTCACATCGTACACAACGCTCCCCGCTTCCGGGCCATAACGGTCGCCAAACCACATCTGTAGCTCGGCAGGGCGATCACCCTCGCCAGCAGCAGCAATCGACGTATCGATAGCTGACCCAGTATCCTTCACCTCCGCTTCCCCCTCTGGCTTCTCATTCGAAGAACAAGAGAAGAGAAGTGTGCTGAGAAGAACTGTCGAGAAAATCAGATGTGAACTCTTCATAAATATCTCCTTTGCGCCTTGATTCTCTTTGCGTGACTCTTTCTTCAGGGGACAAAGCTCACAAAGAAATCACCATGATATTAGTTAAGACCACAACGTTGGAAGATATAGTCCACGTGTCGAATTGATTTTTGCAGATCACAAATTTCGTCGATCTCCTCCGCAGAAATCAAGGCTGTCAAATCTTGATCCCGCTTCAGCACATCGGCAAAGTTCTCGCGAGTCTTCCAGACCTCCATCGCATTCCGCTGCACCATCCGGTAGGCATCTTCTCGACTCACTCCCCGCTTCGCAAGTTCCAACAGAATTGTCTGTGAGAAGTGGAGACCGCTGGTGATCTCCAGATTCTTCATCATGTTCTCTGGGTAGACAAGCAAGTTCTCAATCAGGTCGGTCATCTTCGCCAACATGTAGTCCAAAGCAATTGTTGAGTCAGGACAGATGATTCGTTCAACGGAGGAGTGGCTAATATCTCGCTCGTGCCAGAGGGCAACGTTCTCCATAGCAGCCATTGCATTTGCCCGGACTACGCGCGCCATCCCGGTAACTCGTTCGGAGACGATAGGATTCCGTTTGTGGGGCATTGCAGAGCTACCCTTCTGTCCTTTTGAGAAGAACTCTTCGGCCTCCAATACTTCTGTCCGCTGCAAGTGGCGAACCTCAACGGCGAGTTGTTCAAGCGAGGAAGCAATCACGCCGAGTGTCGCCATGTATTCGGCATGTCGATCCCGCTGGATCACCTGTGTGCTGACCGGATCAGGCTTCAACCCAAGCCGCTCGCAAACATACTCTTCCACACTCGGGTCAAGGTGTTCAAACGTTCCGACCGCGCCAGATATTTGTCCGTAAGAGATAACCTCAATTGCCCGCTTCATCCGCTCAATATTTCGAACCGCCTCTTGGTGGTGAACTGCCAACTTTGTCCCGAACGTCGTCGGCTCGGCGTGGATGCCGTGCGAGCGACCAATCGTGACCGTCTTCTTGAACTCAACTGCACGTTTTGCGAGAGCATCCCGCAACGCTTCCAGACCACGGAGCAGAATTTCTCCTGCCTGCTTTAGCTGAACCGCAAGGCAGGTATCGAGCACATCGGAAGATGTCATGCCGAGGTGAACGTAGCGAGAGGGTTCCCCCACATATTCAGCCACATTTGTCAGGAAGGCAATCACATCGTGCTTTACCTCTTCTTCAATCTCTAAGATTTTGGCCACGTCAAAATTCCCTTTCTCCCGTATCGTGGCCGCAGCATCTTTCGGCACAACACCAAGTTCGGCCTGCGCCTCTACGGCCAACGTTTCAATCTCAAGCCAGATGGCATACTTGTTCTGATCTTGCCAGATTGCCCCGATTTCGGGACGGGTATAACGTTCAATCATAGTAGAATTCTGAAATATGAAGTTTTGATATATAGAAGTTCTTGAAAACGCTCTTAGATATTAAATTCTGCAATTTCTATTGCTAACTTTCAAAAGATTTGTAGATTTGCACATTCGCTTTAGAAAAATAAGCCAATGCGACTTTCTACTGATCTCGACTCAAAAGATCTCGATCTGCTAAAACTCCTTCAGGAGCAGGGTCGAGCTTCTCTCAACTCCTTAGCCGAGGCTGTCGGCCTCTCCTCCCCGGCAGTTGCCGAACGTCTACGGAAACTGGAAGAGCGGAAGGTAATTCTCCAAGTATCGGCTCAACTTGCTCCCGATCCCCTTGCACTTGACATCACAGCATTTATCCAAGTTCGAGTCGACTCTTCAACGCACTACCCAAAATTTCTTGCGAAAGCATCCGCTCACGACGAGGTAATGGAGTGCCACGCAGTCACTGGAGACGCATCCCACTTGCTGAAGATCAGGACGAAGAACACTGCAACGTTGGAGCGTCTTCTCGGAGAAATCCAGCGGTGGCCCGGAGTGATCGGAACGCGAACCAACCTCGTTCTCTCCACTCACAAAGAAAGCACAGCCCTGACGCTGACGCACGCGAGAGAAATCATCGAGGAGGCAAAGTCGGCACGGCAAAAGTAAGGAGAGTATATGAGTGTGGGAGTGTAGGAGTGTGAGAGTTCCGTAGGGGGCAAAAACCTTTGCCCCCTACATTTCCCCCTGACAGAATGAGCTACAGCATTTACCAACAACCGAATCACCCCAATCACCGCCAATAAGGCATAGAACAACAGAAAAGAAGTCCACTATTCCACTACATACAATCTACGTATTGACCAATGACAAAAACTGACGTCCTGAACCTCGCAAAAGAGAACAACGTGCAGTTCGTGAACCTGCAATTCACCGACATTGTGGGAACGCTGAAGGCAGTTACCATTCCAGTATGGAAGCTGGAGGATGCGATCGACCAAAACGTATGGTTCGACGGATCCTCGATTGAAGGCTTCACCCGCATCCACGAGAGTGACATGTTCCTGAAGCTCGACCTGAAGACCTTCGCGGTAATCCCGTGGACAAAAAAATCGGAGTCGGGAACGCGGGCGCGCATTATCTGCGATGTCTACATGCCAGACGGAACGCCATTCGAGGGAGATCCACGCTACATCTTGAAGCGTCAGCTTGAGCGGGCGAAGGAGATGGGGTATGTCTTCAATGTCGGCCCAGAGTTGGAGTTCTTTCTCTTCAAGAAAGAGAACGGTGGACCGCTACAACCACTACCGCACGACGAAGCTGGTTACTTCGACCAGACAACCGACCTCGCAGCCGACATTCGTCAGGAGATGACCTTCGCCCTCCAAGCATTCGACATTGACGTTGAAGCTCTCCACCACGAAGTGGCAATTGGTCAGCACGAGATTGACTTCCGCTACATGGACGCACTGAGCGGAGCCGACGCAGCAGTAACAATGAAGTTCGCTCTCAAATCAATTGCAATGCAGCACGGCCTGCACGCCACCTTCATGCCGAAGCCAATTGCCGGCATCAACGGATCGGGCATGCACGTTCACCAGTCCCTCTTCACCACTGAGGGTGAGAACCTGATGTTTGATGAGAACGGCACATTCCACCTAAGTGATTTGGCGAAGAGCTTCATTGCAGGACAGCTTCACCACATCAAGGGACTGAACGGCGTTATCAACCCAACGGTGAATAGCTACAAGCGTTTGGTGGTTGGCTACGAGGCTCCGGTAAACGTTGCGTGGGGACAGCGGAATCGCTCGGTACTGATTCGCGTTCCACGCTACACACCAGGTCGCGAGAAGGCTGTCCGCGTTGAGATTCGTTGTCCCGATCCAGCAGCAAACCCTTACCTCGCCTTCGCAGCACTTCTGGCAACTGGTTTAGACGGTATCGAGAAGAAGATGGAAGCACCGGAGCCAGTTGAGGATGACATCTTCGAGATGACACAGGCTGAGATGGACGAGCGAGGAATCGGCTCAGTAGCAGGGAACCTGAAAGAGGCAATCGATGAACTGAGCGCAAACCCAGTCCTCCGCAAAGCATTGGGTGACTTCACAACGAACAAGCTGGTTCAAGCAAAACAGGCCGAGTGGGACGCATATCGCATCTCCGTAAGCCAGTGGGAACTTGACCGCTACCTTGAGACCTATTAAGGGTCAATTCAAAATGGGAAAGAGTAGAAGGTAGCCGCAACTCTTTAGGTTGCGTATCGAGCGGGCTGGAATAATAAAACAAGAGGTAGAGTGATAGGCAAGATCGCCTTTTACTCTACCTCTTCCTTTTTGAATTTTGCATTCCCTCCCCTTTCCCTATATTCTTCTGCCTTGCATCACTAAACACTCTTGATGACTTATGATGCGGTTTTCTTTGTTTGCGATCCTCTCCTTCCTCTCACTCAGCCACAATGCTGAAGGGCAACACCAGTTTCATCGTTCATTCGATGATATACGTCCCGATCAGATACTCGCTACGAATGATGGAGGCTCTCTTATCATAGGAACGTATCAAGTTCCATTAGAGCCTTATAAAAACTTCAACTCTATTCCCATTCTCTTAAAACTCTCTGCAGCAGGTACAATTGAATGGAATAGAACCTATCATCCTGAAACCGAGATTGTATTTCAGAAAGTGATTCAAACCATGGAGGGAGATTACATTGTTGGTGGCCATACTGCCATAAGACAAAAAAGAGGGGACGACCGATATGAAGGGCTCTTAATGAGAATAGACTTTCAAGGGAACATCATCTGGACAAAGGCATTCACCATAGATTCAACAAACACAGTTGTTGATATCGTAGAGAAGCCCGATAGTGAGCTACTCGTTCTGAGTTCATCAGGTAGCTCGTTTTTTACGGTTTTGAACTGTACCAGTGATGGGAATTTTCTCAGCACACATCATGTGGGTCTCGACGTTAATTCACTTCCTAATCTTTATTCTGATACTTGCAACCCATCATTACCACCATTGAATTTCAGTGGCTCTTGCTATGAGTACTTTATTCATCCCCTTCACTTTGCGCTGCTCAGCGATGGCTCAATGGCAATTGCGGGAACGTATTATGATGCTCCCTGTATGAGAACGGAGTATGCTTTTTTGACTCTTCTCTCGACTGAAGGAGTTCCACTGTGGGGAGAGACAATCTATACACAGAGCAACCCAATAGAGATAAGAGTTGTGGACGAAGATCTGTTTGTAGTGGCCTTTAATTATCCAGGGTTTTATTGGCGTTGCATGAGTGGATGGGACTATTGCTGGGAGGATGTTCAAGTAGAACTTCCCGAATTTTTCAACAACAGTTGGACATCGCTCTATCAAATTGATGGGAAACGGCGTTGGTCAAAGGTCTTGATGGATAATGATCTTCTCTTGAATGTCTCAGATGTTCTCGTAGATGCATCAAGCGACCTCACTTTGATATCAACTCCAACCTGGGGTGATTTCAGTCAAGAGAACACAGTAGCACGGCTTGACACAACAGGAAGGCTACTCCACGCAGTCTACCTACCCGACAATGTATTGGAGGAACTGGCTGATTCACCAGAGTATGACCGCGATGAGGGAGAAGGCATTAGCTACTGTAAAAGCTGTCTGAAATATGCTGCCACATCCGATAACGGTCTCTACTTTACTGGATATACTGACCCATCGTTCGCCTTTGAAACTGCAGATCCTGCATCGTGCCATTTCTTCCGCCTCGATCCTCTCTTCAGCTATAACTGTGGTAAAAACAGAGTAGCTGAAATTACTGTAACAGATGTCGATGTTCCCTATCAACCATTCACACTGATACCAGCAGAGGGATTTTTCCGTACAACAACCCCTCCGAAAATTCTTGAAAAGAATGTGCACCTGCACGACTCACTGTACTGCTTTAACTCACAAGAATTGTTTCCAGAAGACTTCCCAACATCCACACTTGGTATAAGCATTTATCTTTATCCGAATAGAGTTCGATCAGGCTCTTCAGCACAAATCACCTTTCAGATGGTATCGTTTGGAAGCAGACCAACTATCACCCTCACCAACGCCTCCTCTGGCCAAGAAGTAGGGCAGCTTCCACCCAGTGCAATCAGCTACGACCAAGCAGGAGGGAAAGGCTCCGCAACAATCAACACCACCGGTTTCCCTCCCGGGATCTATCTTGTGAAGGTAGTTGCTGGATCGCAGGAGGGGATCGCGAAGTTAAGTGTAGAGAGGTAGCCGGTTTCCCCACCCTGAAGTGGAGCAACGACCTTCCCCTTTTGAATCTTTACTTTTGAATTGAATTCATGGTCTGGTATCAACGAGAAATATCGCTTCCATCTTTTCCTCGGGGAGTTCACCTGATTACGCGACTGGTGGAGGAGGGGATCCCAGAGTTACGGAAGATTCGCGTAGGGCTTGCCCAGATATTTATCCTCCACACCTCAGCTTCCCTTGCGATCAACGAGAATGCCGACCCCGACGTGCGCCACGACATTGAAGCGCACATGAACCGAATGGTTCCAGAGAACGTCCCCTACTATCGGCACACGATGGAGGGATCGGACGATATGCCAGCACACATCAAGGCAATGCTCTTCGGTTCTGGACTGACAATTCCGATCAACCGTGGAGGCTTCCGGCTTGGAACGTGGCAGGGGATATATCTGTGCGAACATAGAAACCGTGGTGGATCGAGAAGGTTGGTTGTGACGCTGTTTGGGGAGGAGTGAGGCGGGAATTGCGGATTGCGGATTGCGGATTGCGGATTGCGGATTGCGGAAGATGCTTCTCTCAATCCGAAATCCGAAATCCGAAATCAAAAATCCTCTATTGACTGATAGACTCTTCTCTCTACGAACTCTAAACTCAATTTTCTTTAGGTTTCGTATCTTGTTTTCCTGATTTTTGAGCAGATCATGGTTTTGAATTTTCCACTTTGAATTTTGAATTGCATATGAGCACTCTACATCTCTTTCCGCTACGCTTTATCGGTCTCCCTTTGGCAATGTTCCTCGTTGCCTCGCTCACTGCTTTCGGCCAACGTTCCGATGGGAACAAGGTCTACTACGAGTCGGGCGAAGTACACTACGAGTATGGTTTGGAGCGAGGAGTGTTGAAGGGAATAACCAAAGAGTACTATAAGGATGGGAAAGTTCGTTTCGAGTGGAACTACCAAGAGGGAATGCTTCAGGGAACTTCCAAAGAGTATTATGCAGATGGGAAGCTGAAGGCTGAGTGGAACTATGCAGACGGGAAGCTGCACGGAACCAGCACACTATACTACGCCAATGGTGCGAAGAAGTATGTGATGGAGTACGATCAGGGAGCGAAGAATGGTTGGACAAGGGAATTTTACGAGAGTGGTCAAGTGAAGAACGAGTGGCCTTTCAAGCGTGGACGTGTTGACGGAGTGGTGAAAGGATATACTGAAGGGGGAGACCTGATTGCAGAGTGGAACTACTCCAACGGCAACTATAACGACTAAGTGCAAGTCCCAACAACAAAAACATTGCTCGGCACTCTGGTTGAACCGGAGTGCCGTTCTCATTACGACAATACGCTTCATACAAAACTAACTGAGCACTGAAAATAGAGGACGTATGGAATCGACAAGCGAGATGCAACGAGGGGTGGAAAACCCAGACATTATCGACCTGATTACTCCAGACCCTACCAGGGGAGAAGTCGTGCTCCTGATTATCGAGGAGCGTCCCTGGGGAAGCGACCCAAATCAATTAGTGCAGTTCGACGAAAAACTGAATCGCTACCTCGCCTATATCTTAGATGGCTTTCTCGGAAGACAATATCCGCAGTACGCAGACACTCCCGTTCGTATCCAGATAGACTGTGTCGATGAACCAACTGACGAGCAAAGCCTTCGTTTTCTGGAAGGTGTGGGAATGGTTTGTGAACAGAACGGTATCGGCTTCAGAGTCAGAACAGTATAGAATGAGTGAAGAGTTGAGAGTTTGTAGAGTTCATAGAGTGGTAGCCGTAACTCTTCAGATTGCGCCGAGATTAGTAGAGATCATCGAGAGTCGAATCCATCTTCCTCCCTACGAACTACTATCTGCCAACTACTATCTACCAACTACCATCTACTAACCAAATCATGCAAAGCCAACCCACAACCTCCTCCCATCCTCTTCTCAGACTCTGGCGTTACTCTGCAAACTATCGTGATCGCATCAGGCTTGCTGTTCTCTGTTCCATTCTGAACAAGCTCTTCGACTTAGCCCCCCCCGTACTGATTGGCGCGGCAGTTGACATTGTTGTGCGGCGGCAGGACTCGATCATCGCCCACTGGGGCTTCCGCGACCCAACAGAGCAGCTTATTGTTCTCGCCCTTCTCTCCTCAATCATCTGGGCACTCGAATCCCTCTTCGAGTATGCGTTCGACCGACTTTGGCGGAATTTAGCGCAGTCGATTCAGCACGAACTCCGGCTCGACTCTTACCGACACGTGCAGGAGATTGAACTGGCTTGGTTCGAGCGGCAACGCCACGGTTCATTGATGTCAATCCTGAACGACGACATCAACCAGCTTGAACGCTTTCTCAACAGTGGGGCGAACAATATCATCCAACTTATCGTCACAGTCCTCGCCATCGGTGGAGCCTTCTTCATCTTAGCTCCCGGAGTTGCTTGGATGGCAATGCTTCCCATGCCCTTCATTATCTGGGGTTCCATTCGCTTCCAGAAGAAATTAGCCCCATACTACGCTGATGTCCGAGACAAAGTTGGAGCGTTGAACAGTCGTCTCTCGAACAACTTCAGTGGGATCACCACAATCAAGAGCTTTACTGCTGAAGATGAGGAGACAGAAAAGATTCGAGTTGACAGCGAAGCCTATCGAGTGAGCAACAAAGAAGCAATCCGGTTGAGTGCTGCGTTTACTCCTCTGATCCGCATCGTAATTCTCGTTGGGTTCAATGCCGCACTCATCGTCGGCGGTATTGAAGCACTGAACGGGACGTTGGAAGTAGCCACCTACAGCGTCCTTGTTTTCTTGACGCAACGCCTCCTCTGGCCCCTAACACGTCTCGGCGAAACCCTCGACCTCTACCAGCGAGCAATGGCCTCAACAATTCGAGTGTTGAACCTTCTCGACACACCAATTACCATCCGTTCGGGATCAACTCCTCTACCGCTAAAGAGTGTTGAGGGTAAAATTGAATTAGATGATATTTCCTTCGCATACACTGATCGCGATCCAGTCTTCGAAAACTTCTCACTGAATATCCCAGCCGGGAAGACGATTGCCGTGGTCGGTTCCACCGGCTCTGGTAAGAGTACGTTGGTGAAATTGCTGCTGCGCTTATACGATGTGAATAGTGGTGCCATCAGTGTTGATGGCGTAGACATTAGGGAGATGCAGCTCCAAGACTTACGCCGAGCGATCGGTCTGGTAAGTCAGGACATTTTTCTCTTCCACGGAAGCGTTGCCGAGAACATCCGGTATGGTCGCCCAGATGCAACCGACGAAGAAGTGATAGCCGCAGCGCGGATTGCCGAAGCAGAGGAATTTATTGTCGGCTTGCCGCAGGGCTACGACACAATCGTGGGAGAACGGGGTGAACGGCTTTCTGGGGGACAACGGCAACGTATCTCAATTGCGCGGGCGGTTCTCAAGAATCCGCCGATTCTCATTTTAGATGAAGCCACCTCCGCAGTCGATAACGAAACGGAGGCTGCAATTCAACGTTCGCTTGAAAAGATTGCGGTCGATAGAACAACGATTGTGATTGCTCACCGACTCTCAACAATCAGAAACGCCGACAGAATTGTGGTTCTCGAGAATGGGAAGATCGTCGAAGATGGGAAACACGAAGCACTGCTGGAACGGGATGGAGTTTACGAGCGTCTCTGGAGTGTGCAGACAGGGGCACAGCATCGAGAGTCGAACCGGGTTGGAGGATAAGAACCAATCGTAGGGGGCAAAGATTTTTGCCCCCTACGGTTACGAATTTCATTCGCTTGCTTGGCTTCCTGAACTCTTGTCGGCTTCGATCTTCTCCAGCCGTTGAATTGCCTTCTGCAACTCCTTCTGTGTTCGCTCAAGCTCTTCGGTTTTGCTCTTTAGTTCTTGTAGCAGATACTGCACATCGTCAGAACTCGGCGAAACGCTTCCGGCAACTTCCTCCTCCCCACCTGCCGTTGATTGTGGGGTAGACTGCCAGATCAACGATACTTTCTTCCCGTTGATTGCCTGAATCGCCAACACATCCCCAACCGAACCAGAGCGGAGCGGAAGAATGTACTCGAACGTCCCAGTCTGCAAACCGACTTCAAATGAAGAATAGTAGGTGTTCAGTCCGGGATAGTTGCCGGTTGTGTTGCTTGGGATATAGAATCTGATCTGCCGGGCAGTACTATCGTTGTTGGCAAGCCACAGATTTACGTTGCCGAGCAGAGCAGTGTTGGATGCAGCAATTTTCATTTGGCGATTCGAGATTGGGTCTTCCCCTAAGAACCCAAAGCTCTTATTCCCTTCGAGTGTTAAACCAAAACCTCCGGCAATCGAAGAATAATCTCCCTTCGCCTGATTGAAGGTTCCCCCCACAACTGCGGAGGATTGTCCCGAGGCGGTGTTTGCTTCCCCACCCGCAACAGTTGCGTAGAGGTCAGAACTGACGTTCCCCAAACCACCTCCAACTGTGGCATATTTGCCAGAGGCTGTGTCGTTCACACCTCCCCCTACCGTCGCCCCAATTGCAGACGAATTGTTGAAACGTCCACCACTAACTGTTGAGTATTGATCCGACGTAGCATTTGCTTCACCACCGGCAACGGTTCCACCTGTTCCGAAGACGAGATTGTTGATTCCTCCACCGATTGTTCCACCAGCACCACTAACCCGATTTCCTTCACCACCTGCAATGGTTGTTGAAACATCCTCTGCAACGTTCTCCTTCCCTCCAGAAACCGTTGCGTTCCAATTGCGTGCGCGATTGCGAAGTCCACCACCTACGGTTGCAGAATTTGCTTCGGCCATGTTTGTGAATCCTCCACCAACAGTGGAGGACTGTCCCGATGCAGTGTTGTTGCTTCCTCCAGAAACTGTGGCATTCACCTCGGTAGCTCCATTCCCTTTACCTCCACTCACCGTAGTAAAATCAGCCGCAACATGGTTGGTCTCCCCAAACGTTCCTCCACCTGCGATAGTAACTCCTGCCCGCAGACCGGTAATCGCGTTGCCGTAAAATCCGCCCAAGATATTTGGGCTGTTATCGTTCGGCTCCAGGCGGAGAACACGTCCCCTACCTGTCGTTACTCCTAAGTTGTGCCCCACTTCATCAACGTGAATTTCAAAAGCCTCATCGTCAGTTGTGCCGATGTAGTTCTGCCCAGAGGTTGTTCCAGCATTTCCGCCGAGAAGCCAGGCACTACCGTTGCCACCACTGGAACGCACAGTATCACTCGCAATAGTTAGCACATTCCCATTCAATGATAACCGTGTTCCCCCAGCACCTTGCAATACAACTGCTCCAGAGAGGCCGTTCACAGAACGGACGACACCGGTTGCCGTTGAAGAGAGAGCACGGGCAACTATAGCAGTGTCGGATTGCAATGCTCGTTCGGCCAAGTTTGCGCGGGAAGCATTTAGGGCATATGGACTTGAACTGAGTGGTGTGCGAGGAGAGAGTTCACTCCCTTCATCAATCTTCACGCCAAGCCAGTACTCTGTACCAAACGTTAGGCTCTCCGGTATCGGTCCAATTAGGAGTGAGAAGAGTCCTACAACAACGTCCGTCTCGACTGTTTGTTCATATATCGGTGTTCCACCGGTCGCCGTGGTGTAGAGTGCAATCGTAAAGCGATGTTGGCCACTGCTCAACGGGGAACCCGTAGCATCGTTGGCAACTCCCTGATAGCTGATGATGCGAGGTATCTGAGCAAATGCCGCTGTGGAAAGGAATAGAAAGAAGAGGAAGGAAATGCCAGTAAAGAGTATTGGTGGTTTGCGCATATCTTCTCGATTGATTGTGATTTGTTGACAGCAGATTATTGTTTTCTGATTCATCTTGGGGTCGGGTAATGAACACCGTGCAGAGTGGGCGTGCCATGAGTGTAGAGAATCACGCAAAGACGCAAAGGCGCAAAGTTCACAGAGAAGGCTCACCCACTCAATCCTACTCTATAAACTCTTATAAAAGTTCATAGAGAAGGCTCACCTACTCAATGACTTTTCTATAAACTCTATGCGCTCTAAACTCTACAAACTCTCTACTTCTTCTTATTCGGCGGAACTCGTCCCTGCATCTCGGCCATCTTCTGTGCTTCTTCCATCTTTGTTGCGAGCCATCCCTTCTTCTTCCCTTTCGACTGTTCTTTCAACTGCTCCAGCGTCAAGCCGCTCTTCTCAGCTTGGCTACGCATGTAGAAGTGCTGGCCAATCGAGAGAAGGTTGTAGGTGAAGTAGTAAAGGTTCAACCCTGACGGGAAGTGATTAAACGCTATCGTTAGAAAGATCGGCATGATATAGACGATCATCTTCTGCTTCGGGTCGGTAATCATCAGCTTCTGCTGGATGAAGAGAGTGGCTCCCATGATAAGGGCGAGACCACTCAACTGCGTTCCAATCAATGGAAGCGAGAAGGGAAGGTGTATGAGCGTGTCGGGAACCGACAGATCGTGAATCCAGAAGGCGAAGTCGGCCTGGCGCAAGTCAATTGCGTTGGAGAGCGTTGTCCAGAGAGCGTAGAGAACCGGCAACTGCAAGACGAGGGGGAGACACCCACCAACCGGGTTCACCCCATACTCGCGGTAGACCTTCATGGTCTCCATCTGCATCTTCTGCGGGTCGTCCTTGTATTTGTCCCGCATTTCTGTAATCACCGGCTGCACCAGACGCATCTTCTCCGAAGATTTAATCTGCGGGATTGAAAGTGGCCAGAGTGCTCCACGAATCAGAAGGGAGAAGACGATGATGACAATACCCCAGTTCGCAATGAAGCTGTGAAGCAGTCGGAAAAGAGGGAGCAGAACATACTCGGCAATTGGTCTTACGATAGGCTCAAGAAATCCGTAGCTGACCATGCCAGTCAGATCGTGTTCCCGCGCAATGTCATATTCCAGGGGACCAACGAAGAGTGTGAACCCAGTCTTCTGGCTACCCGAAGGAACTACCAAATCGAAGTCATATGACTCTACCAGACCGCTTGAATCTGCCTTAACAGCAGAGCCATTGAGAGTTGCAGTTGTAGTAAGTGGTGCCTGCGGGATAAGAGCAGCCGCGAAGTATTTGGTCTTGGTTCCGACCCAATCGATAGAGCCAGTGAACGACTCGGTCTTGTTCGGAACATCGAGTTCTGCATCTAAATCCTGCAACTCTTCGTTGACCATCACATAAGCCTTCGCCTCGGAGGACTCCCCGACAGAGTTGTGCTCCTGATACTTCAAGCCCCCCTCCCAGTCGATCACATATCCCCCCTCGTTTCCGGGAGTGTTGACATTGAAGTCGATGTCGTAGTCGTTCCCTCGGAAGACGAAACGTTTTTCGAGAAACGCAGCACCACTCCCCTCCCCTCCAGTTGAATCTCCCGCCACTACCGGCGTAGCCAGCCGAGCGGTAATCACGACCGAATCATGTTCACCGACGGAAATTGTACTATCCTCGGAAAGATCGAAGTAGAACTGGCGTGTATCTAAATCCTTGCCGTCGGCCATCTTCAACGTTACGCCAAGCTCACCGGGGAAACCAGCGGAGTCGTTGATAAGTTGCACCGGAGCACCATACCAAGCTTTATATTCTTTTAACGTGAAGCGAGCGAGCAACCCACCTTTCGTATTGAGGAGTGCCGTGTAGAGAGGAGTTTCGATTGTGAGGTATCGCTCGTCACCCTGCTTCCATGCACGGTAGGGATCGTTTGAATCGACTTGAGGAACTTCTGCTACCGGCAACGAATCGACTCCTTGCTTCCCCCCTCCACTCGTATCAGCAGGACTCTCCACCTTCGCTACCGTGTCGGCTCCACTATTCTTCGGTGGTTCCGGTTTCGGAGAGAAGAAGAAGGACCAGATCAGAAAGACCGCTCCGATCAGAATGAAGGCTGCAAACGTCCGTTTATCCATTCGTTATTGCTCAGCTTGAAGTATGGTTATCAATAGTTTTTCGCGTCTCAGGGAACTGGGTCGTACCCACCCGGATGAAAGGGATGGCACTTTAGGATGCGTCGAATACCAAGCCAGCTTCCCTTTACTACACCATGCTTGATGATTGCCTGCCGAGTATACTCCGAACAAGTTGGAGCGAACCGACAACTGGAGGGGAGTGCTGGCGAAATAAATCGCTGGTATCCTCTGATAATACCGGCAAAGCCTCGCCGGAATAACATCAGCACTCCATTTACTTTACCTTCGACCTCTGCCGAAACCGTCGCAACTGGTTCAGATTCACTCTGACTATGGTCGTGTTGCCGCTGGTCTGCCATCATTGTTCACTCCGTTGCCGATCAGGCTTTCCCGGGGCAGGGTTGGACAATCTTGCCACAACTTTCTCCACTCCTTTCAACACATCCTCCCCTATCCGCCGAAATTCCGGCGACTTAACCTGTGCTGGAGGACCAGCCCAAATCAGGGCAAGGTGAACCAAAACATTCTCGGGAAGTTTTTCTGCAACCTCTGGATAGGCAAGCCGCCAGACTTCTCGCATCAAGCGCCGCGCCCGGTTACGGTCAACAGCCCTTCCATGTTTCTTTGCCACGATAAAAGCTGTGACTACCCGAGAGGGAGAACTCTCCTCCACCACTCTGTACTTCAACACAAGGTTCCCGGAGCGAAGCCCACGGCCACCGTCGAAGAGCATCTGGAAGTTATCCCGGCCCCGCAGGATCATATCCTTGGGTAATCGATATCGGGTCTTCCCCCTCATCCTACCTCTATGAAAGTAATGACCCGCAGCTATCCAGATCATCGCCGATCGGAAATAACTGCGGGTGCTGTTGTTCAGAAATATCGGTCTCGCTTTGGTAAGAAGATCTGTCAGTGAATTTGCTTCACTACCAGAACGCCTTCTCCCTATCGATTCACTTCATCGCTGACCGTCAGACGTTTGCGTCCCTTTGCACGCCGCCGTGCGAGAACCTTGCGTCCATTATGGCTTGCCATCCGTGAACGGAATCCATGCTTGTTCCGACGCTTCCGTCTACTTGGTTGATATGTTCTTTTCATAGCACACCTGCCGAAATATGTTTGATAGAATCTCTCTGTATCAAAAATCAGGACATCAAAAATACAAACTACCTTCGGAAAAGCCACACAGTTTCCACCCTCTGCCTGTAACGATTGGCATACTCAGATCACTTCGCAAGATATTTCTTCGATGTGGAACAGTGAAACATTGCAATCCTCATCCGGTGTGTATTAACTTCCGCCGCATCTCCCACGATCTTCAGATCAATTTCACATAACATCATTAATTCGTAAACCGTCACGACAACCTATGCCGGAACAGGTATCCAGAGAGGTTGAGGTCGTCTGGAACGAGTGCCTTGATTTGATTAAGGAGAAAGTTTCTCCGCAAGCATTCAAGACCTGGTTCGAGCCGACCAAGCCGCTAAGTCTGGACGACGCGACTATCAACATTCAGGTCCCCAATCGTTTTTTTTACGAGTGGATCGACGAAAAGTACTATTCGGTTGTTCGCAAAACTCTTGTCAAGATTCTCGGAGAATCGGCCAAATTGGTCTACCACACGGTAGATGAAGAGGTGCAGGAAGACCCGGAGACTCGCTCGGTAAAGTTTCCTTTCCCCAACACTCAGGTTCCAGAGGTTAGCACTCCGGGGCCGGGTAGGACAATTGGAGGGGGAGGGCAAGGGCCACAGATTACCTTCACACGTCCGCCAGTACAGATTACATCTGACTACGCGAGTGTGGAACTCAATCCCCGCTTTACGTTCGAGAATTTTGTGATGGGTGAGTGTAATCAATTCGCCCACGCAGCAGCAAAGGCAGTTGCGGAGAATCCCGGCAAAACTCGTTTCAATCCGATGGTACTCTACGGAGGAACGGGTCTGGGAAAAACACACCTTGCCCAAGCAATCGGGCACGAGATCTTGCAGCGTGGAACGGGTGAACGGATTATCTACACCACCTCCGAACGCTTCAGTCTCGACTTCGTCGATTCAATCCAGAATCAGAAAACAACTGAGTTCAACAACTTCTACCGCTCTGCCACAGTCTTGATTGTGGACGATATCCAGTTCTTCGCCAACAAAGAGGCGACGCAGGATAATTTCTTCCACACGTTCAATGCACTCAATCAGGCGGGGAAGCAGATTATTCTGACGAGCGACGTTCCACCGAAGCAACTGCAAAAAGTTAACGAACGATTGATTAGTCGTTTCCAGTGGGGACTTACTACAGACTTACAGCCTCCCGACCTTGAGACACGCATCGCGATCCTCCAGAAAATGAGTGCCGATGAAGGTTATCAACTGCCGGGGGACGTGATTGAATATATCGCCCGAAACATCACACACTCGGTACGGGAACTTGAAGGCTGTCTGATCTCCCTTCTGGCAGAGTCATCTCTCAGAAGCATCCCCCTCTCGGTTGACCTGACACGGGATGTGATCGGCGACATCGCGACTGTGCAGGAACAGACAGTAACCGCAGAGAGAATTCAGCAAGAAGTCTGTGAACTGCTACAAATTCCACTTTCATTGCTCACAGGAAAAACACGCAAGCAAGAGATTGTCTTCGCACGGCAGGTAGCGATGTATCTGATTCGAGAGTTGACCAGTGCTTCGCTAAAGACTATCGGCAATCACTTTGGGGGACGAGACCACACAACGGTGATGCACTCGTTGAACACAATAACCGATCTTGTGCAGGCTGGAGATGACCGTACACGCAGGGCACTGAACGGGCTGTATCGCACGCTCGGGGTCAGCGCGAGGTAACCACGACGGCTGCGCCAAACTTTTCCGCCGTGATATATAGGCCACCTCCAGACTGTCAACAGGTCGATCAGATTTCTGGTCGGCCTTTTTTGTCGCGCAAAGAACCGCGAAGAACGCAAAGGAGAAGCTCCCGACTCTTCGACTCCCGACTCTTCGACTCCCGACTCTGTTGACTTGATAGACTCTACTAATACCAAATTCAAGTAAGGAAGACGTATTGTTGAAGAGGAAGAAGTGTATTCACTTCTGTCACTCCCTTCGCCCGGGATCGGGAGAAAGGCTCAGGGAGAAGGCAAAGAAAAGAAGCATACGTCTTCGCTAAGTGAATTCGGTATAATCCCGGCGCAACCTGAAGAGTTGCGGCTACTGCTGTTCGACTTATATAAAAAAAGAGCGGACGCATAACGCATCCGCTCTTCTCCAACTTAACTCTCAACTCTATACACTCTTCACTCTGAACTCTACTTCAGATAGACCATTGTCTTCGAGATTGTGGCTCCGTTTTCGAGGACGAGTGAGTAGCGGTAGAGACCGGAAGGAATTCCCTTCGGCTGGAACTCTACACTCTGTTCTCCACTCTGGAACATCTTGTCGGCGAGTGTTGCCACCAATCGGCCATTCAGGTCGTGCACCAGAATCTGAGCACGCATCGGTTTCGGCAACGTAAATGCGATCTCGGTACTGTTAGCGAACGGATTTGGAAGATTCTGCTGGAGCGTAACGCCGTCGGCAATTGCCGGGTCAGCCTCTACACTCAGATTTACAGCAGTTCCAGAATCAGAAGGGCCTGGCTGCGTATAGCAACTCGCCACCTTGTAGATGTTCCCACTGAAGTCCGTAATCCACAATCCTTTGTCTCGCGTATCAATCTCGATTCCCCGAGCGTTGATTGTGTTCGACAGAGGAGAAGAAAGTTCTACTCCACAAACAACAGCCTGATTATCATCCCGAATATCATACTCGTTGGAAGTGGCTACCTGCAATGTTCCACCAGTAAAGTCTGTAATAACCTGCCAGAACGTTCCACTATCGGCAGCCATTCCACGCGGTCCATTCTCCACCCTCTTCACCCGTTCAATCGTGATAATTGGAACTGCATCCGAACTATTTGGATCAAATGTCTCGGGTCGGTAGTAGTAGAAGTTCTGAGCACCATCCCGATCCGACGCGACGAGGAATCCCAAGTCTGTATTCTTCTCTCCAAGCCAAGCCAGACCAATTGGATAGCCGCAAGGAGAGTTCCAAACACCGAGCACTTCCCCCTGCTTGTTTACTTCTATAAGCACTCCACCTGCACTGGCAACAGTTGTTGTATTCAGACGGTGGAGAAAGAACGAGTTCCGAGGAGGATAATAGGTAATGTCCGTAAAGAGACTATCACCGGCTTCTACCCCAAGGTGAACCTGTTCAACCGCATCGAGTGTGTTCGGATCGAGCTTCAACAGTGTGTTCCCTTGGAAATCGGTAGCCCAAAGATATTCGCCATCCGATGCAATTCCATACGGCACGGTCGGCTTCGAATCAGTTGTCAGAACAGTCCCCTGACCAAACGGTCTAATTGAGAAGGTGTTGCTTGTCACCGTAACTGGTATTTCACTCAAAGCTGTGTAGCCGGTAACGCGCACTCTGGCAGTGATTGTATTTGCCTGCACAGTATTCCACCTAAAAGTTGAACCGACAATGTTCTCCCCCAGCAGACGCCACGTCCGTCCATCGTCGAGTGAGAACTCGAGCGTAACGCCACTTTGATCACCAACACCATCGAAGCCTCCCCAAGCAATAACGTTCGGCGTTCCTCCAATCCAATTCTCACCACCGTGCGGAGAAGTAATCGAAGGAGTAGCGACGATTGGATCGCCACCGATTCCCCGCTCGAACATTGAGCGACCGTGCGTTGCTGCCCGAAGGGTACGCGAACTCATGTGAATCGCAAGGTCAATCACACCAACGCGAGGCATTCCCTCGTTGTAGACAGCCCACGACTCTCCCCCGTCGAGGGTGATAAACATGCCAAGATCGGAGCCTGCAAAAATGATATCCTCGTCGTCAGGATGTAGTTCAAGTGCGTTGATTGGAATGTCTGGAAGTCCGTTGCTGATACTCGTCCAGGTCTCTCCCAAATCAGTCGACTTGAACACATGCTCAGTAAAGAAGCCAGAATAGCTTGCGTAAATCGTGTTCGGATCGTTTCGCGAGAAGATGAAATCAGTGACCGCTCTGTTCGGAAGTCCGCGACCAAACGACAGATCTGTCCAGTCCTGCAAACCGTTCGTTGTCCGCTGTACTGTTCCTCTGGATGATCCGATAAAGATGACATCTCCACTATGGGGAGAAATAGTCATTGCAGAAATATTCCCCGGCATATAAGGGGAGACAACAATCCACTGAAGCGCACCTCGATCAGCTTTTGGATTCACACAGAGGTAGAGAGAATCGCGACCACTGTAGAGGCGATTCGAGTTATGTGGGTCGAGAGCGAGAGGAGCCGACCAGTTAGCGACATCAGAGTTTGCGCTAAAGTCACCGGTTAAGTACATAGCAGTTATCCCGAACTGATCGAGTCGATACATCTGCCCATACTCCCGCTCCACATATACGATATTTGGGTTTTCGTGGTCAACGGCAACATAGAATCCATCACCACCAAAAATATCACCGTACGATTCCGATTCAGTTGTGAGTGTCCCGTTATCCTGCGTTCCCCCATAGGTTAAGTTAGGCTCACGCTGGTCGACTGCCATTGCGTAAAACTGAGAGATCGGCAAGCCGTTGTTAATGCTGGCCAGTGAAGTACCACCATCGTCACTCCGATACATTCCACCATCGTTTCCATTATATAGAGTGTTTGGGTTCGTTGGGTCGAACGCGAAAGCGTGGTGGTCAGGGTGAACGTTCCCCCCAATTGAAGGCCAAGTACTCCCTCCATTCGTTGTCCGAATCATTCGCACACCACCAGCCAACACAACGTTCGGATCGTCTGGCTTCACGATAATCACATTGTTATACCATCCTTGCGAACGAGAGGCTGAGGAAGGCTTCAGGAAGTCACTGCTACCAGTTCCATCATATACTTTTGTCCAGTTCAGACCACCGTTGGTAGTCTTGTAAATACGAGCATACTCCAGACTTGAACTTGTTGTTCCGGTTGCTTCGTGGGAGAGTGCGTAGAGGATAGAAGGATTCGACGGAGCTACTTGAACCGACATCCGGTTGAGCACATATCGTGTATCGGTAATGCCAGTATTCCGGGTTGTGAAACTTTCCCCTCCGTCGTTCGAGTAGCGAATTCCAGTCCCCATCAACGCAAGCCAAATTTCATTTGGATTACTTGGATTGATTGTAATGTCGCTGACCGCATCTTCAAGGGTTTTCCGCCACGTTGCTCCCCCATCTTCCGACTTATAGAAACCGTCGTTGTTCTTGGTAGCACCAGCCCAAACAACATCTGGATTTGCTGGGTGAACCACAATTCGGGAGAAAGCACCAATATTTGTCAGCCCTAATACGTGCCACGTCTCACCTCCATCCTCACTCTTGAAGATTCCAGCTCCCGTATAGGCATCTACGTTTGAACTCATCTCGCCAGTACCTGCGTAGAGGATATTTGGATTTGAAGGGGCAACTGCCACTGCCCCCATCGCAATGGCGTTCGAGTGATCCATTACTGGCTTCCACGAATTCCCTCGATCGGTTGACTTCCAGACTCCACCGTCGGCAGCACCGATCCAGAGTGTCTTCCCATCAGAGGGATGTACCGCAATCGAACGAACACGTCCACCAACCGTCATCGGGCCAAGCTGCTTCCAAGATTCGTCGGCAAGAATTGAGACGCCATCGCTGAAGCGGGGCATCTTCTCCATCTGCCCCAATGCTTTCAGCCGCGCTCCCTGCGGTATCTTTCCGAATGGATAGGAACGCATGCCGTAGAAGTAGAGTTCTCTGCCTTTCGGCACAACCACTTCACTTTCAGTGGTATACTCATAAAGTTGTTGGGCTTCTGCCAACGAAGAGAATAGCAATAGTGAGAGGAGAAGCGGAGCAATACGTGTCGGGAACGTCTTCATGGTCGATTGTCGCTTGATGAATTAGTATGTCAGAAAATTCCGAGCGGAACTGAATTGGATGAACGAAGATGACACTGAGCAGAGAACAAATACTCTTGAACGTATCGTTATTGGTTCCCCCTCATCTACCCGGAAGCTTCCAAAGGTATATAGAGTGGAGGAACCAAACAAAAGTTACTTTAGAGTGAGCAAATTAGGCCTATCGAAGCGATATTTTCATCGACTACCGTAAATTCCCCCCTTCATACCCTTGCGGGCTGCAATTGTGGTGTTTTGCGCAGGTATCACTACCTTCCAGAAGGGCGATATGTTCGTCGGCTGAGGAAGAGGTGGAAGAGAAAATCCAAGGGTCTGAGAAAATCTCTTCAGACATAACCAACAGTTAGAACGATAAAGATGTTCGAGCAGGAGATCAACGAAACAATCCAGCGAATTACACGGGACGTTTTGCAGGATAAAACGCTGATATCCCTGATCGACATCCTCGAAGAACCGCAAATACCTAATCGATTCAAAGCATTCTTCGAGACAGAAGTTCACTGGTGGGTCTACACCGACGATTTAACCCGTCGGCGGGATCGTCGCTTCGATTTTGCTCACCCCGAGATTTCATCCCTTCTCAACTATCTTGAACAGATTCAAGTAAAACATGCCCGGTTCGAACGGGATGAATTTCTCTCGGTTCTCGACAAAGCAGTAAAACTCTCCTACAACTACATCTGCCGTCCACAAACTACCCTGAAGTGGTATATCTTCCGAGGGGAACCTACGAAGTCTCTCGGCGAGACGCTCCTCCGATTGAATGCCTTTACAGACTACCCCTACTTCCGGACTGTATTCACAGACTGGGTAGACAGGAAACGAGAGGAACGGCCAACCTTCGATAGTATCTCAGCACGGGAGTTCGAACGCATTACACGCCGTATCGACGACCAAATTCTCCTGAGTTCCTCTGTTGACGAACTGCTGGAGATTATGAACCCACTCTTCGACTTTATTGGCAAAGGAGAGGGTCGCAGCGTCCCCATCGATGCCCTCATTGTCTTCTTCGACGATAAGCATATCGGCAAACTGGTGGAGTTCCTTGAAAAAGAAAAAGAACACCGTTCCCACGTCACCCCCGAATCTTTTGTCTTGCTGATGGATGAACTTCTGAGTTCAGCAGAAGAAGAACCAGATGTTGACTTCTCGACAGTTTACCAAGATGATGCGCTCGATGCGGTTGTGCGAGATCACCTTCAGGGTGACGTCGTAGGAGAAAGGAGCATCACTGAATCGCCAGCATATACTCATACTCCAGAGACCATCGCATTCACAGACGCACCTCAATCAGAGGTAGATTCTCACGGGCAAGAATCCGAGAGAAGCATTGATGAGGAGTCCGCAGAGAACGATCAGCAAGATGCAATCGTAAGCCAAGAACCTGAAGCGAACTTGATCGAAGAAGAGACTCAGCACGCTCTTTCGGGCGAGCAATTGCCGAGTGATAGTGGAGTGGTTGAAGTTGAGGAGGAACCGAAAGGAGAGGACTTCTTTATCGGCCTCGAATCGCTCCCGGTTGATTCAGATATCGAAGAGACGTTCGCCGACGAGAGTGACGATGATGTAGAAGTGAGAGAGCCGATTATCGACATTCTGATTGAAACAACGGAAATCAATCAGATCATTGTTAGTGCTCCCGTTGATGTGGAATCGGAATCAGAAGAGGAACTCGAGTCGGATGCAGAGGTAGCTTCTTTAATAACCGAAGTGGAAGGAACTCCACTGATTGATGAAACAGAAGAGAGCGAAGAAGAGACTGAGGAAGTTGTAGAAGAAATCGAAGAAGCGTCGCTCAACATCGAGGAAGTGAAGGAAGAAGAGAAGTTCACTGAGGCTGAAACGGGAGAAGGTGAAGAAGAAGAGTATCCGCTTGATGAGCAGGCACCTGATGACGATTCTGAAGCTGATGAAAGGAGAGAAGAAGAGAGTACAATTGATAGTTCTGAAGAGAGCAAAGAAGAAGCTGCCACTATTGGCGATGTCCGCTACCACGTCGACGCAATGTTGGAGCGAAAGGTGGTGAAGAAAATATTTGGACGAGATCGTAGTGAGTACGAGAAGACACTCGATCTGCTGAACACTGCCGAGACGTGGCGCGAAGCCTCACGAATTCTCGATGAACTCTTCATACGGTTCGAGGTCGACCCCTACTCCCGAACTGCCATCCGCTTTACCGACGCAATCTATGGACGTTATCTGACGCCCGTAAACGGAAGTTGATTCCCTCCACATCGAAAGGTCAAACAATTGTGTTTATAGATACAGCAACCATACGTGTCCGATCTGGATCGGGAGGACATGGAGCAGTTAGTTTTCGTCGCGAGAAATTTGTTCCGAAGGGAGGCCCTGACGGTGGAGATGGTGGGAATGGTGGAGATGTTGTCATCCGAACGAATAGCAACCTCTCCACACTGATGGATCTACGCTATAAGCGAGACTACATCGCAACAAACGGGAAGAATGGAGGGGGAGGAAACAAGAGTGGAAAGTTTGGTGAGTTGGCCGAAGTATTCGTTCCTGTTGGGACAACGATCTACGATGCGGAGACAGGAAAACTGCTCGGTGATCTGACCAGAGAGGGGGAAGAACTAATTGTAGCCCGAGGGGGGAAAGGTGGAAGGGGAAATGCAACGTTTGCCACGCCGAGTGACCGCGCTCCCCGCCACTTCGAGGAGGGGCAGCCGGGAGAAGAGCTGACAATCAGACTGGAACTGAAGCTCCTTGCCGACGTTGGTCTGGTTGGGTTTCCGAATGCTGGGAAGTCAACGCTGATCTCCAGAATTAGTGCCGCGAAACCGAAGGTTGCCGACTACCCATTCACTACCCTCATTCCCAACCTCGGCATCGTGCAAGTAGAGGCAGGGAAATCTTTCGTTGTCGCCGACATTCCGGGTCTGATTGAAGGTGCAAGTGAAGGGAGAGGCTTAGGACACGAATTCCTTCGCCACGTGGAACGCTCTAACATCCTCTGCTTTCTGATCGACGGAATGAGCACTACACCTGAAGAAGACTTTGCGACGCTCCTAACCGAGTTGGGGAAGTACAACATCGAGATGCTCTGGAAGCCTCGCCTTGTCTGCCTGACAAAGATTGATGGAATGGGAGAAACAGAGCGGGAGGCTGCGCGCAAACTCCGTTTCGATGGAAAACCGGCAAGGCTTATCTCCTCAGTAAGTGGCGAAGGAATCGAGGAACTTGTGCGCACGCTCGACACAGAACTGTCGCGGGAGAGAAGCAACTGATGGCAGTCCCTCTAAGTCGTCGTAGGCTGACCCGAAAGAATTTTCTTCCTCCATTTCTCGGTCTCTCTACTCTTCTGCTTCTACTTCTTCCCCTCACTCTCTCAATCGGACCGGAACTGATCTCTCCGACGGAAGTTCTTAGTACACTCTTGGGTAGAACCGACAACATCCTGAACACAATCATTTTTGACCTTCGGCTTCCACGCATTTTTTTAGCTATAGGTGTTGGCGGAGCGTTGGCAGCAACCGGTGCTGTCTTTCAGGCACTTCTGAAGAATCCACTGGCGGAGCCATATATCTTAGGCATCTCCAACGGCTGCGTGGTGGGAACCATCGTCGGCATCAACCTTCCGATCCTTGCTGGGATGGTTGGCCTCTCCCTCTCGTTAGGGCAAGTAGGAATTACCCTTCTATCTTTTGGCGGTGGGGCACTTGTCACTGGCATTGTTCTCTGGATTGGTCGCCGTGGAACAGGAACTGGAACAGACTCCCTCCTACTTGGCGGAGTAATGGTTGCGGCAATTGGGGCTGCTCTAATCTTCCTTCTCCTCTACTTTCTCCCAAATGTTCGAGGAGCAATCCAATGGATGTTAGGAGATTTAAGCCACGTCTCTCCTAACATCGGTTACGTTTCTGCTCTCTTCTTCCTTGGGCTTCTCTCCTGTTCATTCTTCGTCGGCAATTCGCTGAACATGATTGCACTGGGCGAAGAGCAAGCCGTTAGTCTCGGCTTAAATATGCGCAGGGCAACAACTATCGCCTACCTCGGTGCATCACTCGTTGTCGGCATTGCCACATCGTTCTGCGGCGCAATCGGCTTTATCGGCTTGGTTGTTCCCCACATGATCCGCCGCATCGTCGGACCAGATCACCGACTCCTGATGCCCCTCTCGGTAATTGCCGGGGGCATCTTCCTCCTCCTCTGCGACACTGCCGCCCGCTCCCTGTTGCCAGCAACTGGCGCAAGTGGTGGAGAGCTTCCTGTTGGTGCTGTAACGGCATTGGTTGGCGCACCACTTTTTATTCGACTTCTGACTAAAGAACGAAAAGGCTAAGAATGTCTGAAATGATTCGAAGGGAGCTTAGTTTGAGATGATTAGAGGAGTGATTGATCTCGGAACCAACACTGTCCTGATGGTAGTTGGCAGAGTGGAGCCGAACGGAGAGCTAACGATTTTGGGCGATTACCATCGGGTGGGAAGGTTGGGGAAGGGAGTAGACAGCAGCGGATTAATTCTCCCAGAAACGTTCCAACGGATTGGCTCGATTCTTCAGCAATATCATAAAATCGGACGGGAAGAACACCGGGCTGAGCAGATTGTCGGCTTCGGAACAAGTGCTCTGCGGGATGCTTCGAATCGGAGTCAGTTCATCGCCGCGATGAAGGAAGAGAGTGGTGTAGACCTTCACCTGCTAAGTGGTGATGATGAAGCTCGCCTAACTTGGAGCGGAGCACTCTTTGGCCTACCAATTGACGCACGCGAGATTGCCGTAATCGACATCGGAGGGGGAAGTACTGAAATTGCTTCTGGGAGAGACCGAACATTCAGCGAAGGAGTTAGCATTGATACCGGAGCAGTGCGCGTCACTGAACGATTCTTTCGAGGAGAACTCCCTCCTTCTCCCCTATCGATTACTGAAGCGAGAGATTACTGCCGAGCACTCTTTGCTGAGAGCATCTCCCTCCCGATTGGAACAGAAGTTGTTGGCGTTGCAGGAACCGTAACGACGTTGGGGGCAATCTATAACGGTGTGGAGCAATTCGATGCTGAAGCCATTAACAGCACGAAGCTGCCGCGACATTGGATTGATAAAATGACTGTAGAATTTCTCGGCTTGTCGATAGAAGAACTTCAGCAGATCCCACAGGTAGCTTCTGGTCGAGAAGATATTATCTCCGGAGGAGCACTCGTTCTCAGCACGTTTATGGAAGTGTTCGGCCTTGAGGAAATTACTGTCAGCACCCGGGGCTTGCGCTATGGACTGCTTGAGGAATCCTTTGCAAAACAGAGACCTCTCACTTCCTGAATGATTCTATCGTCCGCCGCAATCCTTCTTCCAAGTCGACTTCAGGTCTCCACCCTAACTCCGCCGCCGCTTTATCGTACGCACAAACCGACCGAAACTGTTCCCCCGGTTTTGCCTCGCCGTGAACCTCTTCGAACTGATTCTCTACCATACCGTTCAATTGCTGGAAGAGTTGGTTGATTGTCACTTCGGTATTCGTGCAGATGTTAAAAGTCCCGGAAGGATGCCGCTCCAGATAGTCGGTCACCATCAGGTTCGCCCGAGCTATATCCCCAACGTAGACGTAGTCTCGGGTTTGCTCTCCCGAACCGAAAATGATCGGTTGCTCACCACTCAACATTCTGGTGCAGAAGATTGCGACAACACCAGCCTCGCCGTGGCTGTTCTGGCGTGGACCGTATACATTCGTGTAGCGAAGCACTCCGTAGCGAAGTCCGTGCTGGTAGGCAAAGTAGCCTAAATATTTTTCTACTGAGAGTTTGGAAACTCCGTAAGGAGAGATTGGGTTTGTTGGGTGTGTCTCATCAGCGGGGAAAACCTGCTGATCGCCGTAGACCGTTCCACCACTCGAAGCAAAAATGAATCGCTCCACGCCAGTAGTTACGGCTGCCTGCAACAGATTTACCGAACCGATGATATTCTGCTCTGCATCGAACGCAGGGTTCGCCACGGAGATACGAACGTCGAGCTGTGCGGCGTGGTGGTTCACAAGGTTGAACTGCTCTAACTCAAACAGACCGTTAACTAAATCTGCATCTCGGACATCCCCCTCTACAACCCGAGCTTTTGAGGCAAGATTCCGATGATCTCCAGTAGAGAAGTTATCCAGAACAACAACATCATGTCCCGCACTCAAATATGCGTCAACAAGGTGCGATCCAATAAACCCGGCTCCTCCAGTTACGAGGATTTTCATTACTCTTTCTGTTGCTTGAAATTTTGTTGTGAGATCAAATTGTAGGGTTCAAAAAAAATTGGCCTTACAATTCACTCCCTTTCTCTCTACGAACTCTTCTCTCTGAACTCTTCGACTTTAGTTGACTCGAGAGACTCTACCAACCCCGGCACAGCCTGAAGAATTGCGGCGACCGCTCTATCAACTCATACACCCTCACACTCACGAACTCATACACTCTACCAATCCCGACACAACCTGAAGAGTTGCGGCTACCACTCCTCAACTCTTAAACTCTCAACCCTTTCTTCCCAATATCTCTCCGCCACACTCCACCATGAAAGGTAATTTTCTCTACCCCTTTGTATGCCGCATCAATTGTCCGTTCAAGGTCTCCATCATCAGAGATTGCCGTTACCCCCAAGACCCTTCCCCCGGCTGTGACAAGGTTCCCTCCACTCTCTGCGGTTCCAGCATGGAAGACAGTGACATCTGCTGGCACATTTTCGATTCCATCAATCACTTCACCCTTTTCGTAGGAACCGGGATAGCCACCGGAGGCCATCACAACGCAAACAGCCGAGCCAACTGATGGAGCATTGTTTGCTTCCGTAATACTGCCTGAAGCAGCGTCCCGGAAAAGTTGATAGAGATCACCCCTCCAAATTGGCAACACAACTTGAGTTTCAGGGTCACCGAAACGACTATTGAATTCAACTACGCGGACGTTCTTCTGCGAGTCGATCATCAAGCCACAGTAGAGACATCCCTGGTAGGGAGTTCCCTCTTCCCGCATTCCACGCAACGTTGGCTCCACAACCTTCTCCCGTATCTGCCGCAAAATTTCATCATCCACAATTGGTGCTGGGGCGTAGGCTCCCATACCACCGGTGTTCGGACCAGTATCACCATCACCTATTCTCTTGTGATCTTGCGACGGCGCGAAGAGAACGTAAGCACTCCCATCGCTGATGGCAAAGATCGAAGCCTCCTCCCCCTCCATAAACTCTTCGATCACGACGGTCTCTCCGGCCTCACCAAATGCCGAGCCAGAGAGCATCTCTTCCAATCCTTCCAGCGCATCCTCAACAGATTCAGCAATCACAACCCCTTTCCCCGCTGCAAGACCATTCGCCTTGAGAACGACTGGCAGGGTGTGGTTGCGAACGTAGTCGCGGGCTGCATCGATCTCATCAGAACTAAACGTTCGGGAGGCAGAGGTAGGGATGTTGTGGCGGTTCATGAAATCTTTCGCGAAGGCCTTATCCCACTCAGGTCTCCCAGCAGCTTTGGATGGAGCGAAGACGAGGTATCCGGCATCTCTCAACAGATCGGAAATTCCGGCAGCGATTGGAGCTTCCGGGCCAACGACAATAAGTTCTGGTTCTACTTCAGCCGCCAGAGCCAGAACACCTTCCCCATCTTCAGGGTTCACGTTCCGAACTTCACCGAGCGCAGCCATGCCGGGATTGCCGGGAGCAGAGATTATCCGCTCAACCAGTGTCGATTCAACTAACTTCCAGGCCAACGCATGTTCGCGTCCTCCCGATCCGAGAAGAAGAACTGTTCCGTTATTCATGATGATTGTTCGCTATCAGTTTTGCTTGCCTTGAGTTTGCTCACGTTGTAGGAAGGGAGTACTTGCTGTCAGAGTACTTGGAGTCAAATAGAAGATTTCCTCAGAGTCTCATCGAATGTGCCAGAAGTCGCGCAAGTTGTCCGGTAAGAATGCGGGCGTCGTGAGATGATGATTTCTCTTCATCGCCAACCGGCAACAGATTGCTTTTCCACGCGAGATACATCTGCTCGATTGCCTCTGCGATCCCCTCCACTTTGTCTGGCATCACTGTTACGGCAGCACCATAGTTATCCAAGACGTTCCGGACAATCCCCTCCGGGGCAAGGGCTAAAATCGGCTTGCGCGTCCCCATGTACTCGTAAACTTTGCCGGGAGTGATTGTAGGATCGTACATCGTAAGCCAGAGCACATCGCTCGACAGAAGCCAATCCATCACCTCGCGATGTTCAACGTAGCCGGGCGTAACCAGAGCAGAACTAACTCCGAACTTCGTTGCCATCTTCCGATAAGAATCGCGGAAGGTTCCGATGAAGCACATCTCGATTTCATCTCTCGACTCAGGAATCTTTGCAAAGACTTTGCCGAGTGCTTCGAAGAAAAAGCGGGGTGTTCGGCGTGCATCGAAGAGACCGCTATAAGTAAAACGCATCTTCTTCCCCTTCACTCGTTCTGGCTGAGCAGTAACCAGATCCATGGGATCGAAGCCACTCGGAATGATGTGAACACTCTCGTGCGTTAGGAAAGGCCAACGAGCAATTAATTGCTCCTTAATCTTCCGGTTGACAACAACAATGCCTTCACTATGCTTCAACACCTCTTGCTCCATGCGGGCTGCGTAGTGCCGGTGAAACGGCGTGGCGTAGAAATAATGTTTGTTGTCCAACCACGGGTCGCGGTAGTCCACAACCAACGGAACACCGGTGGCTCTACTCAGTTCTAAGCCGATCAGAAAGTCAGTAAAGGGTGGAGCCGTAGCGAGAATGGCGTCGTACTTCTCCTCTTCGAGAATTCGGAGTCCTTCGCGGACTGCGTACCGTTTCCATCCAATCTTGTTATCAGGCTGAAGGAATGTGTGGGAGATACCCGTGAGAAGTCGGCGCGAGCGGTCTGGGGGCATTGGGATCGTCTTCTTCTTCCTCCCTGCAACCCGGAGTGGGTCGAGTGTCTTGGTACGAACGATCTCCACACCAGCCTCTTCTACCTCTTGAAGAAGTGCGTAGTCATGGACGTAGTAGCCGACATCACCAACTGTCAAGACAGTTGGGAACCACCCAGTTTCGGGAAGATATTTCACAAACTTGGAAACTCGGAACACACCACTCAGTCCCATTGGAGGAAAATAGTAGGCAATCACGAGGAGACGGTGCGCTCCTTTGGGTAGAATCTGTTTGCTGCGATTCTCGGGAGATGGGGTCTCCCCCTCAGTTCCGTGCAGGTTTTCGAGTTCGTTTTGTACGTCGTTCATCAGTGAAGGATCAGACCACCATCAGTTTTCGGGATGCGCTCGTCAGCTCACGGCATCCTCCATTTTCGATCAGCACATCATCCTCAATCCGCACGCCAAACTTTCCTGGAAGGTAAATGCCCGGCTCGATTGTCACAACCATTCCCTCTTTCAGCTTTACTTCGTCTGGACTTCTATGTGAAATCCCAGGGAATTCGTGAACCTCAATCCCAAGTCCATGTCCTGTCGAGTGGGAGAAGGCTTCACCATGTCCGGCATCCTCGATTATATCTCGGCAGACGGCATCAAGTTCTTTTGCACTCATTCCAGCCCGTGCCTGTTCAACACCTGCACGCTCAGCTTTGTAGACGATGTCGTAAATCTTACGCGCCTCATCTCCCGGCTCGCCGAGGGCGAAGGTACGAGTCATATCGGAGTTAAATCCTTTGTAGATACAACCGAAGTCGAGGGTGATAAGCTCACCACTCTTCAACTGCTTTGTTGAAGCTCTTCCGTGGGGGAGAGCACTTCGCTGGCCTGAGGCAACAATAATACCGAAGGCATCACCCTCTGAACCGTGACTTCGTCCAAGCCAACTGATCTCCGCCGCCAACTCATTCTCCCGCATCCCCGGCTTCACAATCTCCAGAACATCCCGGAAGACTTTCGCAGCCATGTTTGCCGCTCTCTTGATATATCCCACTTCCTCTTCGGTCTTCACCGCCGTCAACTCACTGATGAGTCTCCCTCCTGCTTCCAGCTTTACTTTCTTCTTGAAGATTCTCTTCATTCCCTCGTACTGAGCCACCGAGACGTACTGACTCTGGAAGCCGACAGTCATCCCCTTCCTCACGAGCTTCTCATCCTTCAATCGCGTAAAGTGAGCACGGTCGATCAAGACTTCTACCCCATCATTTACCTGTGCTGCTGCCTGCGTCTCATACCGTCCATCTGTGAGAAGGTAGGCGTTCTTCTTGGTCACAAACAGAGTGCCGGCACTTCCTGAGAATCCGCTGAGGTAGTGAATGTCAGGCAGATGCGATACAATGATCCCATCAAGATTATTTTTCTTCAGCGAAGAGTGCAGTTTTTTCAGTCGAGTAGACATTGTCATCTCCGGTAAATGAAGCTATCAGTTTTCAGCTATCAGCAGTGAGCTTTAGGTTATTGGTAGAATGCTCAACTTCCTAACACTCTACGAACTCTACAGACTCTCAACTCTATAAACTCGTTAAAAGTAATTCGGTGACTCCCGTGTAATCGTCACATCGTGCGGATGTGATTCGCGGAAACCAGCAGAAGTCATCCGGACAAAGTGTCCGTGCTCCTTCAGTTCAGCGATTGTTGAGCAGCCGCAGTAGCCCATAGCTGCCCGGAGACCACCAGTCATCTGATAGATTGTCTCGCGGAGTGGACCTTTCGAGGGAACCCGGCCTTCGATCCCTTCAGGAACAAGCTTAGCAATCTCCTCTTCAGGATCTTGGAAATATCGGTCGGCAGAACCAGAAGCCATTGCTCCGAGCGATCCCATACCACGATATGACTTGTACATTCTGCCATCGAGAAGAATTTTCTCTCCCGGAGCCTCTTCCATTCCGGCAAACATTCCCCCCATCATCACAACGTCTGCTCCGGCAGCTATTGCTTTGCCAATATCGCCGGTCTGTTTCACTCCGCCGTCGGCAATAACTGGAATTCCATGTTGTGCGGCAACTTCTGCCACCCACATAATCGCCGTTAGCTGCGGAACACCAACGCCAGCTACAACGCGAGTTGTGCAGATAGCTCCAGGACCTATACCAACCTTCAGTGCATCGGCTCCAGCCTCGATTAATGCCTCGGCGGCAACGCCGGTTGCGATGTTGCCAGCAATCACCTGCAAATCAGGGTGCTTCCCCTTCAACATCCGGACAGTATCGATCACCCCTTTGGTATGTCCGTGAGCCGTGTCGACCACAACGGCGTCAACCCCAGCCGCCATCAAAGCATCCACCCGTTCCGGCGTGTCTCCCCCAACGCCAACTGCGGCCCCCACACGGAGCCTACCATGTTCATCCTTTGCAGCGTTCGGATGTTGCCGTTTCTTCCGAATATCTTTAAAGGTAATCAGCCCACGCAGCTTCCCTTGTTCGTCAACTACTGGCAGCTTCTCAATACCATACTTCTGCAAAATCAGTTCAGCTTGGTCGAGCGTGGTTCCTACAGGAGCAGTAATCAAATTTTCCGAGGTCATCACCTCCTGAATCGGAACATTAAGTTCCGGCTTGAAGCGGAGATCGCGGTTGGTGACAATACCAACAAGATTTTCCTCGCCGTCAAC
>JBFWSB010000006.1:0-36144 GCA_050248595.1 Kapaibacterium sp. (SeqCode)
GGGCTTTATAAGAATTCTTATAAATGCAAACTACGTTGCCGCAGTTCCACCTCCAGACTTGACCTTACCATTAAACAAGGACCGACCTATAATGCTCGAGCCGAGCATTTGCGTCCTCTGTCCTGGTTGATATGATTTATCTCGTGTGATCATTGTTCTGGTTGCAGGCCGAAAAAATCGGCAGTGGAACTTTGTTCTTCTTTTTAAGTGAGGCAAATATACTATGCCACTACTATAAAAACCAAACTATCTTCAATTTAAACTTATTCATCGATAGTATAATCAGGTCGGCTGTGATAACACAGAGATAGTCGAAGAAGTTACAGAGAGGACAAAAAAAAGATGTCCCCGCGAGCCGGTCGTGGAGGAGAACCACTAACCGGTGCAGAGACATCTAAATATCGACCAAGCAGTTCAGATGTATGGAAAGATTTATAGATACTCTCTCATATACCTGATCAGCGAACTTAGCGCGGATCTTTCCAGATCAGTATTGCATTGCTCTTCGTCGCTGTGAAATCAGGACACTGTCCATCCCCTGTTCCAGCAATTCCTCCATCTGGATGGCAGAGAATATTCCCATCTTTGTCGTAGAGATCACTGAAGAAGTCACAGCAGATAGCCGGACGGAAGTAGACGATTTCTCCGTTGTAGATATACTGCCAGATAGATTCTGCTGGATTTGCCACTGGACGACTACTGATTGCTGCAATCGAATCTGCCAACCAATTTGCGATGCCTCCACCATTCCCTATTCGATAGGAAAGTGTCCAGACATCTCCTGTGTGAAGATCGTTGATTGTTAGACTAATCGTTCCGTCAGTTTTGCCGGTCACTTCCTTCCACCGTTCTTTCAGCGGAGTGAGATCGAAGTGAAGGTCTTCCGTGATTAAGGCTTCGCACGCATCGCCGTTTGCGTCGTGGTAGAGGAAGGCGGCAATTGGTGTTTCCGGTATTGTGGTATTGATCACAACTTCTCCCAAAGGAATGGTCAGCGGTCCCATCAACGTAAAGTCGTGCGTTTTACACCCCCCGGCATACTCCACCTTCAGGTCGAGTTGATCGTTGGTGATAGCAGCTTCCAGCACTTTATATGGGTCACTCTTCGCAAGCCTCACTACTTCCATCTGATAGAGGACAATGGGAACACCTACATTTGTATTCTGTTGATCCTTTCGGACGAAGTAGAGTGCTCGCGTTTGATTCCCTTGCCCATAATAGATGTAGAGCGTAGCATTGGTTGCCTTATACGATGTGGCCGCCTCCATTGCGTTGTAGTAGGCTCCATCGTAGCTACCCGTAGGACAAACAATCGCAATCTGTGGCGCAGGGTTAAAGAATGAGATCTTCCCTTTATCGTCGTGCGAGTACTGGTAAGCATATCCTTTGCAGTCGGCCATCCCACTTGCATCCCCTGCCCCAAAGGTCAACGTAAACTCCTGATGGTTTGGAACCTTATCTAGCTGTAATGTATTGCCAACCTGCTTCTGGAAACCAACAAGCTTCCACTCTGCACCCAGTAGATCGTTGATATCTACCGTCACCGCCGTATTCGTATCTCCTCCCTGATTCGAGCCGTTATTCTGCGTTGGATAGATTGTGCTTTCGTGGCAGCCTTGCACTGCAAGCAGGACAATGAACAGAGACAGGATTGTTTTCAAATAATTCATTATTGATTTCTCTGATATGTGATATCTGTTTTTTGATTCTTCAATTTCTCTTAGTTGATCTTCCAACTCAGTTCAACCACGCCTGCACTCTGAAGATCATTCAGCCTGATGAGAACTTCACCACTCGACTTTCCTGTCGCCTGCTTCCACCTCTCCTTGAGCGGAGTCAAGTCAAAGGTCAGATCATACGAGAAGTAGGCTAAACATGGATCTGGATTGGAAAGGTGTTGGAAAAAGAGAGGAATTGGCGTCGGGTCGCCAGAGGGGATAGTCTCCGGGCCAACAAGGTTAAAGGTGTGTTCCTCGCAGCCTCCAGAATACTCCACCCGCAGCTTCAACAAATCACCGTCGATCTGCGGATCAAGTGTTGTGAAGGGTTGGCTCGGAGCAAAATTTACAAGCTCAAGCGGCATCAGGGCAATTGGCTCAGCACCCACTTTCTTAAAGAGAAGTGCGCGCCGATTTCCTGCATAGAAGATCCGCAGCGTCGACTCTTCGACACTATAGTGCTCAGCAGCCAGGATAGCATTTGTATATTCTCCATCAAGACTCTCATCACCGCAGTATACCTCAGTCGTTATGAAATCAGAGAAAGAGATACCATCAACTCCGCTTGTTTTGTATTCAACTCCGTAGGAGTTACAGTGGTTTACTCCATGTCCTCTATCCTTCTCCAACGTCAAGGTATAGTTCTGTCCGGCTGGAGGAACGGTAGTCTGCCCTACTTTGTCTCCATCCCACTCCTCGAAGGCTTCTAAACGCCACTCAACTCCATACACATCTTCTAACTTCACCCCCTTCTCCCCCTTGTCTGATTTATAGGGATAGAGACTGCTCTCCTTACAGGCTTGGAGTGATAGCAGGAGGGGAAGGATCAACAAGGAAAGAATGATTCTTCTACCTGCTTTGTAAATCCATACACTCTTATCCGTTCTTGTCTTCATATTCTTACTTCCATTTCTCATTGTTCAACATTCTTACAGTAGTATACTTTCGACCAATTCTTGTAGATGCTCTCTCATCACACTCTGCTTGCTCTCCTCTTATCAGATCAGAACTCTACTTGCACCGAATAGGTAGCACCAACTTTCCGTGAGGAGAACCACTCCCCATCTCTCCGATAGAAGAGAGATGTCCCCTCCACACCAACCCCAAGCGAGATACGATCTTCTGGCTTCCACGCAACCCCAACTGTTGCCTTCCCAATCGGTCCCGACTGCGTTGCGCCAACTACGGTCTGGACGTATGGACGAATCGCACCCCGGCTATCAATAGCTCCAGCCTTGAACTGGTAGGCAAGGCCAACCCACTCCACTATCGGTTCGAGGCGGTATCCGTTAATAGTATCGGGAGCAACTGTAGGACTCGATTCTGCATTGACAACGTTGCTCCCATTCCGACCGTTCTGTCCGTTTCTTAAGTCAATCGGATCGTTAGGGCCACCTGTAAAAGTGATGTCAGGAGTTCCACCTCCAGCTCCATTAATTTCAAGGAAGATCACCCCTCCATCACCCGCAGGGTCACTCTGGACATAGAGTGGATGCCGCTCACGTCCAACTTCAATGCCGATGGCATGACCTTCCGACGGATGCCAGAAGGCTGTTAAAGCAAGGTTCTCCAGCGGAGCACTCTTTCCATTTTCAAGCGAGCGATTTGGGAATGTCTCCAGTCCGAGAATGCCCCGAAGCTGCGTTGAGAAATGGAAGCGTGAACCAGAGACGTTCGTTTCCGACAGTCTCGGAACTCTACTCGAAACTTCTCTATTAGATGAACTGATAAGTGAAGCTGAGTTGATTGCTTCGCGTGGAAGAACCTGCAAGAGTGCTGGTCTGAACAGCACTGAAGATGGATCTAATACTGCACTTCCGTCCGATAGGGTTGGCTCCACTCTATCCAAACCATCAGAACTACTCAGAGCTGCCGAAGAGATTGAAGGTTCTGAGAAGGTTCGATCTACTGCGGCTTGACCCCTTCCGAATCTCTGTTGGCCTCGCATCAATTCCCTTCCTCTTTCTCTTGGTGAACTTGTTGCGGAGAGAGATTGAACGTTGTCGGCAGAGCGTGCCGACTCTACCTGCGCCGAAGCGAGCACCGGCTGTTCAGCAACTCCACCCCCGCTATTCTCTTGGAAGAAGCCGATTTCAGGAACCAGGAAGAGAGCCAGAACTGCCCCCAAGAATCCAGTAACCAAGGGGAGGCCAAATTTTCTCATGAGAAGGCCAGCTCCAGCAGCGGTTCCCCCCCCGACTACCCCAGAGACTATCGGTGCAGAAGGTGAACTGGCTGCAACTCCGATACCTGCCCGCTCGAAAAGTATGGCTGTTACACCAGCCGGTGGGGCAGCGTTCGCTGTCTCATCCCGCACGGCAGCGTTAATCCGAATTGCGTCGGCAAGCTCGGCCTGCAAATCAGAATTGTTCGCCAACGCTCCGAAGAGTTGGGTTTTCTGTACATCATCTGCCTCTCCGTCTACGAAGAGATAGACAAGTTCAGATGGAGTCCACGTTGATTCGTTCTGTCCCATAATATTATTCTCTGTAGTCGACGAGATAGGGGGCGAGTATCTCTCTCATCTTTTTCTTTGCTCGTACAACCCGGTTTCGCACTGTGGAGACCGGTCGGTCAATCATTTCGGCAATCTCCTTGTAGGACATGCCATTGTATGCTTGCAAGACGAAGGCTTCGCGATGCTCTTCTGGGAGCAGGTCGAGAGCCGTGGAGACAAGCCGTTCAAGCTCACGAGCTTCTACCGGATGTTCCTCAACTGGAAGCTCTAATTCTTCGAGCGACGTGGTGATTGGCCTCATCTTCTGCTTTGCATTTAAGCAGAGGTTTCGAGCAATTCGCAGAAGGAAACCAGGCACGTTCGTCATCTCACGCTCAACTGTCGCACTCTGAAGGAATCGAAGGAACGTCCCTTGGAACATATCCTCTGCACTCTGCCGATCTCCCATAATCTTCAGACAGTAGAGCCAGACCCGCGAAGAGTGGCGGGCATAGAGTTCTGCAAAGGCTTGATCCTTTGTTTTCGGCTCTTCTCGCAACAAGGCAAAAAGGCGACTATCACTATATCGGGAAAAGTTGTCCGACATGAATTCCGGTACACTTATATCGTGTTCGCTATCAATAACCAGCGTCGGAGAGTTGTGTTTCAGGGTAGGTTCTTTCGAGGAGAGTTTGCACAATTGCATTTATGTAAGGCTCTTAGGAAACAAGGCATTGCCGAGGCGGGGGTCGACTTCTAACTTCCTCTCCCCTCCAATTTTTCCTCTCAACGTTCGAATCGTTGACTCCCCCCCTTCAAGCTTCTCCAATCTCCCTCTTCAACCAAGCCTTCGCAAATCTCCAGTCTCGCTTCACTGTCATTGGCGAAACGTCTAACGCCTCGGCTGTCTCCTCGATTGAAAGGCCGCCGAAGAACCGACACTCTACTACCCTCCCAGCCCGCTCGTTGATCTCCGCAAGTTGGTCGAGTGCCTCATCCAGGGCGATCAATTCTTCGGCTCGCTCTTCAGCAATAATCTGAAGCTCGGGAACCTCTCCTAACGAGATAGGCGTTGCCCCTCCTCCCCTCTTCTCTCGCGAACGCATCTTGGCATAGTTTACCAGAATGCGCCGCATTGCTATCGACGCTATCGCGAAGAAGTGAGAACGATTCTGCCACGTTGCCTCACGCTGATCGATCAACTTCAAGTAGGCTTCGTGAACCAGAGCAGTGGTGTTCAGCGTATGTTCCGAGCGCTCTTTCACCATAAAATGGTGTGCCATCCGGCGCAGCTCGTTGTAGACAAGGGGTAACAGTTGATCGACTACCCGCTCATCTCCTCGACCGAGATTAACTAACAACTGCGTTATGTTATCGCGAGTATCCGACATCCTGTACCTGAAGGGAAATTCAAAGTTCTCCCGAAACTACACCCTTAGAAGAAAAGAAAAAACATTCCATCTTGATGTGACCAAATGGGAAGGTGTGTTACTTCTATACCTGAAACGATCACTCGAGAGATCGCAGATATTCTCCAGGTCGGAAAGCATTTCGTTGACCTTGACAGATAATTCTATACATCCTTGAACAACAGCCAGCAACCTATATCACACGAGGAGAAAGAACGATTTCTTCAGATGATACTGCCACTCAGAAATCGGCTGTTGCAGTATGCACAAGCAGTGACGAATTCCAGAGAGGAGAGGGATGATCTTGTAGGAGATACAATCTTAGCAGCACTCCAAGGATTTAGGAAACTTGAACGAGAGGGTGCGTTTGCCGGGTGGTTATTCACAATCGCATCCCGCATAGAGAGACGGAAGCGTGAGCGAAGGAGGCGGTTTCAACAGTACGACGCAGAGACGGACCCGGAAGGAGTTCCATCTGACTATCAAAATCCAGAAGTCGGCCCAGATATTACCGCACTCTACAGGGCAATGGAACGGCTTCCGAGCGAACAACGAGAAGCCATCGCACTCTATGAGATTTCCGGTCTGTCGGTCGAAGAGATTCGAGAAATACAGGGAGGATCGCTCTCCGCAGTGAAGATGCGGCTTGTGCGGGGACGGAAGAGACTTGCGGAGTTGTTAGGAGCAATCGATGAAGGTGAGAGTAATACCAACAATCCAACTATGACGGGTGAGAATGAAGAGAGAACCATACAGACTGCATGACTATTTCAATCGACTTCAGAGTCGAGAAGAAATCACACCAGCAGAGTTCCGCTCTCTGGTTGAGAGAGTAGTGGAAGAAGGCAAAGGGTTATCATCAAAACGTAGAGGTATTATCATGACAGCCGTAGTTATTCTCAGTTCTCTTGTTCTCGGTGGAGGACTTCTCTGGCAAACCAACACCCCGGCAAACAATGCCGTAGCTCCCAAGATAGTGCAAACAACAAGCCAGGAAACCCTTGCAGATGTTCGTGAATCGAGGGAGAACTCTTCACTTGAATCTGTTGACAACGATCGCAGGGAGAACCTCTCCCTTTCTTTCCAAAGCAACCAAAATCACGAAAAGCAGAAAGAGATTACCTCCCTCAAACTCTTGGGCACTCCCTGGGGATACCGACTACAGCCGGGACAGAAGTTGTGGTATGAATACAGAGTATTGGAGACTGATCCCTTCAACGGCGACACAACTATATCGATAGAGCGTGCATGTATTGAAGTTCAGAGTGTGGACTCGAAAGGCAACCTCAACTTGCTCTTCACTGCAACACTCTTCCCTGAGGCCAACGGAGATCGGGAGGAGAAGAGCGCAAAGGATAGCACCCTTCTCACAAAAAAATATCAGGCGACGATCACCCCACTCGGCGAATTTGTTGCTGGAAAAATAGTAGGTGGGGGAGAGAAAGAACCGGTCAATGTAAAGCAACCAGAACTCTCAGTAGAAGATATTCAGCAAGAAGTCTACAAGTGGTTTCCTCATTGGCCTACCCAAGAAGATTTCAACAAGCACTTCCAAGCGCAAGCCCACCGTGAGTGGTTAGATACTACCAATCTGGTTGTGGAGGGAGAGGTTGCGCTCAAAGTTTCTCGGAACCAATCGGCTGACCAATACTATTTAGACTCCACAAGTTTGAGGGCTGAATCTCCGACCCTTGACTTGACTACAGCAAACTCAAATGAATACATGTATGGAAAGGAGAACCAGCAAGAGTTAAAGAGGAATAAAAGCCAGGGCAGATTGACATTCAGCAAACAGGACGGAAGCGTTGTGAACCAGATGTCTGAAGGATCATTCTACTACAGTAATCAATACTCTTTGAAAGAATCGTTTATGAAGCGGACTGAGACGATGACAATCCGCTCAACCTCGCTCCACCTGATTAACGCTGAACAGGCCGAAGAATCATTGCAGACAGCCCCTCCCTCCATTGAATAAAAGAGCGTGCAACATCTAATGCCAAGTTCATAAGAGGATATTCGCTGAACCATCAAGTCTGTACGATTCATCTCTTCCAAAAATTGACTTGGTATAGCAAAAGAGGGGGAACTATGGCAGCCATAGTTCCCCCTCTTTAGTTCAATACGTTGTTGATCGAGTTGCGCGTGAGGGCATCAATTCCCCCAAACCTACAACGTCGACATCTCCACATTATCAAACTTGCGCCGATAGTAACGCATATATTCTACCTTTCGTTCCAACGCCTGCAACACCGCATTTGAGAAGTTGACTCCCTCAAATTTCTGGGCACTGCCAAAGCCTCCCGGACTGAATACGTTGATCTCCATCAACTTATCGCCAACAATATCCAAGCCAACGAGGAACATACCATCCTGCACTAATTTCGGACGGACGATCTCGGCCACTTTTAAGACAGTTTCGTCGATGTGGGCTTGAGCCAACGTTCCGCCCGCGTGGATGTTGCTGCGCAGATCGCCGCCAGAGCGAACACGCCGGAAGGCAGCATATTTCCCACGCCACTTCAAAGGCTTACCATTCATCAGGAAGAAGCGCATGTCCCCCTTTTCTGCTTCCGGTAGGTACTCCTGAGCAATCACATAGCCATCACGACTAACGGCATCGATCATCTGGTTCAGGTTCGGAATATCTTCTGGACGAACCATGAAGACACTTTGCCCACCAGAGCCTTGCAGTGGTTTCAGAACGATTGTCTTCTCTTCCTTAGCAAATGCCTTTATCTCATTTCGGTCGCGGGTAATCAGTGTTCGGGGGCGCACCTCTTCCGGGAAGAGCTGGAAGTACATCTTCGTCATCGCCTTGGCCAGACCGTCGGGATCGTTTAGCACGATCACTCCGTTCCGCATTGCAACGCGACCAAAGACAACGCCCACGTTTGTTGCCCAGGGACGTTTGATGGCATCGTCAGAGGGATCGTTCCGAAGCAGGAGCACATCCAGATCATCAACAGTAATACGTTCGTTGATACTCTTAGCCCCCTGTAAATCCTTCAGATATGTTGTAGTTGTTTTATAGAGTTTGCGTGGGACTTTCCGGGCGCGAGCACAAATCGTCTCGTTGGGATCGTAGGCCAAATCTCCCGCCCCCATAAACCATACATCGTGTCCAGCATTCGTTGCCGCCATCGCTAAGCGCACTGTTGTATATCCTGCCTGCTCAGTGGCGACATCGTTAACAAAAAGTCCAAGTCTCATTCTGGATGTTCCTCTGGATAAATAAAATATGATCGAATATTGTCGTGCGTAGGGTGCGCACCAGAAACGTAGAGTGCGGTCTCGAAGGAACGGTAGTTCTCTACAGTTCACACTCTTCTAACACTTCTATCTTCTACGAACCAACTTCATACTTCCTCACTTCAATCTTCAGCCCTCTCTCGTCTCCTTAGCAATGTCGAGCACTGTCAGGCCTTTCCGCACTTGGTCAAGGCGTGGTTGTACGTCTGGTTCGTCAAGGTATCGAGGAAGGAGGGGAGTAGGCTTGAGCACCTCACGCAATTGCAACTCTCGTATCACCGGCAAGTGTCGGGCAGCAATCTTGCCAACAAAGAGAGGGAGCAACTCTCCACTGCCACGAAGATACTTCAGAACGTGGATAAGTCCATACAGGTAAATCGCATCTTTTGTCAATCCTCCTCCACGGTAAATCCGCATCGAAATCGTGAAGGCAAACTTCTGCGAGAATCCATACTCTTTCGTCAGCAAGCGAAACGTGTCGACAAAGGTTGCCTTAGCCAGCATAGCATCCACGGCAACAACACGAGCGGCGATAGTGCGGAGTCGGGAAGCACTCAATCCCCCCACAAGGTATTCGGCCAAAACGGCAATCCCCTCCTGAAAGGCATCGTAGTCTGCCAACCCTCCGTAGAGTTGCCTCAGCGGTTGCACACGCCCGTTCGCCCAGGTTAGAACGTGCGTGCCAACTTCGTGCTGAAGCAGCGCACGCACACGACTTGCCGGGAAGGTTGATCCAGCCCCAATCAACAGCTTCCCATTGGAAACGATCAATCCTTGGTTGATATCTTCCCGCACTTCCACATTTCCTTTGAACTCCGGCATCAGCTTCCGATACCAAGCAAACTCCTCTCGCGCTAAGCGGGCGAACTCATCGCACCCCACCTGCGAAGCAGAAGATTCGTCTCGGTCATTCAGTGGCAAGTTCTGCAAAACTTCGAGAGCTGTCTTCACAAGTTCAGGGGAAGGGATTCCAAATAACTGCATACTCTCGTAGCAAAGCCTCGGTGTACCACGATCTCTTAGCATCGTCAACCGGCGATCAAGTTCCTCACGCTTCTCAGAAAAGAGGTGCGCAAGTGTGGGGTCTTCGATTCGCTCGATTGGAACCGCATACAGCTTCCGCTTCATCAGGTCCGGATCAACGTCAATCGGACGATAGAAGAACTCTGGAACTACTTCAAACTTCTTTCGCGAGAAGGTTCGCCAAGCAGATTCTGGATTCACCGGCGTCACAGCAAGCAACAGATCGAACGCATCGTCGATTTCAGCTAACGTTCTATCAGCTTCCCACACAGCACGGGTGACCGCATTGGGTCCAAGTGAAAGATAGTGGGGAGGTTGTCGTGTAGTTCTGGAGGTAGTGAAGGTATACCAGGCTTGCTTCAAAGCTCGGGCAGTTAAGCGTCGGAGACGATTTAGAAGCAGAGGATAGAACTCTTCTCCAGTTTGATCCAACCAGATAGGATCTACCTGAAGCCCAATCACCCAACAGTTCAACTCCTTCGCTTTAGCCGACGTTAGCAACGGTCTCATCCCCGGCGGAGCAATTGCCCCCTTCCGTTCCATCGACACTTCAGCCCTTTGGCCACTCACCCGAATCCGCCCTAAGGCAGCACGCAACTCCTCGGAGGTCTTTCCCGGATATCCTTTTTTCGATGTGATAATATCGAAGCCGGGAGTTGCAGGGCGCTCTTGGTCTTCCACTGTCTCTTCTCTCCCGTTCCCTCGATCTCCCCTTCTCTTCCCCCAAACTTCCAGAATCAGAAACGCCCCAAACTCGTTAGCCAACGTCTCGACAATTCCCTCCACAAGGTTTCGGGTCTCTTCGGCTAACTGTTTATCAGCAGAGATGATAAGCCATGACCCCTCGCTGGCCACAATTTTATCAAGTCCAATTACCTCTCTCCGCGTTGGTCGACGATAGACGACGAGGAAAGGGAGAGGGCGGTCGATACGAAGGCGTCCACTGGGAAGAGTTCGACGAACTGGCTTACCATCAACAAGACGCGAACGAATATCCGCGATAAACTCCCCACTCACTTTGCGCAAACGTCTCTCTGCACGTGAACGTGATGGCATAGATTTCTCCGGTATTAAATGTTTCCAGGCAAAATACAACAGTACAATTGCTTCTCACTCGACATCCCAATTTCGGCACTACCCAAAATGGTATTCAAATTTTTCTGAAATAACTCGCGAAACGTTCCCCACTGGTAGGCGTGCACGGCTACATGAAAAAGGCTTACACAACAATTACTTTGCTTCTCTTATCTGGACTACTCGCTCTGCGCTGCAACCATCCAGACCTGAGGGAGCTTCCGCAAAAGACCGAGGTTGCATCCAACCAGAAATCGCAAGCCATTGTGGAATCCCAAAAGGAGAACCTTGCAAAGATTCTCCGAGAGAGAGAGATCTCTCTCGGAGCACCGATCTTTATCAGAATCTTTAAAGAAGAGAGTGAGCTTGAGATGTGGGTAGAGAAAGATAGAGAAGCATTTGTTCTGCTAACTACATGGCCTATTTGCAAGTGGTCCGGTAAGCTCGGCCCCAAACTGAGAGAAGGTGACCGGCAAAGTCCAGAAGGCTTCTACTACGTTACCCCCTCGCAGATGAATCCAGAAAGTAACTACCACCTTGCGTTTGATCTCGGCTATCCGAATACCTACGATAAAAGTTATGGAAGAACTGGAAGTGACATCATGGTTCACGGCATCTGTGGTTCCTTAGGATGCTTTGCCATGACCAATCCCTACATCGAAGAAATTTGGACGATGGCCGACGCTGCACTACGGAGCGGCCAGCCTTTCTTTCGCGTTCACATTTTCCCCTTCAGAATGAGTGAGGAGAATATGGAACGTCACCACAATTCGGAGTGGCAAGAATTCTGGGAGAACTTGCGTGAAGGATACGACTACTTTGAGAGAGAAGGAAAGCCACCAGAAGTGTCAGTGCAGAATAAGAAGTATGTTTTCAACTAACGATTCAACTAAGAATAGTTCAACCTACTCGGCTCTTGACTTACCAGACTCGATTTCTTCTACTGATCCCGGCGCAACCTGAAGAGTTGCGGCTACCGCTCTTTCACTCTTCCCCTTGCACAACATTCGTCATCTTCCAGCGCACTTCTTCGATCTTCTTCTCAAAATCAGCACGCCTATCAGGCTTTAGTCGGGATAACATTTGGTAGGCTTTGATCGCCTCCTGATAAGCTCCTTGCTTTTCCAGAATTCCAGCGAATGTCTCACTCACAATCGAAGGCTCAAATGCGATCTCCTCTCTCTCGGTCGACTCCCCTTCAACAATCGGTATACGAGCAGTCTCCAGTCTGCGAGCAAGTTCCTCAAGTGGAGTCATCGGAGCAGATGAGGTTGATGGTATCTGCGGGAGCAATCCAGAGATGAGAGGTATCGCTGAAGTTGCATCAGGCAGCGCTACATCAGGCGGAGTTGCCTCGGGCGGATTCGCCAGCATCTCCTCACTCTTCTCAGGCTTCGATGGTTCTCCTGATTCTGGTGGTATAACATCTGGCTCCGATGATATGGGCTGCACCAGCGGAGCAATTTTGAGCTTCGGTTCGTCGCGCCGGAGGGGAGCAAATTCAAGGCCGGGAATTAATCGAAGATTGCTACTCCGAAGTCGAGAGATTCTGGTTCCAGAGCGAATGGAGAGTTCAATCGGTTCCCCACTCTCGGTCGTGGTTGGCTTACTCTCGCTCCCTTTGTGGTCAACCTTTGTCGGTGTCTTGATCGGCGCATTCACCGAACTCTCTTGCACCACGGCTTCGTCAGTTGTTGATACTTCCTCCCTTTCTTCCTCCACCACAGACTCTACCTCGCCACCGACACCTTTCAACTCCACCTCTTCCTCGCTAACGCTGCTATCACTTTCTTCGACAACTTCTTCCGATACAACCTCATCTACTTCTGATGGGAGAGGAACAACATCCGTTATCTCTTCTAACATCTCTGACTTCGAGTCGAAGCTAATAAAGAAGGGGAAGTCCACTGAGGTGTCTTCTTCAGATTCAGACAGTTCCTCGACCTCACTCATTTCCTCTCGACTTTCTCTCACAGACTCTTCACTTGCTTCCACATAGTTGTCAATATTGTCAACAACGAATCGGAATTCCGGGATGACTTCCTCCTCAACAGGCTTGGAAGTGTCGTCGGTTGTAGAGGTTGCAGGGATATCGCTCTCGACTTCCGGCTCTTCGACGATCAAGTCATCTGACTCAGCAGCCTCTGCTATTACTGGCGCAGGCTGAAGACCTGCGGCTACCTCACTCTCCAACTCTTCACTCTCAACGCTTGACTCTTCGACTTCTGACGCATTAGACTCGACTGCCTCTACTATTTCCGGCGCAGGCTGAAGACCTGCGGCTACCCCACTCTCCAACTCTTCACTCTCAACGCTCAACTCACCCTCTAACTCTTCACTCTCAACGCTCGACTCATCTACTCCCCGCACGATGTCGCAAAAACTTTTCAGCCCTTCGGCTCCTGTTCGGCGGTAACCATCTTCCAGCACGTTCAGGGCACGCTCGGGCTGTTCAAGCATCAGGTAGGCCTGCGCTAACACCGCATATCCAGAAATGTTTTCCGGGAAATAGACCAATCCGTACTTACAGAGTTCTGTAGCACTGGCTATATCACCGGCCTGAAGAAGTTGTTCGGCTTCTACCGGAAAGAAGCGACTCGGAGAACGACGACGCACTCTTGTTTCTCCCTTGAACTGTTGTTAGTGGTCACATTGGAAATTGGCTGGAAGATAGTGAATGCAGCGAGATGAAGCCAACGGTTTGCCGACCGAAAGGAGCTTGAATAGAGTCATTGGAGAAAGAACCTCTTTTCAGCGAAGAGGTCAGGGTTGAAGAACAACGATTCTACGCAAATCAGAGAAATCCTCACCCTCAATTCTGATTATGTAGAGTCCGTCAGGCACTCCAACTCCAGCCTCATCTCGACAGAACCACTGATCGACGTACTCGCCTCGCTCCAAGCGTGCATCAACAATTTGGAGAAGGGGATTGCCGAGGATCGTAAAGATGGTGATACGTACCTGCTGCTGACGATTGACTGCATAGCGGAACTCCACTTCAGTAGAAGCAGGGTTTGGGTAGAGCGAAGAAAAACCGGACCTACCATTTGCACTAACTGACTCCCTAACCGAAGAAACGAACTGCGGGTAGAGTCGCTTGAATCCCTCCCACAAGCTATCTGCTAAAGCAATATCGGTCGGCTCACTCCAGTCCATGAGGTTTGTGTCGAGGATGCCGAAGTCTGGGGCGCGCATAGCTTCCCCATCAATCACATCAAAAAATGGGTTGGGACGATTTCGGTCGCCGTAGCCGTTGCGGTGGCAACTGAGGGCACAGCTGTTCGGCATTCCGTTCGAGCCGTCGTATCGACGATTGATTGTTGCCAGCGGACGAATCACCAAATCGCTGTGGTCGGAGAACTCATAGTCACCATTCTTCCCGAAGGTTGCCACTTTCGTGTAGTGGCAGTTTACACACTGGCTGTGCTGTTGCAAGTGGCCGGTGTGCAGGTTATACGTTTCGCCCTTCCGAATCTGCGTTGATAGAAACGAACTATGGCATCCCGTAACCCCACACCCGTCGGTTCGCTTCAGGGAGTACCAGTCTCTATTGAGCATGTAGGGTTGGTTGGTGTTGGCGTGCACGTCGTGGCAGTTATAGCATCCATTCGGAAAGATGTGCTCTGTGTAGTGGCGAGAGCGAACGTAGTCCTGTCCGGTCTGGTGGTGTTTCTTTGCGCTGACTCCATCGGGCCAATAGCTTCCATCACCTACAACGTCACGAACAAAATCGCGGAGATCGAGCTGAGGACGATAGGTCGTCTCCCCCTCGTCGTCGTATGCAAAGTCGTGAAGTCCACTGCTACTTTTGTGGCGGTTGTGGCATTGATTGCAGATATCCAGCTTTCTATCTGTCCACCAGACTGATTTTTCTGTCTGATCCCAGTACTTCGGGGAGATCGCGTAGTGAACCTCACGATTCTGAGGATCGGCCACGTGAGCCGAGCCAGGGCCATGACAACTCTCACATCCGATTGAGAGATTCATATCTCTCGTTGCCGAGTCTCCCACCTCCGATCCTGTCCAGGTAGCCTGCCAGTCAGGAAAGATTTTGCTCCCCTCTACACGATCCAGACTAAACGGATTTACATGACACCCACTACACTGAGCATCCCACGAAGAGTTCACAAAGGATGAATCTTCGCTCCTGAGAAGTGAGAGTCGATTTGCCTCTGTGTCGTAAGCAACCCACTTCTCCACTTCAAAAAAACGGAGGCTTCCCTCACCTTCAACATTCCGATAAGTAGGTAAGAGATATTGAAAGGGGAGCACATACCAGCTTCCATCAAGCTGAACGATATAGCGTTGAAGCCATCCGCTCCCCCCCATCACGTAGAGCACCTCCATCCAGTCGGTGGAGTCGGGATCGATTCCCCTTACACTCAACCTGACCTGATAGATATCTCCACTCAGCCGAAGCTCTGCCGTGAGTAGATCATCACCACCACCCTTCACGCGGGGATCATGGTAGGAGAGAAGAGTATGATTTCGGAAGAGAGTGTCGATCAGACAGGTTTCACGATTTGGACGGCGGTGAGTTTTCGCGTGCATCGTTTCGCGAAAGGCCTCTCCCCCCTGGTAAATATCGTTCTTCTTCTCAGCATGGCATCCCGATTGTAGACAGGTCTGCACACCCACGTAAGTACTCTCCGGTTCAGTCTGGCGAGAAGTTGTCTGTAGGGTGATAAGCCCAACCATAAGAACTATCACTCCAAAAACGAGAGGACGGATTATATGGCGTGGTTCTCGATTGAACATGGCATGAGGTTGTTTGTAGAACGAATCTGCTGAACTTTTCACAAACCGCAAAAGAATTAAGACAAACTACTCCTTAATGATCTTTTTACCGAGCGAATGTTACCGGATGGTCTTGCAGATTGCGTTTGGCTACGTTCGTTGTTCAACTACGGAAATAGAAGAGTGGGAGAAAGAAGAGGAGCCACGTCCGGCATTGCCAAACGTGGCTCCTCTTCACCTCAGGGAGAATGAGGTGAACGGGATTATGTTGTTGAACGTTATCGCCCAATAACAACTGGGAAGACTTCTTTCTCCCCTCTCCGCTCCAACGTGATGAAGTAGAGGCCGGATGACAGATCGCCCGTCTCCAGTTTTATGTGGTGCTCTCCGACACCAAGCTCTCCCTCCACCAACGTTTGAAGGATTGATCCCTTCGCGTCGACTAAACGTACTCGCACATCCGAGCGCTCTGGCAACTGCAACAAGATCATCGACAGTTCCCGCGCTGGGTTCGGATAGACTCGCAGAACACGGCTCGCCAATTCCTCTGCTTTAACTGACGACGTACCGCCGGTGACACTCACCACTTGGTTTGTCAACACGGGGTCGTTGTAGTCGAAGTAGATGGAAGCGCGGTTTGGTATCTCTGTTCGGGGTGAAAGCCCCTTCTTCAAGTGAACGCGATACTTGAAGTAGCCGTTGCTCGCCGACTGGTTTGCTCCACTGTCCGGGAGCATAATGTTGTCGAACGTCCACGTAAGTACACCCTGTCCTGAAATAGCAAACGTGTACGGGTGGCTTGCGGCTCCCAGTTCAATGCTCGGAACGTCGAGCGTGTAGTGTGAGATGGTATCCACCACCACCACCTTGAAAGCAGTGTCGTTCCCCGTATTCTGGAATCGGACGATGTAGGTCAGAACTGTGTCATCAGGATACAAGGTCTCTTCTCCCAGCTCTCCAAGTACGTTGTGAGGAAGCACTTGAATATCGTTTGGGTCATACCCCCCACCAACCCAAACACAGGTTGAATCCTCGTTGTCACTCAGCAGTCGATCGTCATCCCGCTTCTCCAGCTCTACTCCTGATGTGGCGCAGAGTTCTTCTCCCAACTTCATTGTTGTTGGAATGGTTGTCGTGATGTTGATCGTCACCTGTTCGCCGACCTGAAGGTTCGCAAAGTCCCACTCGAGATGACTACCGTTCTGGCGTGCTGGATCGACCGTAGCACTCTTGAAGGTAAGGCGGTCGTCGAAATCTACCCGGACTTTCCCTGTGGCAAGCTCCGTCCCAACATTCTGGTAGAGTAACGTGTAGACAAGCTCTCCTCCCGGACGGGCACGACTGGAGAGAAGGCTAACGCGGACATCGTGGATACCCGGAATCATGTCTGTACCGAAGCTGAGGTTGCTGACAATAGAGTTTGTAGTTGCAAGGGTTACCTCTTGCTCATCACACGTAGCAACCCAATACTGTTTTGGTAAGAGTGATGCTGTATACGTTCCCAGCGGAAGGAAGGCTGTGAAGATTCCGTTATCGTCGGTTGTGGTAACATAGGGCCCAGGTTGAAACTCTACCAACTCTCCGGCAAGACTACGCTCACCGGAATTTTGCACACAGTTTTGATCGTCGTCGTGGAAAACAGTCCCCGAAACGTTACCACACTCCCCCTCTTTGCACAATCGCGCAATGTAGGATAGGCGGTTGGCACAAGATTCTGTGAACGTTCCATAGGCATAGAGGTCATCCCCATAGATGATGAGCTGTGCGGGATATATGAAGTTCCCAACCTTCTCTCCTTTCAACGAAGAGACTGGCGACCATTCACCATCTGAGAGCTTCCAAACATCGGTAATGAGAGGGGCTTCACCGATGTTTGGCTCCGGCCCCTTGTAGGTGGAGGTGGCATACAGATCACCGTTATATGAAATCATCGGTGCGGCAAACTGTGTTAAGTAGGGGTTCTCCAAAATAGGGGTTGTGGATGAAGGGGTCCACAATTCTAATCTTCCAATAGTCGCTTTTGCTCCTTCGTGTACCAGAACAAGTCCCCCCTGATGTGGTGTTATCCTATAGATTCGATCGGTTGGTGCATTCGATACCGGTACAAGCTGATCGCCATCAATCTCGGCGAGCGTAGGTACATTTCCAGATGTTCCAAGATCTTTGAAATAGCCGGAAGCGTATAATTTCCCGTTGACTTGAGCTATATGTTTTGACACTCCTGCATCACTTGCATAGATTGCCGTCCAACTCGCTCCATCCCACTTTATGATTACATCGCCATAATTACTTTTACCTTCGACCGTGGCGACAACGTAGAGTGCATCATTGTACACCTCCATCTCAACGAAAGCAAAGTGGTCATCTAGCCCGACTCCTGTAAATCTTGTGCCATCCCATCGCAAAAGATCGAACTTGCCGACTGATCCGCCGGGAGTTGTGATATAAATATCTCCACGATATCCGGCAATTACTTGCGCAGTAGTATCCCACCTTCCTGGCTTAATTAATGTCGTCCACTTTTCTCCATCCCACTTTGCTATAACGCTTTCTGCATTTGGTTGGTAGTATGGATTTGCTTGATAGTAGACGTAGAGTTCCCCATTCATCACCATTGCCCCCTTTACCCACCCTGAGACACCACCTCCCAACGATATCCAAGCATCCTCTCCTGTACACTCAGGATGGCCTGTCAGCTCCATAACCGAGATCGTCCACCGCTGCGTCATCTTTACTGAAGGGTCATTCGCAAGCTCCGCCTGAACCTCCACCTCTACCTCGCCTATATTATTAGGATTCCACTGAACCAGACCGCTCGCCCGATCAACCTGCATACCAGCCGGCCCAAAACGAAGGGAGTACTCTATACGACTCCCATCGCTAGCTTCCGCGTTAGCACGATAACCGTAAGCAATCCCTGTAGCTATCTCGGCAGTCATCTTCCCCGGCTCATAGGGAGTAGAGGTGAATGTGATCGTCTGAGCAAAGCCAGAGAGGACTCCCGCAAGGAAAAGCAGAACTCCGAAGAAAACCATTCTGCCTCCTTGCAGGATATCTCTCCCCTTCGATTGTACTGGGTTGTAGAACTGTTGCATCATGTTCTCCATTGTAGTAGTGATTGGTGGTTAATTAGGTGGGTCGAACTCAAGCGACAGTTTGCCATTTGGGTTTGTAGTATCAGTCAAGATTCGCTCTTTAGTATTAACACTCTGGGGCGGCTTCTGTCCATCTGGTATCTGCTCTTCAGCTTCACGATAAGTTTGAGGGGGAAGTTGTTGCCCCTCCTCACCCTTTGCTTTCTCCACGCTCTTCAATGAACGAAACTCTTCCTCTACTTCGATTGCTTCCGGTTGCTCCGGCAAGTTCACCTCTTCTCGTATCTTCTGCTCTGGCTGCGGCGTAGGGAGAGGAGTTGTTTTCACCTGATCGGCAGTGGTGCGATCAATCGCAACAAGGCTAACCAGCAGTGCTGTGAAGGAGACGAGAAGGAGCATGGTAGCCGTCACTATCCAGCCTGCCCCCCAAGAAGAGAGCGAACCACTTCCCTGACCAGACTTCGCTTCCACTCCCACCTTGCCTTCTGCCGTCAACATTGCCGTCAACTCAGTGCGGGTTCCGCTCCAGGAGTTGGGAGCCAGCTCACGATCTTTCCGAATCGCACTCTCCACAACCTGCGAGGCTTTCAGGTCATACTGCATCTCTCTGTCGGTCGCAACTTCGATGAAGAACTCCTGTTCTTCCCCTGGAGTTAGACTTCCCTCCAAGTACCGTTCAATCAGTTGTTCCCGTTCTGTTCGTTTCATTGGTTCTCTATCTCCGAAATCGTTCTTTCGTCTTCCGTTATCAGGTTCATGGAGTTGCCATCTATAAAATTTGGGGCAGGGGCAAAGGTTTTTGCCCGCTACGATTCATTCACTCTCAACTCTATACACTCTACAAACTCTTATCTCGATTCGGGCAAAGGTTTTTGCCCCCTACGGCTCATTCACTCTTAACTCTATACACTCTACGAACTCTCAACTCTACAAACTCTTATCCCCCTGATTCTCTTCAAACTCTATCAACGCGGCGATTATTCTCTTCAACTGCTGCCGAGCACGCCAAGCTTTTGTTCGGACTCCGCCATGAGTTTCCCCTATCATCTCCCCAATCTCTTCGAACGTATAACCGGAATAGGAGTGAAGGATTAGAATTTCTCGTTGCACTAACGGAAGTTTCTGGAGAGCAATGATCGCCATCTCTTCCAGACGAGAGAATTCATGGGTTTCAGTTGGGGGGTGCTCTTCATCTGCTAACGATTGCAGGGGAATGTGGTCGCGCCGATCTCTGATGTGGTTCAGCGAGAGGTTCCGAGCAATTGTGTAGAGGAGACCGAGCGGATTCCGAAGTTCATATTCACTCTCCCCCCGCAGCTTGATGATCTTCTCCCAGACATCCTGCGCCACATCTTGCGCCCGCTCTCTGTCTCCGATCATCCGGTAACAATAGCGGCCAATCCGGTTAGCGTGGCGGTCGAACAACTCGAGGAAAGCTTGATTGTCCCCCGACTGAAATCGTGTGAAGAGTGCTGTGTCGTAGGCTCTCTCCGATTCCTCACTCCCCCCCCTCACATCTCTATCGGATCGCTTCAGCTTCTTCACCTGGACTTCAGATTTGTTCCTCGATATGTTCTTCAGGTTCGATATCATGATTTCCTATAACTTCCTTCACTCGTATGGCACACTAATTGGTTGAAATGTCACATAAGAAGTTGAGATAGTACGAGCGATTTCTTGTGAGAGGTCCATGCCTCCCTGCTGGTGGGGATAAAGAAGATAGAAGAGCTTGCTGCTGTGTGACACTCAGCTCGATTGGTGTGTCATCTCGATAGAGGATTACGGGTATATCTAAGCTATGACAATCCCGAAACAACTGAAGGAGACTGAAGAAGGAGTGGAAGAGCGTAGAAGTGGAAAATCTTCTTCACTTCTCTCTACGCCTCTGCCTTTAAAGACAGGCTCCCCTCTCTCGTGGTGGGGAGTAGTTCTTGCGTTCTTCGCACTTTTACCCCTCTCACTCCAAGCCCAGCAAAACATTTTGGATGAAGTTGTTCCTCCACTATTACTACCGGGAGCAGCCTCTCTTTCCGACTCACTCTTCTCTGCCCCCGACACAGCATTTATTGGCCTGACACGTGTGGGGACCTGCGACACGTTGCTGCTGCCAATTACCAATCGCTCACTCCTTCCCCTTCTGATTGACACGCTGGAACTCTTTGCGAACTCCAGTTCACTCAGACTTATCACACCATTTTTTGATACGCTGACGTTGCAACCGGGCGAGACCCGCAACCTATTGATTGAGTTCTGCCCCACTGACTCGCTCTGCGTTGATGGTTTTCTTGAGCTGTCAGGCTATCTCCTCTCCACAAACCAACAGATATACCACCGGATCAGCATTCGAGCCTGCGGCGGGAAACCGGAGATATTTGTTGATCCTCCGCAGATCAACTTTAGCCTAATCAGAATCAATAGTTGCGTTGTCGATAGTTTTGTTGTGCAAAATGTTGGGAACTATCCGCTGCAAATCAATCAACTCACAACGAGTGGAGGTTCCTTTCGGGTTCTCAGGCCATCCCCACTTCCATTAACACTTCTGCCGGGTGAAAAGGAATCAATTGTTGTTGAGTTCTGTCCCGATAGAGAGGGAAGCATTGTTGATTCACTCGCAATTTGGAGCGACGCTGATGGAGGGGCGATTAACCGAATCCTTGCCGGTGAAGGAGTAACTGTCCGACTTCTTCTTCCCGACACGATTGACTTCGGAACGGTGGTTGTTGGTGCTTGCCGAGACACCTTGATGGTTGTTCGGAACAACTCTCTTCTTCCAATCACCCTAACCGAGGTGAGCTTAACCCGGAGTGTACAAACTACTCCCTTCACCTTACTTGAAAACTATCCGCAAGGCTGGCAAAAAGTGCTGAAGCCACAAGACACGATCCAGATTCACCTTCGATTCTGTCCGAGCGATACAGGAAAGATTAGGAGTGACAATCCGGTAGTGGTAGCAGAGAGCGAGGAGAGATGGGAGACTGCTCTGCAAGGTGTTGGCCGCCCTCCAATAATCCGACTCAGCAGATCAACCGTGAACTTCCCTCCCATCCCAATCGGTCGATGTCGCGATACAATAGTCACGATCTACAACTTCGACACAACGTCAATTACCTTAGCCACAATCGACTTTCTGAAGTTGGCAGGAACCGGTTCGTTCGAGTTTCCCGACCCTATACCTCTACCCCTATCAGTGACGGCAATGGATTCTCTTCAACTGCGAATCCGGTACTGTGCAACTGAGGAGGGAGAAACAACAGCCGGCATCACCTTCCAGTTCGAACCGAAGCGAGAAGAGGAGATAGAGATTCGTGGGTTCGGGTTGGTTCCGGTAATCTGGCTCGACACCACCCACGCAAACGCTGGCGCAAACGCCACACTCACTCTTCGTATCTGGCCAGATGGACTGATTAATAAGCAAGATTTTTCCCTGAAACTTCGCCTGAACCCCAATGCACTCTTCACTCGGAATATCCTTGCCGCAGGCTCTGCTATATATTCTCAGAGTAACGACGGAGTTGTTGAGATCAATGGCTCACACCCAAGCAACCTACCCGATGATGGGAAGCTATTCAACATCACCTTTCTCGGCCTCGCCACTGGCCAGCCCGTCAACCGGGTGGAGATCGAAGAGTTCGACCTTGCCGACTCGATTCTGAGGTGGGATACGCTCCACGGGATCGTTACTCTAAGTGGTTGTGAGGTCGGCAACCTTCCGGGAGTTGGGAAGCGGGCGAGCATTCGCTCAATACAACCGAACCCAGCATCTTCGAACGTAACACTCACCTATCTCTCCCCCGAAGGTCGGGTCTCTACTCTCTCACTCTACGATTGCCTCGGCGGAAAAGTCAGCACGATTACGTTGCCGGTTGGGAGTGGCGAACCAGAAGAGTACCCGTTAGACTTGCAAGACTTCCCCCGCGGCATGTACATGCTCGAACTTGTTGAGCGTGGAGAACGCCACCTCTATCCACTCTTGATTGAATAGGAGCAGATAATTAATGAAGAGTCTGGTAGGTGTGTTAGAGAGATCCATCGTTGCTCTACAAAATCGGCGGGATGCTTCGGCAGCCTTCAGCATGACATCTTTCTTTTCCGTACGATATACCTCTTCGACACTTTCGTTTGGCGTCATCTGGAAACTCATCATCCCTCTTCTCCTTCTTCTCTCTCTAATTCCGATACGACTCTACGCGCAAGAGTCACCCCCCATCATGGTCGGCATCTTCGGGGGAATTTCGCGTGGACTTTTGGAGGGGAACGCCTCTGTCTATGCTGGCTCTCCCAGTTGTGGAGAATTCACTTCCGGCGGAACTACCTCACAAAATCTCGGCCTGCAACTCATTCTCTCCGATCTGTTTATCCCCAACTTCAATCTCACGCTGAAACCGAGGCTACGCAGGGGGACGGCCACACTCTCGCAACAGTCCAATCAAGGGGCGTGGATTTTCAATCAGGAAGTTGGGGATGCGACAGAAATTGAGCGCGAGTTCCAGCTTCAGGTAGAGACATGGTCAATCGAGTTTGGACTGCTTGGCGCGTACAGAATCGACAACCGTTTCTCTCTCGGCATCGGACCGACTGCTGGCTATAACTTCAGCCAGAAGAGCCTACAGACAGATCGCATTGTGGGGCCAGGCGACCTCAGCTTCGCCGATGGACAGACGAGGAGAACAATGATTGAAGGAGCAACCTACACCGGCAATCCACTCTCTCTCGGCTTGGACCTTATCGGAAACGCACGTCTACCTATTACCCCACGCTTCTCCCTTCTGCTCGAACTTCAAAGTCACCTTAGCCTTCTCTCTCCAGTAGTAGAGGCAACGTGGAACTCTCTCGACATAGGTGGGAACTTCGGCATCCTCTACCACTTAACTCCCAAAGCATTCGTTCCCAATCCTCCACCATTCAACTTTCCCCCCGATCCTCTCCCTCCCCCCGCACTACAGGTGTTGCCAGACTCTGCGCTCCCAAAGCCACGCCTTAACGCATCGCTTGAGATATACAGTCTTGAAGGAGATCAGCGCAAGGAGGATATCCGGGTTCACTTCCGGGAAGCAGATATATGTACTGTTGTGCAGATAGCCGAAGAACTGAACTTTGCCGATAACTCTGCGGAACTCCCTTTACACTATCAGGAGAAGAGTGGAGAGCATCTACCGGAGCTTGATTCGTTGGTAGCACTCGATCCCCTCACTCTACAAAATCGAGTGCTTGAGCTTATTGGCATTCGGATGAAAAAAAACCGTGCGGCAAGTCTGATACTGCAACCGGGAGGGAAGAGGGAAGAACTGAATCGGAAACGGCTTGAGAATATCCGCAACTACTTTGTAGAACGTTGGGAAGTTGATCCATCTCGGGTCGAGTCTCTACCGACTTCCGAAGATGTTGGGGAAGGAGATGTCCGCATCACATCCAAATCGTCCGATATTTTCGCTCCCGTTATCAGCCGCCGACTTGATCGGGATTTTGATGCGCCAACCGTGAAGGTGAAGACATCGCAGGAAGTGGAGGGGGGATTGCGTGCGTGGGAAATCACACTGAGCAACGACGACGACGAGATTGCCCGCTACTCCAGCGCACAACCAGAAAGTCGAGGGAATGCTGGCATCGACTGGAGTGTTCTCTACAGCGATGCAGTGCTCGATTCTTCGGTGATCAGAGGGATTTTTATGGTTGAAGATTCCACCGGTGCGCGAAAGATAGCGCACGCCGACGCAGAGTTGATTGTGCAGAGAAGTCGAATCATGGAGAGCCACGTTGTCGACCTTCACCACCGAACCGAAACCCACCTCTACTGGTTCTCTTCCTCCGGAATACCGAGCCTCGACTCGCTCGGTTACGACGATATTCTTCGACAGTTCAAAACTGTTGTTCGCGAGGGTGCTTCTGTGATCCTCGTGGTTGGTGAAGAAGATTCCACCAGGGAGTTGAGCGAAGTGCAAACTCGGTTTGTGGAGGCACTTCAGCCCTATGCTACGCGCTACATTCCCAAGTCAGTAGCGAAGGAGATGCTGGCTCGCTTCGGCCAGTGTCACACAATCAACGATGAGATAGAAGTCGATTCGTATCTGCTTGTGGAGCAGACTCTTCCGCAATAGAGAGATTATGACCTTTGCATAATCAGGTGGTATAACGAGTGGTAATCTCAACTCATACTGATCTCCGACTCTGAGCCTCGAGAAGTGAGGAGCAAACAAGGCAAGAAACGGCTTGATGCCTTTGCTGAATTGGTTGAGCTATGAGCCGTGATCTCCACTGATAGTAACCCCCGACTTCGAGTCGGGGGAAGTGAGGTCAAACCTAAGCAAGAAACGGCTTGAAGCCGTTTTCCCTCTGCTGACCTTCCTAAGCACCCCGATGAATCGGGGTGTTAATGTAATCGGTGATTCCGTCAATAATTATTCACAGAGCTTCTTCTCCTGTTCTCTCAACCTATCTCACACGCACAGAGATCAGCGGAGCCTCTCTACACCTTAAACTCTCGATCTTGAACTTTCCTATATTGTGCCCTATCTGTTCAACTAACCGAGAACGTGCAAGATGGCAGAGGGACACGACCGCATTGTTCAATCCTACATGGAAAAAGTGCTCGCCCTTCGACGTGAACGGGAGCAAGAGGAGTTGCGCGAAGAGGAGCTTGAGGAGATCGCCTTGCAATCGGGACTCTCTCGTGAAGATTTAGACTACACACGAAAAAGTTTTCAGGATTATTTGAATCGTGGGAAGGGCTTCCTACAGTACGACAACTGGGAACGTGCCTCTCGCGAACTTGAACATGCTGTTGCCCTCTCCCCGAACAATTCCCCTGCACTCGTCAGCTTGGCCACCGCCCTTTGGAACAGTGGTGTAGAAAATCACGAGAACGCCGAGAAGTATCGCGCTATGCAGTACGCCGAGCGTGCCCTGCAGCTTGATTCGAACAACACCGAAGCAATCCGACTTATCACCCACATGACTGAACATAAGGGTGAACTCTTCTCCGCATCAACTGGCCGAACCACTTCGTTAACACATACTTCCCCGAAGAATATCGCCACAACATCTGCAGAGAACGCTACGATAAAGAGAGTTGGGCTTGTTATCGTTATTGCCATGATGGTTGTCATCTTTGGAGTTGTCATCGCCATCTTTATGATGAACTCTACACCACAAGTAGAAAGTCCAACTCCAATTCCTTCCAGTGACTCCAAGGATATATCTGCTGTAGAGAAGGAAGAGGTCAGCTTCGCTAACGAAGTAATGGCTTTCGGCAGCAAGGGAATCGGACCGGGCAAGATGGAGGATGCTCGCCACATTGGGCTTGACGCTGCGGGGAACATCTACGTGGGCGAATATAGTAGTGGACGTGTGCAGAAATTCAGATCTGATGGAACGTTCGTCTCACAGTGGAATATCAATGAAGACACGCCGATGCGAAGTCTTGCAGTGAGCCGAGATGGAACTGCCTACGTTGTCTTCGGTGGAATCATTCACAAGTATAATGGCGAGACAGGAGAGCTGCTTGGAACGATAGAGTATGGTAAGTGGAAAGGGTTCGACGCAGTCGCCACAACTCCCGATGGTGGACTTATCACATTCTGGCGAGGATTGCGAAAGAGCAAGGGAGAACGATCTGCACAAATGAGTGATGACATTATCATCTACGACCGAAATGAAAAGGTGGTGCAAGTAATAGAAAAGGGAATCAGCAGTGTGTCGGGAACCCCTGTGATCAACGTAAAAGTCGTAGTGAACGGAGAGGGAAAAGTCTACGCAATGGATGGGTTCAGTAATGCCGTCTATGTTTTCTCGCGCGAAGGGAAGTATATCAATCGATTCGGGGGGAGAGGAGACGGGCCGGGACAGTTTACTGCTCCAGACGCGCTTGCTGTTGATGGCCTCGGTCGCATCTACGTTAGCAGTTCACTACACGTGCAAGTTTTCGAGGGTGATGGAAGGTACATCGACGCATTCCCAGTAAGTGGCGTTGCCTCAGGTATGGTAATCAACGATCAAGATGAGATCTTTATCGTGGCGCGAGAACGGGTAATGCAGTTTAAACTAAAGGATCGTTAGCAGAGGGCTGTTATTCTTGACTGCTATCTGCACACTCCTATCTTCCTCCTTTTGAAGACCCTGTCAAAGCTCATCAATGTCAAAGTAGTTGATGGCCCGCAACTCAAGCTCGGAATCTGGCAGTGCTTCGATAATGATATACTCTGTCCCCTCTAACTGGCTCCGGCCTTCGTAAATCCTATCGCACCCAACGGAGAACTCCACTTGGTCGGCCTCGCTCAACACTTTAATTGTCTGCTCTTCAGTATCGGCGTTGAACTCGAGGGGAATCGTTGTTCCATCTTCTCTTCTAACGCTACACCCATCTACAGCGTAGCGGAATGCAATGCCATCTGAGGGATCGAACTTATCGGTCACCACTCGCGTGTAGAAGTTTGCTCCGGTTCCAGAGAGAATTGCCATGTCGAACTGCGCCAGATATTGTGTCTGGTCGTCGACCCGAATGGCAAACCTTCCTCCCGGCTTTATCCTGATATAACTCCCCTGGGCCTTCACGTCCCGCCAGTTGTCGAGAGCAATGCCCTCAAGTGCATACTGCCCAACCACAAGCTGATAGTGTTCGTAGTCACACCCAGCAAGAAAGAGTGCAAGGACAGCCAACAGCGGCATACTCACGCGAGAACTGATTCCGAGAACGTTTGTACCCCTCATCGTCTCATCACCTCCGCAGGGGAGAAGAGTGCGTCGCCAATACCAATGCCGAAGCCGATGTAGGGAGTAGTGAAGCTGTCTGGAGCTTGCAGATCTTCAAAGTCAGTTAACACGTCCAAGTTAGTCGATCCACTTACCAGACCGGCCACTACGTTTAGCGTCATCGGGAAGTCGAATCCAAGCTGTTCAATCTCGGGCAGCTTTAGTACCGAACGAATTCCTAAATGCCACGCAGTTGAGGGGAAGTAGGTGAACTCACCGAACGGTTCTAAGTTCAACTCGTCGGCAACAAGGTTCAGGCGGTAGCCGGTTCGCAACGGAAGGAACCCGAAGGCAACGTTTGTCTTGTTAAGTGCCATCAGATTGAAGAGCGACGTCCCGATAAACCAACGCCTATCGCCAATCGGAACTGGGATCGAGGCGGAGGCAAATCGGAGAATCATACCGGTGAAGGGGGGCGTTCCGGCAGTTGGATCGTTCAACGTACTGGCAAATGGATCAGACGTATCGGAGAATGCCCGAACAATATCAACGTTCAGTCCACTTACCTCAAGTGCGTTGTGGTCGTGATCTTTCCACTCGATAAAAAGTTCCTCGGTCTTGTTCACGAAGTCGAGCGCGGAGACCCCAAACCCGAAGTAGGGGAAGGTTACTCCGCTCGTCTGGTTATCTGAGAAGAGAGAAGATGTGCCGGCAATAAAGCCTGCGTAGCCACGGAAGTTGAGTCCCCCATACGAGCCAACATCGAACGTTGACCCCATGTTAACGTAGTACGAAGGTCCCCATGGGCCGGAGAACCCGAAGAAGGGAACTACCATGATGTAGGGAGGCTCTTCGCGCAGGAAGAAACGCTTTCGGATGTAGATCGGAGCCACGCCAATCAGACGTTCGTCGGAATCCCATTCCGCACTTGAATCGTTCTGCCGGATAAACAACTCCGTGGCGGCTGTGCCGATAGTCCAGTCGGGCGCGTCATCAAACCAACGAAGTCGGATTTCGTACGGCATGAAGCGGTACATGTCTGCCGTAAAGATCTTCGATGCAGTTGTTCGCTTGATATTCAACAAGCCGTAGAGACCGAACAGGCCGTTGCCAGCACCGTCGGTAGAGCCTGTGGAAAAGAAGCTGGCAGTTTCGATGCCACCGAAACGGAGGAAGGCCGGGTAGTGGCGCTCAACCGTGGAGTCACGCTGCACGTACTCGCGAGTAATATCAACAGTGCGAGGCGAGGGATAGATCGTCCCGTTCTCCCGATCGCCGGGAGGATTGTTCACCTCTTCGCGAATCGTTGTGTCGCTCTGCGTGATCGTGTAGAGATCCTCCTCCGTCCTCGTAATCGTATAACACCCCGTCAGCAACGACGCAATGTAGAGGAAACCGCAGAAGGCAATTAGCAGATGTATGGTACGCTTCATAGCAATTCAAAAGTAAAAATTCAAAATTCAAAAACTGAAACAGAGAAGGATGATCCCCTCCTTTTTAATTGCCCATCTTGAATTTTGAATACCTCTCATAGCAATTCAAAAGTAAAAATTCAAAATTCAAAAACTGAATACAGAGAAGGTGGCATCACTCTTTTTAATTGTTCATTTTGAATTTTGAATTGACTCTATTTCCTGAATAATTCCACTCGGCGAAGTCTTGCACGGTAGAGTTCATCTGCCTCGTTCGGATAGGCTGGTAACGGTCGCCGTTCTCCTTCGGTCCGAACAACAAGAAGCTCCGGACTAACTCCACGCCGTACCAACTCGCGCCGGATAAACTCGGCACGCCGACGACCGAGATCAACATTGTAGGCATCTGACCCAATTGGGTCGGTATGGCCTACAAGTTCAATCTTTGTTCCCGACGTTGGATCAACTCGACGGAGAACTTCGGCAGCTTGCGCAATCACATCACTCCAACGTCTGTCGGTGGGCAATCCTCGCTCGTCGAGCGTATACTCGTAGGGATTGCTTGCGTCGTTGAATGGGAAGTTGACCCGGAAGACAACCGTGTCGAGAAAGACAACATCCCGGTTGACTTCCCCTTTGTTGTTGTAGACAGGAACTTCCACTGTCTCCGTCCCGTAGAGCTTCCCCTCCTTACTCGCAGTGATATCGTACTTCTTCCCCTCTTGAATATCGAACTCATACTTCCCCTGATTATCGCTCTGCGCTGAATCTACTCGCCGAGGTGGATCCCGTTCGTCGAGCGTTACGGTTGCGCCATCCACAGGCTGGCCGTTGTTGTAGCGGATAGTGCCAGTCAGCCGAAGCGAGTCAGGCTTTTCCGTCCCCGCCGATCCGGGACGTTTCCGGAAACCGAGGTGGAGAACGTAGAGGTCGAAACCGTTCGATCCTTTCTGGTTGGAACTATAGTAGAGCAACGTATCGGGAGAAGCACCCGCCGGAGCAGATGGAAAAAGCTCGTCAGATGGTGTGTTGATTGGCCTCCCCAAATTCTCCGTCTGTCCCGGAACTCCACCAGCTAAAGGTGCTCTGAAAATATCATACCCTCCAACAGTCTTGTGTCCCGACGAAGAGAAGTAGAGCCACTTACCGTCACTGCTGACAAATGGAGAGAGTTCATCACATGGTGTGTTCACTCCGGGACCGATATTTTCTGGCTCGGACCAGCTTCCGTTGCTTTGGAGTCTTGAGATATAAATGTCTGTTCCCCCGATAGCATCCAATCGTCCTGAAGCGAAGTACATGATCCGTCCATCGGGAGAGAAGGCTGGCTGCGCATCCCAGTGAATGAAGGTCGAGACCGGTTGCCGTTTTGCTTCGGCGAGACGATCTTGCTGTTTGACCTTTACGCCAACAATGTCGTAGTCCCCCTTTACTGTTCCGGGAAGTTGCCCACTAATCAACATTGTGTCGGCGGAAGGACTGTATGCGGGGGTTCCCATCGAGCCGAGAAGGTCACGGGTTTCAAATACTTTCTGTGGAAGTGCCGAGGTAACAGAAGTGAAGCGAACGCGGTGAATTTCGTCGTGACTTTCCTTCCCTTCGCTCTTCTTGATCGTTGCAAGTCCATCAGTTCGAGGAGAATTCCCGGTAGCAAAAGCTACGCCGAATTCATCATCATCACCGTCAAGCCCCTCCACCCGGTCAATCACTAAATAGTAGCCGTAACCACTCGAGGTGGTGTCGAAGGTCACTTCGTTGAAGGCTCCCGGTGTGCAGGGAATGAACGGATCAGGACATTCGTAGATCGGCTGCTCTTTCATGTTCAGGCGTGTAGCACAACTGCTTAGCAGTAATGCCATGCAGAGGGAGAAGAGAATATGGGCAGAAACATAGTAGCCGTTTCGCTTCACAGTCACGAAAGTTTAGATCGTTCAAACAGAGTCAAATAGTTGGAGAAACTACGAGAAATCGAAGTGCTGACAAAGCAGAGAGTATATTCAGATCAATATATTCCGTTTGCGAGTTGGATATCTTTACTCCCAAAGCAAGAATTATGCTTTCGAAACTATCTCCTCGATTTCATACAATAGATCATCCGTTGATTCCTTATCATGACCCGAAAGGATAGAAGATTGAAACACATAGCTCTATTTTACCGTTAAAGGCTCCCGGTTTTTTACTCAAAATCTTTAGCCAACATTTTTCAGCATTCTATTTCATAGAACAGCAATGAGCAGCAGCAAACAGCCTCACTACTCTCCTGAGCAAGTGCAAGCAATTCTCGAAAGAGCACTGAGCCGCAATAAGGGGAGTGATCCAACAAATATCACCTACGACGAGTTGCTGGAAACAGCACAGGAACTTGACATCGACCAGAAGGTATTAGAAGAGGCAATCTCCGACTACGAACAGACCTACCTGCTCGAGGATGCACGGAAGCGTTGGAAGACTCTGCGAAAAGCCAAGTTCTTCAAACACTTTCGGACATACCTCATTGTAAACGCTATTTTCGCTGCTATCGACTTGGTAATCTTTGGAGGAACTATGTTCTTTTGGCTTCTCTTCACGTGGGGTATAGGTTTGGGATTTGATGCAGCCGAAGCATTCTACCCAAAAGAGCGTGACGTAGAGCGAGGAGCTATCCGCATGGTACAAAAGGAACAGAAAGAGCGGCTGAAACAGGAACGGAAACAGCAGTGGCACAACTTGGCCGACGGAATTCGGAAGCAATTTACTGTGGAGAACAAACAGGGTAAGATTATTATCGAGAAGGGAGACCGCCGAATAGAAATCGGGTAGGAATCTTCGAAAACAGAGATATTGAACACACAACAGAAATCAACTGAACGATAGTCACATATTTTTGTCCGACAGAATTTTCCTACAGATACCCTACGAATAAGATCATCCCCACAACAAACAAAGAGTGGGATTCACCCCAAATCCCTATCCTCTTCAGCAGCTAAAACAACCCCTCCCCTCTCTCTCCTTTTGAATTTTTCCTTTTGAATTTTGAATTCAACTTTGAATTCCCCTCCCCGTTCCCCTCGGTTTCTTATATTGCACCCCCGCAAGCGGTCTTACCGTTCACTATCTCAATTATTCAACACGATTTAACGGCTTCTCCGAAGCACTCTGCTTACGGAGCCGGGATATTATTTTTTCATAAGGGGATCAGAAGACGTGGCTTCCACAACATCAGCTTCGCGCAAACGGATTGCAGTAGGGGAAAAGAATGGAGCAAAGTTCATCTTTATCACTGGGGGTGTTCTCTCTTCACTCGGAAAAGGAATTACTTCGGCTTCCTTAGCTATGCTACTGAAATCGCGAGGACTTCGCGTCACGATCCAGAAGTTTGATCCCTACATCAACGTCGATCCGGGCACGATGTCCCCGTTTCAACATGGTGAGGTTTACGTTACCGACGACGGAGCGGAGACCGATCTCGACTTAGGACACTACGAGCGGTTCCTGAATCAGTCGATGACCCAGAAGAACAACACGACGACGGGACAGGTCTACTACGAAGTCATCACAAAAGAGCGTCGTGGCGACTACTTAGGGAAGACTGTGCAGGTTGTCCCACATATCACCGATGAAATTTCCCGCCGAATGACGGCACTTGGTGAAAGTGGGGAGTACGACGTTATTCTGATTGAGATTGGGGGGACAGTTGGCGATATTGAATCTCTCCCCTTCCTCGAATCTGTGCGCCAACTTGACCTGAAGCTGGGACGTGGAAACACACTCCACATTCACCTGACCTACGTTCCCTTCATCAGCGCAGCAGGCGAGTTGAAGACGAAGCCAACACAACACTCGGTGAAGGCACTACTGGAAATTGGGATCCAGCCCGACATCCTCGTCTGCCGTTCAGAGCACCGACTGTTGAAAGATATTCGTGAGAAGATTGCCCTCTTCTGCAACGTGCAGAGCGATTCAGTGATTGAGGGTCGAGATGCAGAGACGATCTACGAAGTCCCGCTGATATATGCTCAGCAGAAGCTGGACGACCTGGTTCTCCGCAAACTTGGAATGGAGGCGCAGGAAGCCGACCTGAAAATGTGGAAGCGTTTTGTTCGGCGGATTAAGAAGCCAACACATGGCAAGGTACGGATAGCTCTCTGCGGAAAGTATACGCAGTATCAGGATGCCTATAAGTCGATCATCGAGTCGTTCATTCACGCCGGTGCAGCAAACAACGTCACCGTAGAGTTAAAGTGGATCGACAGCGAAAACTTGGAGACGGTGGCTGCTGTGCGCCGCGCCTTGAAAGGGATTGACGGAATGTTAGTAGCCCCCGGATTTGGATCGCGTGGAGTTGAAGGCAAGATTCGGGCAATCCGTTACGTGCGGGAAAACAAGATCCCCTTCTTCGGCATCTGCCTCGGAATGCAGTGCGCAGTAATCGAGTTCGCCCGCAATGTTTGTGGACTAACCGATGCAAATTCAACAGAGTTTGTGAGAACCGAGCAGAATGTGATCGACCTGATGCCAGATCAGAAGGAGGTGAAGGATATGGGAGGGACAATGCGATTGGGAAGCTATCCTTGCATTGTCGAAAATGGAACGAAGACCTGGAAAGCCTATCGTGATCGTTTCATCAACGAACGCCACCGCCACCGCTACGAAGTCAACAACGCCTTCCGCGATCAACTTGCTGCCCACGGCATGAAGTTCAGCGGCCTCTCCCCAGACGGACGTTTGGTGGAGATTATCGAACTGCCTGACCACCCTTGGTTCATCGGCGGACAGTTCCACCCAGAGTTGAAGTCGCGGCTTCTTGCACCACATCCACTCTTCAAAGCATTTGTTAATGCTGCAATCACTTATCGCGACCGAAATGAGGGGGGAGAAACCGTGAGCACAAAGAAGAGCAAGAAGGCAAAGGGGAAGAAGAAATAATACTCTTTTCAAACACAGAAGATGTGGATACTCTATTCTCCCCTCGCCCGGAATCGGCAGAGGGGCTGGGGGAGAGAGCAACCAAAGAGCCATACAGCTTCCACCACGTAGTATGATATAAGGTACGCCACCTTCCCCTGCCTCTTCCGGCGTTTCTGCTTCCGAGAAGAGTAAACGTACAGAGAGATCACCTGAGTCGAAAAGAAGAACCGACCCTGCACGAACTTCCCTGCCGAATCGTTCTCACATCGTCATTTCCACAACAGCGCGCGAGAACATCATGGTAGCCCAACTTCTTCATAAACGGCAGAACTTCACCTACGCCGACTATGCCCAGATCGACGATGATCTCCGCCGCGAACTCATCCACGGAGAACTCCTTATGGCTCCTGCTCCAGGAACATTTCACCAAAGCCTCGCAACCAAGCTAACAATGCGGATTGCATGGCATGTCGAAAAGAAGAACTTAGGCGTAGTCTTCGCCGCTCCAACCGACGTTATCCTGAGTCAAGAGAATACAGTACAACCAGATATTCTCTTCATCTCGAAAGATCGAAAAGACGTTATCCAACCTCATGCCATCGTTGGTTCTCCTGACCTTATCGTCGAGATTATCTCTCCCGGTTCTATCGAGCGGGATCGTTACGTGAAGAGAGATCTGTACGAACAGGCTGGCGTTCGGGAGTACTGGATGGTTGATCCGGCTAACAGATCAGTTGAGGTTCTCGTTATAGAAGAGGGAGAATACCGGCTTGCATCATTTGCTTCGCAGGGTGAACGTGTTGTTTCTACAGTAGTTGAAGGGTTGAAAATTTCACTCGATGAGATTATGCCGAACGATAAGAGTAGTGGAGATCGAGTGAACGAAGAATCGTGATAATCTTTCAGCTCTCGTATCTTTCCCGACAGTCGTTGTTTCGTTTATGAATTCATGTTGAGAATTCCTGATTTCTTAAGAATGCGCCAAACCCTTCAATACCTTCTGCCAGTTGTTCTAATACTTTGTGCTGGGAGGCTCAGCGGACAGACACTCAGTCTGTACGATATTGACCCATCGGGCTATCCGACAATTAAAGCGAAGGTGTTGGCTCTCGACGCAAGTGGGAATCCTTACCGACCGAACATCAACGATCTTGAGTTGACTGAAGATGGAACAGGGCGCACAATTCGCTCGATTACCTGCCCGGAACCAAAACCGATTGTCCCGATCTCCTCAGTCCTCACAATCGACATCTCCAGTTCGATGCGGGAACATGCCGACCGCAACATCACCATTGCCCGAGCGGCAGCCAATGCCTGGATCGACGCGATGCCCCTCGGTATCTCCGAGTGTGCTATCACCAGCTTCCACCAGAGAAGCTTCCTCAACCAAGACTTCACTATCGACGCGCTGCGACTCCGTTCCGCTGTTGAAGACCTCTTGCCCGGAGGGGGAACTGACTACGACGCAGCCTTTATCTCACCAGTGATCGGCGCAATTCCTGTTGCGTTAGGTGGGAAGCACAAACGTGTTGTCGTCTTCCTCACCGACGGACGTGCTTCAGGAATGGAGGATGAGATTGTGCGGCAGGCAAACGATGGAGACGTGACGATTCACTGCGTCACAGTTGGTTTGCCAGCTCCAGCAATTCTCAAGGGGGTGGCAGCCAGAACTGGAGGTCTCTGGTTTGAGAACGTGACGACACCGGAGGAGGCTGTAGAAATCTATCGGCTGATTTTGGGACAATCGCAGGGGGGAGAACCGTGCGAGATCGAGTGGGAGAGTGGGCCGACCTGCACTCCGCTTCGCATCGTCACGTTGAAGGATCGTTCTCTCCCAACTGAGGTAACCACAACCTACACAGCCCCTCCGCAAGCAGTTACCGAGTTAACAATAGACAAAACCGAAATCTTCTTTGGCACTGTTACCCCCGGCACTACACTCGACAGACCTATCACGCTTTCAACTGGCGCGGCTCCAGTTCGCATTCTCTCGATAACATCGTCCGATCCTCGAATTAAAGCAGTGGCAAATGGTGCTCCCCCAGCCTACACAATCCCCCCTAACGCTAACTACGACGTGATCTTTCGATTCGAGCCGACTGATTCTTCACTGGTTGTAGCCGAGATTACGATTGCAATTGATGGATGTACAAAAACCTTCTACGCATCGGGGGGAACGTGGCGTGATGGTGTAACCCCACCAGACATTCAACTGGTTATCCCGAACGGTGGGGAACGATTCCCGGTTGGGATCAAAACAGAGATCAAGTGGAAAGGGGTACTCCCAACCGACACTGTCCGCCTCGACTACAGCACCGACGCAGGGCAGAACTGGAGACTCATCTCCGACAAGGCAACCGGACTGAGCCACGACTGGATTGTTCCGAACACACCGAGCGAGACCTGTCTGGCTCGGGT
>JBFWSB010000007.1:0-32957 GCA_050248595.1 Kapaibacterium sp. (SeqCode)
ATAATAAGACCGAAGATAATCCCGTTCTTCAGAAATGTTTTTTTCATGAATAGATTCTCTTGGTGGTTTTGTAGACTCGATTATAAAGTTGTCTTTACTATAGATGGGTAGTTCAATCAGTTTTCAAACATGTATAGTGGTGGTGAACAAAGCGATTCCACCCTTTCTTCGTCTTCGATTCAACTACCCAGTGGAATCCCTCCTCATCATCGGGCCAATAGACCTGCCTTGCCAGACCACCCGGCATTTCTGCCTCAAAACCAATCGCTTCTGGGTGAACGTCCGTAACGTCGGCACGTACTCCGCTTGCCTGCTTCCCATCTGATGTAAAGGACCAGAAACAGATTTCCTTCTCAGCATTAACTCCGAAGAGAGTTAGGTCTTCATAGTTCTCAGTTCCAAGGAACCAGACTGCCTTGAGTTGCACATACTTCCCGCCGAGAGTTTTCTCAAAACTTCTCGTACACTTTGCGTTTGCTCGCTCCTTACTATGTTCGTTCGCAATCCAATCCCCCATCAGGGGATCAAGCAGACCGAGCTTGCCTCTTCCTTTTTTCCAAACCATTATCAATCTCTTTTGAATGATGTTGAATAGATAGTTGACGAAAGTCTACGTAGGGTCAAAGAATTGCCTTAAATGAATTGCTTTGAATATAGCCTCGCGTTAAAACTGTGTTCAGCTTGTTGCATAGGCTCCCTTTGTTGTTGAACGCAGACGATGTGCAAAGCTACAGGATGAGCACACCCCCTTTCATCACCTGAACGGGGGATTTTGAGGATCACCCGAACGGGTGACAAGCGGATTATTTGAGGATTTTCAAGGATTTTGCCCGAGCGACTGCCTGAGCACGTCGCTCCACGTCGAGCTTGCGGTAGATGTTGCTGACGTGAGATTTGATGGTGTTCGGGGAGAGAAAAAGTGCTTCAGCAATCTCTGGATTGGTGCGCCCTTCGGCAATGTGGGTGAGAACCTCCAACTCACGTTCACTCAGCTCGGTCTCGATTGTTGTGCCGGGGAGGGTAAATCTGGAGGAACTATCTGGTGTAGTTTCAGCCTCCAACGAAGCGTCGTTCAGATTGGGGTGGATTCCTTTTTCAGCTGTTGGTGTCGCGCTCCGCCGTGACTTTATCCCGACAATGACGCCAACTGCGAGGAAAGCAATTGCTGTGATTCCTATATATAGATCGAGCGTGATGCGGTGGGAGAAATAAGAATACTCGAATAGCTTGAACCCGGCGAGAACTACCCCGAGAAGTAGACCGTAGAGAAGAATGGTTTTCAGAAAAGATGTTCGCCGCTGGTTCATTTCTCACTGTTGATTGCTTCGAACCGATTCATGATTTCACGCAAAGCCGCAAAGAGCGCAATCTGCTGACGCAGACGCAAAGTTTTTTTTACTCCCACACTCATTCACCCACACACTTTCATTCTTGATTGCTTCGAACCGATTCATGATTTCACGCAAAGCCGCAAAGAGCGCAATCTGCTGAGGCAGACGCAAAGTTTTTTTACTCATACACTCATACACCCACACACTCTACAACACCCACTCATATAACTCAAGGTATTTTTCTACTTGCTTTTCCCACGACCAATTTGCTGACATCGCATTCTGGATCAATTGATCCCACTGGTCACGATCTTCCCAGACCTGAAGTGCCTGCTCGATAGCCCAGGCAAGTCCTTGCGATGTGAAATGCTCGAAGACAAAACCGTTCCCCTCACCAGTTGCAGGATTAAAGTGTTGCACCGTGTCGGCCAAACCACCGGTCTGTCGGACAATTGGAATAGTGCCATACTTCAAGCTGTAGATCTGATTCAGTCCACACGGCTCGTAGCGTGAGGGCATCAGGAAAATGTCGGAACCAGCCTCGATTAGGTGAGCAAGCTCATTCGAGTAACCGCCGTAGAAACAGACTTTCTCAGGGTAACGGTCGTTCAGCGTCTGGAAGAAACGTTCGTACTCTTCGGCTCCGCTCCCGAGCACGCAGAGCCGGAAGTCAACGTGCCGGAGGAACGGCTCCATAATGTTGTAGAAGAGATCGAAGCCTTTCTGATAGACTAATCTGGATACAATGCCGAACACAGGAACATCTGGGTTGTAGGGTAATTCCAATCGTTCCAGAAGATTCTTCTTGTTATCACTCTTTCCCTTAAGGTCTTCCGGGTTGTAGTGGAATGGAATCAACGGATCATCATCCGGGTTCCACTCATCGTAGTCAACACCGTTGACGATGCCGAAGAGAGCGTCGCTCCGGTGGCGAAGCATATCCTCCATCCCCTCCCCATATTCCGGAGTCTGAATCTCCCGTGCATACGTTTCACTTACGGTGGAAATCGCGTTGGCATACATCACGCCATGCTTCATGTAGTTGAAAACACCGGAACGGAGGTCCTCTTGGTGGAGGAAAGAATGATTCTCACCAAATCCGAGGTGATCTACAATACTACTGCGAAACGCCCCTTGGTAGGCAAGGTTATGGATTGTTAAAATGGTCTTGGTATCGGCGAACAACTTATCCCAAGCGTAGAGAGTGCGAAGGTAGAGGGGAATCAGAGCAGATTGCCAATCATTGCAGTGGATCACATCGGGAGCCCACCCCATTCTTTGGCACGACTCCAAGACGGCTCGGCTGAGGAGGGCGAACCGGAGGTATTCATCTCCATCGTCGGTGTAGATTTTCCCTCGATCATACAACCCGGGCGAGTCGATAAAGTAGACTTCGGTTTCCGAACCGGGAAGGGTCGCGGTCTCAACCGAAAATGGAATCGATTCCCCTCCAAAGCTGATTTCTATATCTTCAAGAAACTCAACTGGATGGAACTCCACCCCCCCTCTGCTCGTCACATCGTACATCGGCGTGAAAAGCCGAACGTCGCAGTTGTGAAGCGACAGATATTTACCAAGTGCCCCCGCTACGTCAGCCAGACCTCCAGTCTTTGCAAACGGGACAATTTCGGAAGAAACTATTGCAATGTTCACAGGAATTGTGTCCGAATAGTGGATATGACAGTAACCGAACTACTGAACTTCGGAAAAAAATAGGAAGAGCCAAGGAAACCTGTTGTTTCCCCAGCCGTTCAAGCCGTAGTTTTGATCAATTCAGATAATAGAAATCTTTTTTTAACAGAATAATCTGACCAGCGATGCAGCAACTATCACGAATTATCGCCGCTCCCCTGTTTTTTCTCCTCTTCTCTACTATTCTACAGGCGCAGCCAACCCCAATGGCTATCACCTCAGCAAGTGGGATGGATGGAAAATACCAGTATACCACTTACCTCGGCGATCCTCTGAAAGCTCGTTACTACAAACTTGATAATGGCCTCACCGTAATCCTCTCGGTGAACAGAAACGAGCCTCGCATTCAAACTTTCATTCTAACGAAGGCGGGGAGCAAGAACGATCCGGCGACAAACACCGGCTTGGCCCACTACTTGGAGCACATGCTCTTTAAGGGGACAGATAAGTTCGGCACACTCAATTGGGAGAAGGAGAAGAAAGAGCTTGCAGTGATTGAAGATTTGTACGATCAGTACAACCACACAACCGACGAAGCGAAACGGAAGGTGATCTACGGGAAGATCGACTCGGTCTCCGGTGTCGCAGCCTCCTATGCAATTGCCAACGAGTACGATAAGATGGTGGGAGCAATCGGCGCAAGCGGAACAAACGCATTTACTTCAACTGAAGTGACTGCCTACATGAATGACATCCCCTCCAACCAGTTGGAGAAGTGGCTTCGCATTGAAGGAGAACGATTCCGCGCGCCAGTGATGCGCCTGTTCCACACGGAACTTGAGGCGGTGTACGAGGAGAAGAATATCTCACTCGACGACGATGGAGATAAAGTCTGGGAGACGTTGAACGCCGACCTTTTCCGGAATCATCCATACGGAACGCAGACAACTATCGGCACTGTAGAACACCTGAAGAATCCCTCGCTGAAGGAGATAGAGAACTACTTCCGTACCTACTATGTCCCGAACAACATGGGTGTGATTCTCGTTGGTGACTTCGATCCGGCAGAGGCAATTGCTTTGATCGACAAGTCGTTCAGCTACATGACCCCGAAACCCATTCCGAACTTTACATTTAAGCCAGAAGAGACCCGAAACGCACCACGTGAGCATAATGTCTACGGTCCTGAACCGGAACACCTTCGCATGGCGTGGCGATTTCCCGGCGCGGGAACAAACGAAGCACTCCTGTTGGAGATGACTGACCTGCTCCTCGCATATAAGGGGGCTGGTCTGCTCGACCTGGATCTGAACAAAAGACAATTGGTTCAGAACGCTTCTTGTTCTCCAGACTTCAGCAAAGACTACAGCACACACGTTTTCTATGGAGCACCGAAAGAGGGGCAGTCGCTGGAAGAGGTGAAGGAATTGATTCTACAAGAGATAGAGAAGGTCAAGCGTGGGGAGTTCGACGAAACATCAATGCGTGGCGCGATCAGGAACCTGAAGGTGGACCAGATGACGCAGTACCAGAATAACGGCGGCGGAGCCTTTGCCTTGCTGAGCACATTCGTCACTGGGGTCGATCCGGCTTGGGAGGCTCAGAAGTTTGCGAACATGGCGAAGATCACGAAGGAGCAGATCGTCGACTTCGCAAAGAAGTACTATACCAACGATTATGCAGTTGTCTACAAACGCCTCGGTGAAGCTGAAGAGGTTGCAAAGGTAGAGAAGCCAGCAATTACCCCGGTTGAGGTAAATCGTGTAGATCAAAGTCCGTTCGTCACCTCGATTATCACAACACCTGCTCCCCCAATTCAGCCAGTCTATGTCGACTACGCGAAGGATATTGCCAAGAACAAGTTGGCAAATGGGGCGGAAGTGCTTTCGGTGCAGAATAAGGAAAACGATCTCTTCCAACTCTACTACGTTCTCGACATGGGAAGCGATAACGACAAGAAGCTGCCGTTTGCGGTCAACTACCTTCGATATCTTGGAACTGACAAATATTCTTCTGAAGAACTGAGTACGAAGTTCTTCGATCTTGCCTGTAACTTCAACGTCTCCTCAGGTCGCGATCAGGTGTACGTTACGCTGAGCGGACCGGACGAGAGTTTTGAACCGGCACTGGCTCTGTTCGAGGAGTTCCTCGCAAACGCAAAGCCAGACCAAGCGGCACTTGACGGAGTGATAGCACGAACTTTGAAAGGACGGACAGATGCGAAGCAGAACAAGTCGGCAATTCACGGACAAGGACTTGTGAACTACGCACTGTACGGAGAGAAGAATCCGTTCAACGATGTGCTTTCGAACGAACAGCTAAAAGAGATGTCGGCAAAAGAACTTGTGGATCGCATTCACAAGCTGACAAGCTATCAACACAAGGTTCTCTACTACGGTCCGAAGGCATCAAACGACCTAACAAGTTTGTTGGAGAAATACCATAAGACGCCGAAGAATCTCCTCCCATACCCGGCAGCAACGAAGTATTCCTACAAATCAACAGACAAGAATGTTGTCTACTTTGCCGACTACGACATGGTGCAGGCAGAGATCATCTGGATGAGAAATGCTGAACCATATAACGCAGGGACGCTACCAGTTCGGTCAGTATTTAACGAGTACTTTGGTGGTGGTATGTCGGCAGTAGTTTTTCAAGAGATCCGTGAGTCGAAAGCATTAGCTTACTCTACGTTTTCGATCTACGAATCTCCTTCAAAGCCAGAAAACCCTCACCTGATTTTCTCCTATGTAGGAACACAAGCCGATAAGCTGAAAGATGCCGTCGGGGCAATGAACGAACTCCACACAACGCTCCCCCGCTCAGAGCAGAGTTTCTCAACGGCAATTGGTGGCCTAAAGAACAAGATTGAGACCGAGCGAACAACACGATCTGACATTCTTTTCAACTACTTGAATGCGCAGAAGTTCGGACAGAACTACGACTCGCGGCAAGTGATCTACGATAATCTGGACAAGATTACCTTTAACGATTTGGAGAAGTTCCACCACGACCGCTATACCGGAAAGCCATACGTCTACTGCGTTATTGGCTCGAAGGATAAGATCGATATGGAAGCCTTGAAAAAGCTGGGGGAAGTAAAGGAGCTAAAGCTCGAGACACTCTTCGGCTACTAATCCGATCAGCATCCAAATCTGCCTATAGCCTATCTCTTCACCATACCGTGAAGAGATAGGCTTTTTTGTAGATTGACTTGCTATGGAGAAGAGCCAAGGACTCAACCCTCTTCTTTGCGACGTTGCGCGATCATATATACTCACACTATGCAGCTATCAATAATGCTTCAGAAGATGGAGCAGTTCTACACGCCATTGATCTCCGATGTAATGGACTCACTCGGATTGCCGAGCGGGGTGATGGATCACTCGATTCAAGCCATTCTTCCAGACCCGAACCTGAAAGTCTGCGGCATCGCCTTCCCATGTCGCGTCGCCGCTACCGATGAGTATGTAGAAATCGACAAGCTCCTCGAAATGGTGGATGCAATACCAACAGAAGCCTTCGTGTTGGTAGCGGCAGACCAAGATATTGAGGCTGCACTCTGGGGAGGATTGATGAGCGCGCGGGCGAAAGCACAGGGGGCTGTGGCAGCAGCAGTAAATGGAGGTGTGCGCGATATTGCACAAATTGCTGAGCGAGATTTCCCAGTCTTCGGAACGTATCGCTGCGTCAAGGATATTCGCCGACGAGGCTTTATGCACTCCTACAATGTACCGATCTCGATTGGTGGTGTTCAGGTCGACCCAGGTGATATTATCTTCGGTGATGCGAACGGGGTTGTGGCAATTCCGGGCGATCAGTTCACCACTCTGTTTGAAGAGCTAATGAAGGCGTTCGGTGAAGAAGAATCAACGCAACAGGGATTGATTGAAGGTGAGAGCGCGCAAAAACTCTTCCGAGAACATGGAAGGTTTTGAGGAATTCAAAAGGCAAAATTCAAAGTTCGAAATTTCTGAAGGTGAATTTTCTTCATCTGCCCACGTACATCTCTTCCCTTTCTCCCCCCCTTTTGAATTGATTAATTTCGAACAATCACTGAATCGCTCTACAAATTTTGCGAGACTCTTCACCACGCCTACGGCTCCGTTCTGAGTGACATAACGAGCCGACTGATCTACAGAAAAAAGGTATGAGATGTACCATACTCGACATGGCTCATCTCAGCTTTCATCATCTTCTTCCTATTTTGAATTTTGAATTGACTCACGCTCGCTCCTTGCGCCCTCTGAAGAGGTGCAGCTACCAACTCCCCTTTTTGAATTTTTACTTTTGAATTTTGAATTGATTTGACTCATGCTCGCTCGTCTTGCTCCCAGTCCAACTGGCTACCTTCACATCGGGAATGCTCGCTCGTTTCTTCTGGCATGGCTTCAAGCTCGCTCGGTGGGTGGTAAGATCATTCTTCGGATTGAGGACTTGGATCAGGCACGAGCAGTTGGGGGGGCAGATAAGGATATTGTTCGCGATCTTGAGTGGCTCGGTCTCGATTGGGATAACGAGCTAACCCCGGACTACTATCAGTCGAAGCGCTTCAACCTCTACCAATCAGCTCTGGATAGACTTGCCGCGCAAGATTTACTTTATCCCTGCTACTGTTCCCGCAAAGAGCTTGCCGAGGCAATGAGTGCCCCCCACTCTCCTGCCGGGCGTTATCCAGGTACTTGTCGGAACCTGACCGCGAGTGAGCGGAAGTCTCGCGAGGTAGAAAAAGAGCCGGCACTTCGATTTCGCGTTGATCCCGGCAGAGTGATCGAGTTCAACGATTTGATATGTGGCACGATTCGCTCGGATGTTTACGAGGAGACAGGAGACTTTATCGTTGCCCGAGCAGATGGAGTTCCAAGCTATCAACTTGCCGTTGTGTTGGATGACATTGCAATGAGAGTGACCCACATTCTTCGAGGGAACGACCTACTCGACTCGACACCACGACAACTTCTTCTCTATCAAACCTTGAAGGCATCCCCCCCAACGTATGCTCACGTCCCTCTCATTCTCGGTTCAGATGGTAAGCGTTTAGCAAAGCGCCACGGTTCGGTTTCGATAGCAGAGATTCGCGCGTCGGGGGGGAGACCAGAAGAGGTGATCGGTTGGCTTGCTTGGAGCTGTGGGCTGCGCTCAGAGAGAAGAGATATAACAGCGAGAGAACTTGTACAAGATTTTGAACTTGCCCAACTTAAGCGAAACGAGACAGTTCTTACTTCACTAAATCTATTTTCTCGATAGCGCTCAGGCCTATCTTAGTGGGCACATGACTATTGCCAATAAAACGAACGATCCACCAGCTACATCACTCAGAAGGAATTGGTTGCTCTGGCTTCTGATTTTTTTTCTTCTGTCGAGAGTAATTCTCTATCAGTTCGTTCCGTTCAGGATGGATCGCATCAACGACTTCATGCAGTTTCTCGATCCAGCACTTTTGCAGAGCGATCTTTTTGGCTCACTTTGGCAGTTCCACTCTCAACCACCTCTACACAACTTACTAGTTGGACTCATTGTAAACATCTTCCCCACAACCTTGCAAGGAGATGTGATGGCAAGCATTTACACTCTGCTTGCTCTCAGCGTCATTCTCGGTCTTTACTCACTTTGCCTGCATCGAGGTATTCGTCCCTCGATTGCCTTTGCAGTCTCCGCAATCTTCTCACTCTCCCCCACATTGATCTGGGCAGAACGTTTGCCAATCTATGTATTGCCAATCATGGCAGTTCTCGTAGCAATGGCTATAGTATTACAGAAATATGTCACCACCCGTCGCCCTCTCTTCGCTCTTCTCTTCATTGCTGGAATTGTCTACCTCCCCCTAACCCGTAGCCTCTTCCACCTGCTTGTTTGGATGCCACCCCTTCTGGTTGGATTTCTTCTCTTGGTTCGCAACGTCGACCGAGGCCGACTTAGGCTCTACACAGCGGTTTCAATTGTCGGCTTTCTCTTGGTTGGTGGACTCTACACAAAGAATAAAATCGAGTATGGAGCTTTCACTGGTAGCACGTGGCAGGGAATGAACCTTCAGGGATTGACGGCATTTGTTTCGGAAGAGAAGGTACGCCAGCTAATCGATGAGGGAGAGATCACACCGCTGGCTCTCGTCCCACGCTTCTCTTCACCCAGCACATATTACCGCTACTATCAACGTTCTCCCCAACACCAACACCCGGCACTCGACGACACACTCCGCTCCACTGGCTATACCAACTGGAACAACCGAATCTATGCTGTGGCTGGGAAAGAATCGGAGCAGAACACGCTTAGAATTGCGCAAGCCTATCCGCTCGATATGTTTCTCGCTGTAGTGAACCAGTGCTATCTCTTTTGCGGAGTGAAGAGCTACCAAATTTTCAACGCCCCGTCTCGGTGGTGGATTCCACGCACCGATTCTCTTCCTCACTTTGCGGTTGATATTTTTATTGTTTACCTACTTCCTCTCTTCAATTTTCTTCTGATCAGTTCTACATTGTTCCGATTTGTTCGTACATTCCGACGCGCAAGACAGAAAGGGGAAAATTGGACTTCAGCAGATCACTCACTCTTTGCAAGTGATCTCTTCATCGGTTTTGCACTCCTCTATATTCTGACCATTGCCTGCCTTGCAGAGTTGGGAGAGGGAGGGAATATGCGCGTTCAGGTCGATCCATTTCTTGCCTTGACGGCTGGCATTATCGTCGAGCGGATTGCCTCGCGCAAGGTCGTCACAAGTGACGAGCAGATCCTCCCCCAGTAGGAATAGTCTATCGGAATTCCCTCTACCTCCACAACAAAGCGAACAGAACGGAAATCAACTTCTTCAATAATCTCTATCATCATATAGTCCTAATAGATACTTTCTGCTGATGATCTCTCAAACGCTTATCGAACGTCTCACCAACGCTCGCCTCGTGACTGTATTCACTGGAGCCGGAGTCTCTGCCGAGAGTGGCGTGGCAACATTTCGGGCGCAAGGTGGTCTCTGGTCCAAGTTCAAACCGGAAGAACTTGCGAACCTCGACGCATTCCTCGCCAACCCACAAATGGTATGGGAGTGGTATCAGGCCAGACGAGAGGTTGTGTTGAATGCAGAACCGAACGAAGGACATCGTGCCATAGCCAGTCTTGAAGAATTCGTGCCCCACGTTTCGGTTGTGACGCAGAATATCGACGGACTACACACCGAAGCAGGATCAAGCGAGGTAATTGAACTGCATGGCAATATTCGGAAGAACTTCTGCCAGAATTGTGGTAAGCGGCACGACAACTTGGAGATTTTGACAGAACACCAGATCCCAAGCTGTTCCTGTGGTGGTAATATTCGACCCGATGTCGTCTGGTTCGGTGAGCTTCTTCCGGCTACGGCAATTGAACTTGCTGAGAAGCGGGCAAAAGAGTGCAACATCCTTTTCTCAGTTGGAACATCTTCCGTAGTCTGGCCAGCGGCAGGGCTACCTTTACTTGCGCTTGACTCTGGAGCCTACGTTGTGGAAATCAACCCTGAACAGACACCTCTAACACGCCACGCACACGAATCAATCCGGGCAACAAGTGGTGAAGTAATGCCGGAGATTACACGCTTGCTTCGCGAGATGAAGGTTCCATCCGAGTTTTCTAAATAATGAAGAGTTTCGTTCACTCGATTTGATCTCTCACACTACATTCACAATAGAAGTCGCAGATCTGCCAATGCGAGGTTGCCACTCAAGATGAAGCGAAGGGGAATGAAGACTGCTGTAGGGAGCAACGCCGGTAATCTTGTGAGAAGCGTGAAGAAGCGAGTGGTTCCCCTGCTGAACCGACGAAATGCTATTGTTTCAGTAACTCTGCTTTCCCTGCTATTGATTGTCAGTTCGTGCTCGCGTGAAGGTGCTGAAGGTGATTCACTCGGCGAGGAGAAGAAGACAGAACTTATCGTTGGTGGCGCAGCATCCCTGAAGGATGCTTTCGAAGAGTTGGGTGCGAACTTCACAGCGGCACATCCGAACATCAACATCCTTTTCAGTTTTGCTGGATCAAACGTGCTTGCCCGCCAAGTTGAGAGTGGAGCACCTGTAGATATAATCGCAGTCGCGTCGGAAGATATTCTGCACGGTCTCGACTCCGCTCAACTTCTACTCCCCGGCTCGCGCAGAGAATTTGCTAAGAACCAACTTTGCATTCTCCTTCCCGAAGGGAGCAGACTCTCGATACCTGATATTTCTCACTTGGGTGAGATACATCTACAACATATCGCGATTGCCTCAGCCGGTGTTCCCGTTCGCTTATACACTGAAGAGGCGATCCGAAAGTCGGGTCTGTGGGAAGAACTCATTCCTCGGTTTGTCTATGGAGGGAACGTACGCCAAGTTCTCAGCTACGTTGAGCGAGGAGAAGTAGACTGCGGTTTCGTTTACACGAGCGATGCGAAAACCGCCCCGGGAACACGAATTGCATGCGTTGTCGATTCTTCACTTCACTCTCCAATTCGATACCCGGCAGCTATTCTGCGCACATCCCTCCACCCTGAAGAGGCCTCACTCTTCCTAAACTATCTGGTCTCTCCTGAAGCACAGGAGGTGTTGCACCGATATGGCTTTGCCACACCAATCAAACTGAAAGATCACTGAACTTGAGAAGTAAAGCATCGCACTCCACAACTGTCGACAATCGCTCCGCAAAGAGATTGGCAACCTCTACCCTACAAACTCTTCCCTGCCCCCACGTTCTCCACTCTAATTTTCGGATACTCCGGCAGATGGTCGGCAAAAGCGAAATTCAACATCTTATAGATGAGCCGAGCAGTTAATATGTCTGGGTGGGAGATTCCCTCAATCGGAGCAAGCTCCACAACATCGAAGCCAACAATGCGGCGTCCAGATTTGATGAGTGCGCGGAAGACATCCAAGGTCTCGGAGTAGAGGAAACCATCTGGCTCAGGAGTACCAGTTGATGGCATGATTGCCGGATCGAAGTAGTCGACATCGAACGTGATGTAGACCTCTTCGGCTAACGTTTCCACCACTCGTTCCTGCCACGAAGTGCCGTGCATCCCCCTGCGAATTGCATTTGCGTAGAATGTGTTTACTCCGTGCGACCGAATAAACTCTGCCTCTTCTCTACACTGCGCACGAATTCCCACTTGCGTGATCTTCTTCGGATCCATCTTCTCGGCAACCCTCGCCGCAAACGAGGCGTGAGAATACTTCGAACCTTCATAACTGTCTCGTAGATCGGAGTGTGCATCGAAGTGAAGAAGTGACATTTCGGGATAGCGTTGTAGGTGAGCTAAAATCGGAGCAGTTGAGATTGTGTGCTCTCCCCCGAGAGTCACCACAAACTTTCCAGCCTCGATCAGCGAAGAGACGGCACTCTCGATGAGATCGAGTGCATCCTGATCGACCGCACCTTTAAATTTCAATTGCCGGATTGTGGCAATCCCCTTATCAAAACAAAGCTCTCGGTTGAACTCATCGTCGTAAAACTCAACGTAGGCCGAAGCCCGCAATATCCCTCTCGGTCCACTTGCCGTCCCCCCTCCGTAGCTGACAGTATGCTCGTATGGAGCTGAAAGGATAGCGATTTCTGAGCTGTGAAGCGAAGAGTGTGAGTCCTCGAGAGCGAGAAAATTTTTCTTTGTTCCGTATGTCCGCATTTTTTTTCTGCTTCGGTTAAACGTATTGCTAAACGTCTGTCTTCTGCCCACGAGACGACTGTTGTGATGAACAATGAATGATGGTTTGACGATCCACAACGAATTCTTGAGCAATGGGTAAGATACAGCGATACGTTGAATGGTAAGAAGGCTCAAGATGAGTTCCCCGACCCTGCATTAGCAGGGTCGGGGCTTTTTTTTGGAGAATCCACAGAATAAAAATTTCTGTACCGCAGTCTAAACCTTTACCCAAAGATTGCATCCTCTTCGCTCTGATTATTGCAGATGTATCATTTTTTCTCCGCCAACCAAGCTATCTCCCGACTAACGCCGGGCAGAGTTCTTTTCACCATAGAAAACATGAGATGACCTATGAAACATGTTCGATTACTGTATGCACTACTTGGCCTCACCTACTTTGGGTCCACCCTGACTGGATGCGTTTCGATTGAGAACTACTACGAATCTCCCTCTGGAACTACGGCAGAGTCGGTGCGGTATGTCCAGACTTCAAGAGCAAGTTGCCCCTGTTGCTCCAGAGCCGACGCCACCAACACTTCGCGATCATATTACACTGGGCAAGAGACCTGCTCCGGAAGGTGCACCCACTCAGTCAGCTCCAATAGGTCCGAAACAATCTACGTTGTCGTCGATCAGAATGGGAACTACTACTATCCTGCCGATCCTGCCGACTGTCCTCCCGATCGACGGGGAAGAAATCCACAGGTGATCTACCTCCCTGACCAGACATCGACACCTCCAGTTATCACACACACGCCCCCATATTCAGGAAGAGAACGTGATAGACCGATTGAGGATCGTGTAGGTGGAAGTAGTGAGGGTACAGTCACAACAAGCAGAAGCAATGGAAGAGGGGAGGAGGAAAGACCTCTTGAATACTGGGAGAATGATGGCCTCGACGGTACGGTGACGACAAATGGGACAGGGGAGAAAGAAGAGGCAAAGATTCTCGAAGATCGGATTAGTGGTCAGAACGATGTGACTATATCAACAAACGATCAGAAACGAGAGGAAGGGAAACCAGTAAAAGATCGAGTTGACGGAAGTACAGAAGGCATTGTCACAACCTTTGAGGAAGAGGAGCTAACGAAGGTGGAGAAGAGTGGCGAAGAGAAAGGGATCAACTATGGAAGAGAATCGAAGGTTGGGGATGGAACGACTGGAGAACAATCTGTATCTCAAGAAGGAAAGAGCACGGTCAAACAAGAGGAGATGTCTGCAACGAAAGGGAGAGAGCAAAGAGGGTTTGGTGAGACCGTCCCTGTAAGTACCACAGGAAACAGAACTGATGAGAAGGTAGAAGAAACGAAGGTAGCCGAGCCTAAGAGATCTGCGCCCTCAAATCTGGGAAATGGAAACCGCTACAGAGCAGAGACAAAATCTTCAGGTGTTGTTGAACAGCAGAAGCCGGCATCAACTTCGTCGACATCGCCCAACAATCAGAAAGAACAACCAAAGCAAAGCCAACAGGTAGCGAAGGTAGAGGAAACGAAGGTAGCCGAGCCGAAGACATCTGCTCCCGCCAATCTGGGAAGTGGAAATCGCTACAAAGCAGAGACAAAATCTGCAGGTGTTGTTGAACAGCAGAAACCGGCATCGACTTCGTCGACTTCGCCCAACAATCAGAAAGAGCAACCGAAGCAAAGCCAACAGGTAACGACACAGCAAACACAGACGAGTGTGGTGCAGGAGACGAAGCCTGTTCAAAGCTCCCCCTCAAGTTCGTCTGTCAGCGTGAAGAAAGAGCAACCGAAGCAAAGCCAACAGGTAGCAACACAGCAAGCGCAAACGAGTGTTGTGCAAGAGACGAAGCCTGTCCAAAGCTCCCCTTCAAGTTCCTCTGTCAGCGTGAAGGAAGAACAACCGAAGCAAACAGAACAGAAGGTTGTAAGCCCAACGGCATCAACCACAACCTCCTCCCCGCAAAGTTCGACACCAGCAGAGTCGCCGAAGCAGTCAGTTGGTGGAACATTTTCGCCTCAGTAATATCATAGCAGTAAACTGCACGCACGTAGCGACGAACCGAACGTGAGGAGAGCCGGTGAGAATTGAATTCTTACCGGCTCTCCTCTTTCTGTTTTAGCGAATTCTCAAAGCTCTGCTCGGTAGTGGATTAACTTGATGGCTCCGAATCAAATCGGACAGTGACAATCCGCTTGTTCTCCTGCGTAAACCAGTCAGTACCCCGAACTTCGATGTCGAGAATTTGAATCTGCGCTTCTGGGAATTTGTGGAGAGCGTGGTCGATCTCATCGGTTAAGGCTCCCCCCTTCAAGGCGACAATGCTCCCCTGCGGTTTTAGTAGAGGTTTCGCCCAGCCTATCAGGTCAACAAGTGGTGCAACGGCGCGAGCTACAACAGCGTCGTAGGCCCCAACGTGCTGAGGGTCGTTCACTAATTCTTCGGCCCGCTCTCTAATTGCTCGAAGTCCGTGCTCAGAAATGTGGGAGGCAAGCATACCAGTAGTGCGAACCTTCTTCGCGATCGAGTCAAGCATCGTCACGTCGAGTTTCGGCAAGGTAATCTTGATTGGAATCCCCGGCAGTCCTCCCCCCGTCCCAATATCAAGGATGCGCCCTGACTCTGGAAGGAGCTTCATCAAAACAGGAGTTATCGAGTGGAGAAGATGTCTTCCCCAGATATGTGGCGTATCGCGACGTGAGATCAGATTGATCTGGTCGTTCCAGTAGAGCAAGTCTTCGGCGTAGCGGGCAAACTGATCCATTTGCTCGTGGGAGAGAGGAACTCCGTTCACCGAGCAAATTGACCAAAACTCGACAGGATCCATCCCCTCTGGTTCTCTCTCTCTTCTATTCTCCCCTCCCCTATCATCGTGTCGCCGATGTTGGTCTCCCCTCCCGCCGGAGGTCTTCCTCCCCTCAAATTTCCCTCTTCCTCCAGTGCGAGGATTCCCCCCTCGACCTCCACTCGAACGCCCACCACCTGACCTTCCTCTTCCTCCCTCATCTCTCCCCCCCCCTCCACTCCGCTCACTTCTCTCCCCCGAACGCTTCCCCTTCGGACGATCGCCACCACCTTCCTTTCTTCCCCCAGTTCCTCGTCTTTCCCTGTTCTCCATTAATCATTTACCTCCATCGGAGACTCAACGCCCTGCACAAGACCGAGCCGCCGAAGCTCATCGCGCAACAGGTCCTCGTTCTCTTCCGACAATGGAACAAGTGGCTCACGATATTCTACCTCAGTAAAAATGCCCATCATACCGAGCGCGGCTTTTACAGGAACTGGATTCGACTCGATAAAATTCAATCGCATCAGATTGAAGAGCCGCATGTGAAGCTCGCGCGCTTTTGCAATGTGCCCAGAGAGACCGGCTCGCACCATCTCACCAAATTCATGTGGCACTTCGTTGCTTACCACTGCAATCACTCCGCGTGCCCCCATTGCAATCAACGGGAGGGTCAGGGAATCTTCACCACTGTAGAGAAGGAAGTCGTCGGGAGCGTGGAGCATGATTTCACAGCATTGTTCGAGATCAGCCGATGCCTCCTTTATTGCCACAATGTTCGGGAAATCACGCGCCAGCTTCAGCGTTGTCGCGGCAGTGATATTGCTTCCAGTTCGCCCCGGAACATTGTAGAGAATCAATGGAAGATTCGGAACCGCTTCGGCCACCGCGGCGTAGTGGGCATATATTCCACGCTGTGATGGCTTGTTGTAGTATGGGGAGACGAGCAACACTCCGTCAACGCCGAGTCCGGCAGCCTCCACCGTTAGGTGAATGGTGTCCGAGGTAACATTCGATCCTGTGCCGGCAATTACCTGAGGTCGGTTTGTACTAACGTGGGAGGCAAGCTCCACAGTCCGGGAAATCAATTCTACCTTCTCATCAAAGGTCATCGTAGCACTTTCGCCAGTTGATCCGCATACGACAAGTGCTTCAATCCCTCCGTCAATCTGGTATTGCACCAACCGTTCGAACGAGTCGAAATCGATTCGTCCATCTTCCTTAAATGGTGTAGATAGAGCGGTTCCAGTTCCTTCAAATAATCTTTTCATTCTTTGCCTATGCTATTCGGTTATGTCTAAATCTTTTTCTTGTGGGTAGATAATCTGTTCGAATATCTCATCGAAACAGTAGAATCCCGGAGGAGCAGTATGAATCCACTCTGCGGCGACGAGCGCACCCAGAGCAAAGCCTGAACGGTTCCGGGCACGGTGAACCAGTTCTATCGTGTCTGCACCTGAATCGAACGTGACGGTATGCGTTCCCGGAATCGCGCCGAGTCGCCGACTTGTGATGTGAAGAGCCTCTGGAGAGATGCGCCCGTGTGATGTCTCTGTTAAGACCTCTCTCTTTCTACTCAACGACGCTAACAAGATTTCCCCCAGCGTTCGGGCTGTGCCACTCGGTGAATCGGCCTTGCGGAGGTGATGTTCTTCGTGGAGGGCAACATCGTAATCGTGAAGATGCTCCATCAACTCCGCCGCCTGCCGAACAATCCGAAAAAACACCTGCACCCCAATCGAGAAGTTCGAAGCCCAGATTAACTTGCCCCCACTCCGCTTCACCTCCTCCGTTACCTCATCGATTTCACTCAGCCAGCCTGTTGTTCCCACCACGAGGGGAACTCCCCAACCCATAATTGTTCCGATATTGCTCCTCACAACGTCGGGAAGGGTGAAGTCGATCGCGACGTCAACCGGAGTTTCGGGAAGCTCTTCAGGCAGAGGGTGCTCGGCATCAAACCGTAAAACAATTTCTGCACCGGCGGTCGAGGCAAGTCTTTGAATTTCTTGTCCCATCCCCCCAGAAGCCCCGACTAACGCAACCCGAAGTTTGGTTTTATTCTGTGTGATACTCATAGATAGCGACAAGATACGGAATCAGAAAGAAGAGATTTCATGAGACAGAACGTGTCTCTCCGCTCCGCTCTTCGTAACTTTGCAGCTATGTTAGGACTGACACCACTATCAGAAATTCAGCGGATACTAATATCTCGCACCGATGAACTCGGGGATGTGATCCTCACACTGCCACTTTCGGTGGCAATACGGAAGGAACTGCCCGACGTTCACCTCTCGTTTCTCGTTCGCCCCTACATCTCGCATCTGGTTCACCGGATTCGGGAAATAGATCAGGCGTTCACACTCCCACCGTCGGGAAAGGGAACGGAAATCTTTCGTGAGTACAAGCCAGATGCGATTATCTTCGCTAAGCCAGAGTTTCGACTGGCACTGGAAGCTATGCGGGCAAAGATCGACGTGCGCATTGGGTCGGGATACCGGTGGTATTCAGGACTTTTCACGCGCTGGGTTTACGACCGCAGGAAAGATCGAGGGAGCCACGAGGCCGAGTTTGAGATGAATATGCTCGGCCCACTAATTCCAGGTCCGCACGAGCTTGTGATGCCCGAACTTCCACCGATGGAAGAGGCTGCCGGCGAGGCAGAAGCACACTTGCGAGGAGCACAAATTGAAGGCCCCTACGTCATCATCCACCCAGTTGGAAAACCTTCGGTTCTTCCCTATCCAGTTGAGCGTTTTGCTCAGATTGGACGCACCCTGCTGGAGGCACGCCCGGATATTTCCGTTGTGATTACCTCCGGCCACGGGGAGCGACCAATTGCAGAGGAGTTGAAGGAAGGAATTGGCGTGAAGAATCGGACTGCGATTATCGACACACTTTCGCCGAATGGGGTGAGCGAACTGCTCCGAGGAACATCTTGTTTCCTGAGTAGCGCCTCGGATGGAGCACACTTAGCGGCACTCGTTCGTGCCCCTGTTGTCGCCCTCTTCCCCGGAACTCCACCCAACTGGCCCCAACGGCGCGCACCGATTGGGCCACACGTGACAACGCTGACTCCGGAAGAGGGAGAACCTCTCCCGCAAAATTCAGGTGGAGGCGGCACGAACCCACTTAATGTGATAGCCCGCATCAAGCCAGAGCGAGTTGTGGAGGCATGTCTGCAACAGTTGAACGCAACGGCGGGATAGCTTTTGGCAGCGACAACCTCTGCCGAGAATAATCAAAGTAAACAGGGATTTTCTGGAACTAACCCATTGAGTCTACAGAACTCTATGCGTTAGTTCCAGACTTTGTACTATCATCTTAACCTCTCTCTCTGCCACATGAAATTTCACCTTCATCAAACTCAATCATACTCGATGTGTCAGACCCGCATTCCTGTAAATCCTGAAAAATTTCAACATAATCGGATAATGACTATGTTTTCATTCATCAAGCCGGATAGAACCGGCAAACTTCGCAAAGCAGTAGCCCTCACGGCAATACTCCTCGTCGGCATGGTTGGCCTCACAGCCTCGACAAATGAGAGAACCGGAGCAAATGAAGCCGCGCTCCGAACAATTTCCAACGATGCCTTCTCCTACGGCGAGAAACTTACCTTCGCCGTCAAATACAAGTTCATTACTGCTGGATACGCGGTAATGAGTGTCGATCCGAAGCCAACAACAGTAAGCAATCGCCCCTGTTTCGACATTAAGTTCACCATGCGCACCACCAACAGCTTCGATAAGATATTTAAGGTGCGCGATACCTACCGCACGTGGATCAACGTTGACGGCCTCTTCCCCTGGAAGTTCCAGCAGCAGGTCCGTGAAGGGGATTCCTAGAAGGACTTTTCGGCACACATCGACCAAAAGGAGCATGTAGCACGAACAACTAAAGGGTCGTTTAAAGTTTCGGAGTATGTTCAAGATGTGTTGAGTGCCTTCTACTATACTCGCGCATACGACATCGGAAGCATGAAGGCTGGCCAGAGCTTTACGCTCAAGAATTTCTACGATAATAAGACTCACGACTTGAAAGTGAAGGTGTTGGGGAAAGAGACCTTATCGGTTAAGGCTGGGAAGTTCCGCTGCATCAAAGTAGAGCCAATGGTGAAAGAGGGCGGATTGTTCAAGAGTGAGGGGAAGATCACGATCTGGCTGACCGACGACGCACGAAAGATGCCGGTAAAGGTCAGCACAAAAGTAGCTATCGGCTCGATTGACAGCGAACTGGTAAAGTACGAGGGAATGAAGGGGACAGTCGACGCAAAGGTGAACTAATAGAAGAACTCATCGAAATAGCGTGTCGACGATAGGGATGAGATAAAGAGAAACTGACGGGGAGACCACTGTGTCTCCCCGTTGTCGTTTACAAGAAATTTGAATAGCTGGTGAGGTAATCACCACCTAAGATTAACACCCCGATTCATCGGGGTGCAATAGAGCCTCAGCAGCGGAGGAAACGGCTTCAAGCCGTTTCTTTCCCAGTTTTCGGATCAATCCCCCGACTAAAAGTCGGGAGTTACTATGAGTTGTGAGCACAGCCCCTACTGCTCCACCAATACGGCAGAGACCATCCATACCACCAGAAGAGATAAGGAAAGGCCTTGTGTGATTAGTTTTTGTCTCTTAGCATTGCAGCAAAATCAATCATCGATAAGAACAATCTGACCATAATGCGAAAGTCACGTTCATTCCTGCAATACATTCTCATGCCAACGTTAGGGGCAATTCTGCTCGCTTGCGGCACAACCGATCCTCCATCAACACGAAATAAAATGGGTGCAACTATCGATGGAACTACCTGGAGAGCAACGGAACTGGAGGCTGTAAGAGAGGGATCAACACTTCGGATTGAGGGAAGCTCGGCAATCGGCACAACTCTTCGATTGATCCTCAAGAATGATACGGTCGGAACCTATCCACTCGGTGAAGGATTACACGAAGGGATTTTAGTAGATGAGTTCACAACGTGGACAGCCCATGGAGTGCAGAGTGGAAGTGCCACAATTACCGAAATTGATGGGGAGCATGTTGCCGGTTACTTCGGGTTCCGAGGAAAGGATACGGTGGGACTCCTGGCGCAACGAGAGGTCTCCAGTGGAACGTTTGACATAGACTTTTCACCATAATAGGCTCTACTATCCGACCTTTGCGCTCGATAATTTTTTGAAGGTCGGTTGTTCTCATCACACTCAATTACGCCGCCTGATTGTTACATCTCTCCCCTCGATACACTTCCACCCTGTTCTTTCTCTGCTGACTTCTCTATTTTCGTTGGCAGAATCTCACTTCACCGAAGGGTAACCATGAACAATCATACAAACGACAACTTAGTTTTCACGATGCGCTCTCTTCTTCTACTGCTTCTTTTCGTTGGCACTTACCAGAATAGCTCGGCTCAGATATATCCGGTTCGAACAGATGTTCAAATAAACGGACTGAAAGGGGATGTCCTCTCCACAACAACGACAAGTCGAGCTTATTCCCCCGCAACCGAGCGGTGGGAGCCACTTCAGATAACCGTGGTAAATGTCTTCAACAAAGGGGGGAATTTGTTGCTGAGGAAGACATATCTACAACAGGCTACCTCGACAACTTCGCTCTTCACCTACGACAAGAAAGCAGATTCTCTCAAACCAGTCTTTGAAGTCTCAGCCGCTGGATCAATTCGCGATAAAGATTCTGGACGAGTAATTCTGGATGAGACATTCACATATATGCCAGATGGGAAGCTGAAAGCAAGAGTGGAACGGAATTTTCAGAGTGGTAAAACAACTCGCTATCTCTACTTCTACGTGAATTCTCGCCTGGAATACTTAGTAGAGCAAGATTCTGCAACCGACGCTTTTACCTCAATTGAAAAATTCTTCTACATGAAGGGTGATAAGCCCCAAGGCTCCACAATCCGCCACTATAATCCAGCAACCGATCTGATCCGCTCACTAAAGGACACTGCCGGAGTTCCAGAGAGTCGGATTCAATACGATTACACTTCATATGTCTATGGCGACACAACAACTCCTGTCATCTTCTGGAGGTGGAACTATGGGAATGATACGATTGTAGATCGGCAAGAGATCAAACGCTTCCTCGAAAATGGGAATCACGCGGCGACCATCACTCAGGAGTTCAAGGATGGAAAGAACATCAGTTCACGCTCGCAGATTTTTAATGAATATGGCGATCCAATTTCTGTAGCCGACTCGTTTGGGAACGACACCACATATCAGCGTGGTTTCGACTATATCTACGATGAGAGAGATGAGTATGGCAATTGGAAGACGAAACGACAATATGTTGCTGCCGACCCCCAGGATAAAGAATCAGAACACCGGTTGTTGCTCTACCGAACTGACAGAACGATTAAGTATTTCGATGAGGAGTAGTTAGTAGGCCATCCACACGAAGAGAGCTACAAGAACAGTCCGCTCTTCCCTCTATGGTACTGGAAGAATGAATAAGGTAATCACCACCTGAGATTAACACCCCGATTCATCGGGGTGTTGAGGAAGGTCAGCAGAGAGAAAACGGCTTCAAGCCGTTTCTTGCCCTGTTTTCAGGGCAATCTTCCCCACTCTACAAACTCTATCAACTCTCATCTCTACAAACTCCCCACCACCATCGTCGCCGCCCCTATCAACGCACTGTCGTGACCGAGCGAGGCAACCCGGAGGTCGATCTGGTCAACCGGGATGTAGTGTACGTGTTCACGTAACTTCTGCCGAAGTGGGAGAAGGAGATCATCTCCGGCAAGTGAGACTCCGCCACCGAGAACAATTCTCTCGGGAGAGATCACGTGGATTAGTGTGCCAAGTCCAATTGCTAAATACCGAATCATCTCCAGCCAAACTTCAGTGGCAACTTCCTCTCCCTCTCTATAGCCGGTCAAAATTGTTTCCGCTCTGATTTGTGCCACCTCCCCCCCAACAAGTTCTCGCAACCTCTTCCCCCTTTCAGGATAGGCCGCGAGCACCTCACGCGCACGCCGCGCGATATTCGTTCCACTCGCCATTCTCTCCAGACAACCTCGGTTACCGCAGTCGCAGAGAGGGCCATCAGTCTGCACGGTAATGTGCCCGACTTCTCCCCCACCCGATGCAAGCCCGTGCAGCAGCCTCTCGTCGACAATCACTCCCCCACCAATACCTGTACTCAGCGTGAGGTAGAGGAACGGATCCTGTTTCTCCCCATTTCTCCACCAATATTCTGCCAGAGCACCAAGGTTTGCGTCGTTGTCGAGTTGAGCTGGGACGCCGAAGGCGTCGGAGAGGATGGAGACAAGAGGTAAGTTCTTCCATCCCGGCAGGTGAGGAAAATTGATGACGAGACCACGCTTGTGGTCGAGCGGACCACCAATCGAAATGCCGACAACCTCAAGCTCTGCTCCCTGAAGCAACCGTTGGCCAACCTCAAAAATCAGAGGAACTACTTTGTCTGGAGTCCGAGGTTCTGGAACAGGGAATTTCTCTACAATGTCAAGTTTTCCTGTTCGCCGGAACTCTTCACGTCCGGCAACTCCGAGCGCAATTTTTGTTCCGCCAATATCAACTGCCAATATTTTTCCGGAACTCATCAGTTCACCATCCGTAGGTTTGCCCCTCGAAGACAAACATCCTCTTTCAGAAGAGAACCTCCGTTTATCTCCGATTCATTATTATGTTGGATAGATATGTCGATTCAGGCCACAAACATAACGTTTCGGCACGGACCCCGTTTTGGGCTACAAGACGTTTCGGTTGAGATAGAACCGGGAATGGTCACCGGTCTTATCGGTCCAAACGGTTCGGGCAAAACAACGTTAATCCGCATTCTCTGCGGCTTCCTGAAGCCAGAGTCAGGGAGCGTTAAACTGTTGGGACGTCCACTGGAATCGTGGTCGCAACATGACCGGGCCAGACATATTGCCTATGTTTCCCAGACTTGGCGCCCAGTCTTCCCTTTTACGGTTGAGCAGATTATACTGATGGGACGCACTCCCTGGAAATCAGGCTATGGAGCATTTGAGACAGATAACGACCTTGCAGTGGCGGAGGAGGCAATTGCCCTCCTCTCCTTGAACGATTTACGGCACGAACCAATCACTCAGCTTTCTGGCGGCGAACTTCAACGTGTGATGGTTGCAACAGCAGTGGCACAACAGACCGACGTGATTATACTGGACGAACCGACAACTCACCTCGACATTTCTTGGCAGCAGAGCATTCTCGAATCACTTCGGGAGGTGGTTGCCGAACGTTCGCTTACGCTCTTAGCTTCGATTCACGACTTGAACTTAGCTTCGATGTATAGTGATCGGATCATTATGCTCTCAAAAGGGAGACTGGTTGCTCAGGGGAAACCCGATGTGGTGTTAACGCCGGAGCAATTGGAAGAGGTCTTCAACACTTCTCTCGATGTGGAACCGAACCGCTACGGGAACTCCCCTGCCATCAGTTACCGCTCCCCATATCATCCGAGGAGAATCGATGCAGGATAGCTCGCCGGAATTACGACCGGAAGGAATTCCAACTGAGGATTCTCTTATCACACCTGTTGAACCACAGAGTCAACAGGCAGAGTCCAATAAGGCAAACCGCAAAGCTTCCCCGTGGTTCGCCCTCTTCTATATTGTAGCCATCGCACTCGAAATCGGAGCAATGCTCGTGATGACTTGGATGCGCTACTCGAATCAAGGACTCACGCCTGACTACCTCGCATTTGGGAAAACGGCAAACCTGTACGGTCTTCTCCTCGCCCTCCCCTTTGTCGCAATATTCATGATAGGTGCTTTTACGCGCCGACTTCACGCGCCAAATTTATCCCTCTCCTCCTTCGCCTTTGCCTTAACTGGAATCGGTCTCCTCTTTCTGCTGATGTCCGTTTCGCCGAAAAATCAGCCAGAAATTGGGGTTCTCTACCTTGGATTTAAAACGTTGGAACTTGGTCTACTGGTCTCCTTCCTGCAACCACCAAGACGGAGCTTTTGGCGGAAGGTGTTGATCGTTGCTATTTTCACTCCATCAATCGCGTTGCTGACCTACGGCTACGTTATTATTTCAGTTCTGATCGATCCGGTAACTCCCCCCCCAACAGAGATAAAACCCCGGGCAGAGTATGACGCTGGGGTAATTTTGGGTGCAGCAGTCTGGAGCGGGAATAAGCCGAGTCCTGTCTTTCGTGAGCGGATTCACAAGGGATATGAATTGCTGAAAGATGGCGTAGTAGAGTTTCTTGTTCTTACCGGCGGTAATGCTCCGAACGAGCTAACAGAGGCCGAAGTAGCTAAGCGAGAACTTCTAAAGATGGGAGCCGAACCGACTGCCATCGTCTTAGAAGAACGAACAAGCTCAACAGTGGAACAGATTCTCTTTATTCGGGATGAACTGACAAAACAGGGGTGGGAATCATTTGTGGTGATCTCCGATCAATTCCACCTAAAGCGTGCGCTGGAGATATGTGCGTTCAATGATCTTGAGGCAAACGGCATCCCATCCGATTCTCCTCTTGGGCCAAAGAACTTGGCATTCTATCACGTTCGCGAAAGTGCCGCTCTCATCTTGTACTGGATGTTCGGTTTGTAGTCGGTGGGGCGAAACGATCACAACCATCAAGCAGACTCAATAAAAATTTGATAGAACAAAACACTCACAACAGAAGGTTCAGGCAAAGGCTAACAGCTTGCGCCTAACACCCCACTACGAACAGCTAATTTCTCAAAGCTCAATTACCAATTCAGAATGATTTTTGATTCCATTCAACAACGCGATCACGAGCAGGTAATCTTCTGCTCTGATAAAGATTCAGGTCTGAAGGCGATCATCGCCATTCACGACACAACGCTTGGTCCAGCACTTGGCGGACTGAGGATGTGGCCTTACAACAACGATGAAGAGGCTCTGGAAGATGTGCTCCGACTCTCACACGGGATGACCTACAAAGCATCGATCTCCGGTTTGAACTTAGGTGGTGGGAAGGCTGTGATTATTGGCGACCCTCGATCTGAAAAATCGGAAGCCCTCTTCCGCTCGTTCGGGCGTTTTGTTGAAGGGATCGGAGGACGCTATATCACGGCTGAAGATGTTGGGACATCGGTCTCTGACATGGAGTGGATTCGTCTGGAGACGAAATTTGTCGCCGGTATCCGCTCGCGTGGCGGAAGTGGTGATCCTTCCCCATTCACTGCCTACGGCGTCTACCACGGAATGAAAGCAGCCTGCAAGAAAGTGTACGGGAGCGACTCGTTAGAAGGGAAGAAGATCGCCGTGCAGGGTGCAGGGAATGTTGCCCGCTACCTTGTTGGACACCTTTCGAAGGAAGGAGCCGAGACAATCATCACCGACATCTACGATGAGAAGGTAGCCCACGTCGTTTCGGAGAACAAGAACGTCACCGTAGTCGAGCCGGATGAAATCTACGATGTCGAGTGCGATGTCTTCTCCCCCGCAGCACTTGGTGGATCGGTCAACGACAGCACAATCGACCGAATCAAGGCGAAGATTGTGGCTGGCGCGGCAAACAATCAGTTGAAGGATGAATTGCGCCACGCGCAAGGGTTGAAGGAACGGGGCATCCTCTACGTTCCAGACTACGTTATTAATGCCGGTGGACTTATCAACGTCTACGTTGAACTCGAAGGATATTCCGAAGCGCGCGCGCTCCACATGACGGAGAATATCTACAACATCGTCGAGAGCATCATCAACCGTGCTGAAGCGGAGAACACGTTGACGGTTGTTGCCTCAAACCGCCTCGCCGAACAACGAGTGAACGCACTCGGCAAAATTCACTCACGCTATGTCGGGGAGACAGAGAGGAAGGAGTTCTGAGGCTCAGTGCAGTAATCACTACATATCATCTTCACCATGTCATTCCCCTTTGAGTTCATTGTTGAGGGTCGCCCAGTTTCACAACAGACACGTCGTCGAGAACGCATCAGAAAGTGGAAAGAAGACGTTCGAGTAGCGGCTTTAAGAACTTGGCCAACTGGAGAGCTACCTGAAACTGGTAATATCATGTTGACCATTACGTTACTTTACGTCGATATTCATGGAGACGTTGACAACATTCCAAAGCCCATTGCAGATGCCTTGAAAGGTCTTGTTTACGACGATGATGAACAAATAACAGATATTCTATGTCGGAAACGTTGTTTGCGAGACGTACACTTTCGGCGCATAACGCCTGCCCTTGCTCAAGGGTTAATCAGTAACGGTGACTTCCTCCATATCACCGTTGACCATGCCCCAAATCAACAGGAGTTTTTACTATGACAACTACACTCATAACGGAAAGTGAGTACATTCAACAAGTTGCTCAAGAATATCGCAATCTCGGTTACGAGATTATCTTTGAGCCTTCACCTGATCAGTTGCCTTCTCTCTTGCAAAAATTCCGGCCTGATCTCCTCATTCAGAATGGCATCGAACATATTGTAGTAGAAGTCAGATCACGCAGAGAACTTGTGGAGAATTCTCAAATTCAAGAGTTGGCAAAAGCTATTCACTCTATGCCTCAATGGCGCTTCGAGTTACGACTACTACCTGAATCACCACTTATTGATGCAACACCTTATGCTGAAGAAGATGTGCATGAAAAGATTCCGTTAATGGAGTCTTTAGCCAAATCAGGAAGTATGGAAGCGGCCTTCATGATTGGTTGGTCATTAGTTGAGTGGGCGTTGAGACGTATCGGAAAACGCGAAGGTATAGATGTAGAGAGCTTTGATACACGACGCCTTCTTCAACAACTTGTGGATCAAGGGATTATTGATTCTGCTGAACTCTATGAACTTGTAGAACTATACCATATTCGCAATGCTATCATTCATGGTTTTAAGTCATTGACCTTAACTTCGGAGAAGCTTGAAAGGTTCATGGCTCTGTGTAGAGGGCGCGTAGCCTTCGCACTTCTCAATACTGACTAACGCTTGTAGGAATACATCATATCCTGAGTGCTTTTCTTTTCCATCTACATAAGCAAGAGGGGAAGCCGAACTGTTATTCGGCTTCCCCTCTTGTTTTAGGCATTTGCATTACCTGCATGGCCGAATAGAGATATTAATAACTACCGCACAATCCCAAATATCCTGTCCGACTCAGCTTGCATCATCTCGCGGAATTTCTGTCCTAACACTGGATCCCACTTCGGCTGATCTGGAGCACCAACCCGTGGCGTCCAATAACCCTCTACCTCCAACCACGACTGGTGTGTGAAGCCGTGTTCGGCTAAGACAGTGTTGTAGTCGATCTGGTTCCCGGCATCATCTTTCCTAAATGCCATTTCGGCGTGGACTTTTGTGTAGGTTTCCAACGAAGCTGGCTCACCACCACCACGCATTTTTTCCTGCGCTGCTTGATAGAGTGGCATGAAGGCCATCGCCGTCTTCCCCATGTCACTCGGATCGCTCATCCGGGCGGTATATCCCTCCTTCGCCTCCTTCCAAGCTTCTGCCGAAACCCCGTGGTTGGCAGCAATGGCGTTCTCTTTTGCCACATCTCCACCAGTATCACCCATCAACGCACAAAGTTCTGCATACTGTTCCAATGATACTCTCGCAATTGGCGCACTCATAGTAGATCCTCCGTTATGAGATAGTTGAATGTAGTCAAGGCTGTGGCTAAGATGAATTTATAAAAACATCCGGCTATACTGATTCACTAACGGAAAGAATCATCAGAATGATAGCGAGAGAACTTATCCGAGCAGGAAGCTACCCTACGCTTTTTCTCTAACTTTTTTCAATCGATACTGCACGGCCAATTGATAGGTAAACTGCACCGCTGGCTCAACGACGCTCGGATTCACGACAACGTCGTAGCTGGTAAAGGGAATTCGGTTGTGGTAGATTGTCTTCGGCTTGTCGGCTGGGTTAACCTTTACGCTGCCGTAAAGTGCTTCCCTGCCAGCATCGCTTGCCGTTATCGACGTGCTGCCGAAAGCGGAGAAGCTCACGTAGCGCTCTACTGGTGTTGTGGCGCCACTTCCCTCTAAGATTATTGGGGGAGCCTGCGTAATCTGCACCCCAAGCCTCTCAAAATCTTTCACCTTCTTCTGTATCGCTGTGATGGCGACGCTTCTCAGTGAATCGTATGCCGCCGCTACGTCTCGCACAATGTATTCAACCTTCACGATGTCATAGATTTCCTGCTGGGCGGCAACGGCAACCAACTCTTCGAGAACCTCAGGTTTTGCGTACCTGATGTGAATGTTTTTCCGCAGACTGAAGCCTACCGGTATTTCGTTGAACGTGTGACTGTAAAGCTTTTGCTCGACCTGATAACTATACATCGGTATCTGCGAGACAACATCGACGTGGAGGTCTGCCTCACCAACTCCATATCTCTTCACCTCATTTACAAGTTTCTCAATTCGCTCATTCATGAGATGCGTTGCAGAGTCGGCTGTGGGAGCCACTTGTTCCAGAGCAAAGATTGCCACGTACTCATCTGCCGGCACATTCATAAGTGCGCTGACATCCAGAACCAACGTGGAGTCAGTAACAGCGAACCGAGAAGCAGAGCGATTGTAGGAATTCTCAGGGTTGTGAGTTGAATTTGGAGCATAGTCCGGACGATTAGAGCCTTGAACCGATTGGTTCACAATTGCATTTCCGGCCGCCTGCGCAGCGAGATCGATATAGGAGATTGTGGAGAGGAGCAGGCAGAAGATCGAGTAGGCAAAGAGTTTCATTTTTCTCATGGTTGATGATGTTGCGACAGTCGCCGACGGCGAACGTCAGTGATGAATGACCGTTATGGATCTTTCGGCAAACCCTCCCCTATTGTTTGGGATGTACCGAAGTCCGGTATAAACAGCAGAGCGACGCAATTTCGCAGCAGTGCAACATGAGAGTGGTAGTGGAGTATGCCTTCCACCTCACGTTCCGATCAAACGATCCGAACTCCACAGAACAACGAATCTGCTCTGCAAGCACAATGACAACTCTCCAGAACTTGCTAACGATAGTTCACGTTCTTGCCGGAAGCACCGCCTTGGCGACGGCTTTGATGGCAACGCTCGCCAAAGCCGTCAACCTGAAGCATCGGTGGCACATCCTCAGTGGCCGAATATTCTTCTGGTCGATGCTTATCATTGCCCTCACGGCCTTCCCGATGGCAGTCATCCACCCGAACACTTTTCTCTTCCTCATTGGGATTTTCAGTCTCTACCTTACGCTGGCCGGTTGGCGTTATGCAACGAACAGGAAAGGAGTTCCACGATGGTTCGATTGGATCAGTGCTGGCCTGATGCTCCTGACATCGTTGGTTATGGTTAGCATGGCTCTCTACAAAGTGATAGTTGGCACAGGAGGAGGAGTTATTCTCCTATCTTTCGGAGTGATTGGTGGTCTACTCAGCAGCTTTGACCTGAAGCAGTTGAAGAATGGAGGCGTAAAGGGAAGGCAGCGAATTTCTCGCCACTTGATAATGATGCTCTCGGCAACCATAGCTGCCCTGACTGCCTTCACAGTAAACAACGTCACGATACAACCAGCAATTATCACTTGGCTTGGGCCAACAGTACTGATTGTTCCGATCATTATCTTCTGGAGTGGTCGAGTTCAAAAAGGGGGATAAGAAAGGTCGCCGATATGTTGTGTGGAGTTCACTATTATTGAGAGTTGAGACTTGTTCAACTGCGCTCTATCTATTAAGAAAAGGAGATACTTGTATGGCACTCAACGAAGAACAAGAAAAACTCTGCTCGGAAAACAAAACGGACTTCTCCGACCTGAGGGCGATTTTTCTGAATTGCACTCTCAAGAAATCTCCTGACCTCTCCCACACTGAGGGATTGCTCAACGTGTCGAAAGCGATCATGGAGAGAAACGGGGTAACCGTTGAGATGCTCCGTCCTGTTGATTACGCAATTGCCTACGGGGTCTATCCCGACATGACAGAGCATGGATGGGATGTGGACGAGTGGCCGGCAATCCAAGAGAAGGTGATGGCGGCAAATATTCTGGTACTCGGTTCCCCGATATGGCTCGGCGAAAAATCGTCGGTCTGCTCGAAAGTGATTGAACGCCTCTACGGATTCTCCGGCAACCTGAACAGCGAAGGACAGTACGCCTACTACGGTCGCGTCGGTGGCTGCATTATCACTGGAAACGAAGATGGAATCAAACACTGCTCGATGAACATCCTCTACAGTCTCCAACATCTCGGCTACACAATCCCACCACAAGCCGACGCCGGGTGGATTGGCGAAGCAGGCCCTGGCCCATCATACCGCGACGAAGGCTCCGGCGGACCCCAAAACGATTTCACGCAACGGAACACCACCTTTATGACTTGGAATCTTCTCCACATAGCCCGCATGTTAAAAGATGCTGGAGGGATTCCCGCACACGGCAACCAACGCTCGGCCTGGGATGCCGGATGCCGGTTCGATCATCCGAACCCAGAGTATCGGTGAGAGTTTGTAGAGTTGTGAGTTGATAGAGTTTGTAGAGTGAGCCAGATAATACCCACACACAAAAACCGGATTGCGGAAGGTTAACATCCGCAATCCGGTTTTTATCGTCATCAATCGGTTATTCTGCCTCGTAGACCATCTGGAATGTCTGGTAGGCTACGGTATCGTTGGTTGAACTGCTGGGATCCAGTTCAAACTGGGTGAAGATGTCTGCGGAAGGATTGTATGCACCCCGAATCGTGAATTCTACCGTAGATCCACTCCCATCATCTGAGCGAGAAATCAATGCGATGTTATAGACATCAAATGAACTGTAGTCTCCTTTCGCATAGACCTTAACCGATGGCAAGATCGTTGAAAAGACAAACTCATCGCCGCTCTTCGTGTAGGCGAACTTCGTGTTCGTTACATCCTCATCCGCCTGCCATTCAGTACTTGAAAGAAGTCGGTACGAACCATCATCACTCTGAATAACTGTCGACTCAGCAAAGAACGGATCACTCGCAATGTCAGGATTCTCTGTTGAGATTTCTTTCCAAGCTCCCCCCTCATTCACAAATGTCTTGATCTCCGAAATACTTTTGATTGACTTCGGCTTGAAGACTACTGGATATGAGTCGGGGCCAACTGTATCCTCACTACACGATGTAAGGAAGAGAGGAGCGAGCAAGAGAATCCAGAGAAAAGCGATACCACGGTGTAGACTTGTCTGCATAATACTTTCAAAAAAATTAATGTGATTGAACTGTTGCGCCGGAGAAGACTCCCTACTCATTGCAATGTAACGCAAGCCTGAACGCAAAATATTGAGGAAAGGGTGGAGAACGAGCAGAGAACTCCCTGCGATTCACCCGAAGGGTTAGCAACAAACTCATTACTCTCCACAAACTCGTCAGCTTCTCATCCAAATGTCTACCACTCAGGTAGACGGAAGGACTACAGAATCCGATATTCTTCACTACAGCTCTCCTCTCCGAACTCTCAACTCAAACATACCGTTACGCAATAGACACCGGTCGTTTTCGATAGGTGCTCCGATTATCGCCTATCTTTGCGCCAACAATGATGGTTCAACCACCATATTTCCATTTTCGCAATCGTGGGGTGAACAGGTACAACAGCTTGCACCTCTTCTTGCGACGATGCACGCCATTCTTCCTCTGCTTCCGACGAAGCACGCTTCAGCTCTGATTCCCACTTCGGGAAAGGCTACCATTCGTTTTTGCTCTCACGTTCGTTTGCTCTGCCGCACAGAGAATTCTATTCTCTTTTTCTCACGGCTGAGTGAACAGTTTCTGTCTCCCTTTTGTTCAAACTGAGTTCCACTTTTATCCGGACAGATACAGGTATTCATGGAAATAGACATTGCCATTGCATCCGAAGAACACGTTCGGTTTGCTGAAGAGATTTGCGAGATGATTGCCACCGCCGCAGAAAAGCGAGGAACCGGTATCGCTCGAAGAACTCCCGAATACATCTCTTCGAAGATGACCGAGGGGAAGGCCGTTATCGCATTTGCTGATGGGAGACCGGTCGGATTCTGCTACATCGAATCGTGGAGCCACGGTCGCTTCGTGGCAAACTCTGGACTTATTGTCGCCGAGGAATGCCGGAACTCTGGCTTGGCTCGCCGGATCAAGAAGGAGATATTCAAGCTCTCCCGAAAGAAGTATCCTAACGCAAAGATTTTCAGCATTACAACAAGCTTAGCAGTGATGAAGCTGAACTCCGAACTCGGCTACCGTCCAGTCACCTTCTCCGAGTTGACCGACGACGCTGAGTTCTGGAAAGGATGCCAGAGTTGTCGGAACTTTGATATTCTCCAGCGGAACGATCAGCGGATGTGCCTATGCACCGGAATGCTCTACGATCCTGAACATCCAGACAATTTCAACTTCTCGAAGAAAGCTCGGATACTTGAGCGGTTGCGTTCAATCAAACAGGGACTCTTCCTGAAAAAGAATGGAAAAGGGAATGGCAAATAATAACAGACCGATTTTAGTTCTCGCCTATAGTGGTGGACTCGACACATCTTACTCTCTCCACAAGCTTTCGAGAGAGATGGATGTTGAGGTTCACACAGTGCTGGTGAACACCGGAGGCTTTTCTCCAGATGAACTTGCGCAGATTGAATCGCGTGCCATAGAGTTGGGATCGGCAACGCATCGAACACTCGATGCACAGGAAGAGTTCTACAACCGCTG
>JBFWSB010000008.1:0-32560 GCA_050248595.1 Kapaibacterium sp. (SeqCode)
TCACAGCAGAAGGAGCAAATCAAAGAGTTGCGCGAAACCTTTAATGCTGACATTGCTCCGATCAAAGCTCGTATTAAAGCTCTACAATCGGATCGAAAGCAGTTGGAAAAGAATGAAGCAAGTCAGCAGGAAATCAAAGCAGTGTTGGAAAAAATCGCTGACGAAGAAATTGCGCTCACACTCCTTCTAAACAAGTTCAAGAAGAACTACTTAGCTGTTCTGACACCGGAACAACGGAAGAAACTGCAAGCACTAAAAAGCAAATAGTTTCTTACCACCAGAGAAGTAGAATGCAAGGAGTGCCACTCAATAGTTGAGTGGCACTCCTTTTTTATTGGTTCTGTTTGGCGAAGCTTTTCATTTGTGAGATATAGCGATAGGAGAATCATCTTTCTTCCCCCTCTCCCAATCCCGGACCAGGGGAGAGACAGAAGTGAATACACTCCTTTCTATTCGACAATGCCTCTTCCTTACTTGAATTTAGTATAATCTCACCGTTAGCCCCCTCAACTTAGCGCAGCGCTTCTTCCATTGCTGTCCGGGCATCGGTCTTCTCATCCCGATACTTGACAATAATTGGCGTTGAGAGAGATAGACCATGTTCGGTAGCAAAATCTCCTTTAATACTACGGCTTCCCATCACCACAACCGCACCTTCTGGAATTACCAATGGTTGTTCTGCTGTAGCACTGAGCATCCGGTTGTGAACAACATCGTAAACCCGTGAGGATGCTGTTAGAACAACTCCACTGGCAAGAACAGCTCTCCGCTTCACAATTGTTCCCTCATACACACCACAATTCCCGCCGATTAAAACTTCATCTTCGATAATCACAGGATTTGCACCGACTGGTTCAAGCACTCCACCAATCTGTGAGGCGGCACTCAGGTGAACTCCCTTTCCAATCTGCGCACATGTCCCCACCAACGCGTGGGAATCCACCATACTCCCCTGATCGACATAGGCCCCGATGTTGATATACATTGGGGGCATACAGATAACACCCGGCGCAACGTAGGCTCCATCACGAATTGCGGATCCACCCGGAACAAGTCGAACATTATCGCCGAGGGAGAGTTGACGCAAAGGAAGATTTACTTTATCGAAAAAAGAGAATCCACCAAGAGAAGAATCCCCTAAAGAACCGGCTCGGAATCCGAGAAGGATCCCCTTCTTCACCCACGTGTTTGTCTGCCACCCGCCGACACCATCTGGCTCGGCAGAGCGAATCGTTCCCCTGTTTAGCCCTTCCCTTAACTCTGTGAAAAGTCTATTTGCTTCATCAACAGGGAAAGAGTCCCCAGTTAACAGAGAAAGTTCTTCGATGCGTTGCTGTAAATGCTCAGTCATGTATTCCTGTGATATACTTTGAGAAGAGATAGAATTAAATGACTATGCACTGAAAGTGCATAGATTTGCAGATGAATGAAATTCATATCATTCGAGGATGATTCGATCATCCTCCGTGTTTGAGGATCCACGATGATGCTCCAAGTATTCTTGAACCATCTCCTCGGTGATATTCCCCGTACTCCAGACGCCATACCCTATCCCCCAGAAGTGACGACCCCAGTACCGCTTCTTCAACTCCGGATACTCCTGCTGAAGTATCCGTGATGTGCGACCCTTCAAGCGGCGTACCAACTCACTGATTGACAACGATGGTCGATACTCCACATGCATATGCACATGATCCTTGCTGACTACACCTTTGAGTATTTGAACATCTTCGGCATCACAGATTTGTATCAGCAGTGTGCGGCAACGCTGTTGGACATCTCCACGCAAGACCGGATACCGGTACTTCGTTGCCCAGACAATGTGCGCACTCAGGCGCGAAACCGTATGACTCCCATGACGCTGTGCTTTCGACATGACGAAAGCTACCATTTCCTCGATTCATGGGTAGCAACTGAAAGTCTTGCACTAAAGTGCATAGTTTTGACTAACGCCTGCGACCAATAAAATTAACCTGGATGTTGTTCTCTTTGTGCCTCCCCTTCATCCTCTTGCACTAACGTTGTTGGCATTGAATGGGGTGCTTCGACAATATCTCCAGTTCCGTCGATAGAAGAGATCGTTTCGGGCTGCCCCAAACTACTCGAAAGTGATTCCGGTAATTTTTCTGGATCACGTGGATAGAGGACTGAGATCAGAGATGAAAGTGCCAGAACAACTCCCACAACAGCCAACGAGATAGCTGTTGGTATCTCAATTTGGAAGAACGTTAGCAACATCTTCACGCCAATGTATACCAAAATCAAGGCCAAGCCAAAACGAAGGTAATAGAACTTTGTGATGACGTTTGCTAAGAGGAAGTAGAGCGATCGCAAGCCAAGAATGGCAAAGATGTTTGATGTGTAGACAATGTACGTATCGTCCGTAATGGCGAAGATTGCAGGGATCGAGTCGAGAGCGAAAAGAAGATCGGTACTCTCGATTAACACAAGAACCACAAGCATCGGCGTGATAAATGTCTTGCCGAACTGCTTGACAAAGAACTTCTGATCGTGATAGGTTTCTGTGACAGGAAATCGTTTGCGAAGCAACCGAATTAAGGGGTTGTGTTCCACTTCCAGATCGTGCCCCTTATCCAATCCCATTCGGATTCCGGTAAAGACCAAAAACGCACCGAACACATACATGATCCAATGGAATCGCTCTAACAAGAAGGCTCCAATACCTATCAACGAGGCACGCATCACCAGTGCACCGAGAATACCCCAGAAAAGAATCCGATGTTGGTAGCGAGAGGGTACCTTGAAGTAGCCAAAAATCAGGACAAATATGAAGAGATTATCAACAGATAGAGACTTCTCAATCAAGTAACCGGTCAAGAACTCGGTTCCAGCCTTCCCCCCCCACTCAAGGTAGATAAAGAGGTTAAACGATAGGGATAGTGTAATCCAGACCACACTCCAGATAGCAGCCTCTTTTGTCTTGACTTCATGTGCTTTCCGATGGAAAACACCAAGATCAAGAGCAAGAAGTCCTATCACAAGAATGTGAAATCCTATCCACCACCCAATATCGTGATGCACACCTACTCCAGAAAAATCCTTGATACGTTTTCGTTGATGTCGGAAGCCGACACTGTAGAGATTTGAACAACCCGCGAAGTGTCTGTAAGAAACGCAGTGCAATCAGATTATAATTGCTGCCCAATATGTGCCACCACCGTTATCGGACAAAATGAGGAATTCCAACATCTTTCACAAGACCATCCCCAAAAAGTCTCTGCGCTCTCAATAACTGACAACTATCTGTGAAATTCCTTAACTGCTTGAACAAATGCCCGGGCATTTTCTACGGGAGTATCTTTGTCAATACCGTGGCCGAGATTTGCTACGTAGGGACGACCGGCAGGTATCTTTGAGAGCATTTGCTCGGTAGATTCTTGAATGTTTTCGGGAGAGGTTAGCAGGATGGCTGGATCTAAATTGCCTTGCAGAGCAAAGCCTGCCGGGATTTCCCGATTGGCGCGAACAAGGTCTGTAGCCCAATCGATACCAAACCCAGAGGCTCCCGATGCGGCGAAGCCATCGTAGCTGCGGACACCTTTCGGAAAATAGAGAATCGGAACATCGGGAATAGCACGACGAACTTCACTGAGAACTGCCGATGCGTGACGTAAACCGAACGTACCGTAATCTTCCTCAGGCAACAGTCCGGCCCACGTATCGAAAAGCTGAAGCATATTCGCCCCAGCTTTTGCCTGACCGATCAAATACTCCACAAGTTCCTTCGATAGCTTCTCCAGCAGTTGATGGGCAGCCTCCGGTTCTGAAAAAAGGAAGCTCTTGAAAGTGTTGAATGTCTTTGAACCATGCCCTTCAATCATGTAGGCAGCTAACGTCAATGGAGCACCTGCAAAACCAATCACAGGAACTCTTCCCTGCAACCGCCGCTTAGTCTCACTAATCGCGCTGTAGACGTAGTCGAGACGGTTGGACACTTCCGATTGCAGACTTGTAATCGCCTCAACCGAACGAAGTGGTTCGGGAAAGCGAGGACCTCCTTTCCCTTCTTCAACCACGAGATACATTCCCATCGCTTCAGGAATAACCAGAATATCGCTGAAGATAATCGCCGCGTCGACCCCGACAATATCTACCGGCTGAATTGTGACTTCCGCAGCAAGGTCCGGGGTTCGGCAAAGACTAAGAAAATTTGTTGTTGCCCGAATCGCCCGGTACTCTGGAAGATACCGTCCCGCTTGACGCATCATCCAAACTGGAGAGCGTTCTACTGATTCGCCACGAAGAGCGCGGAGAAGAAGTGAGTGTTGTTGATCGTTTGGCATTATCTCTATCGTTCTTGTACTCTAAAAAGAATTGAAAGTTGAAGATAGTGAGAAGCCAGGAGAGAAGATTGAACAGTGTGTCAACATTCAATAGTCCCCTATAGGGAGAGAGAGCTATTTACAGAAACATCCCTCCACAACAAGACTGTTGTGGAGGGATGTTATATGACGGCTTAGGGGGTATAAAGACCAGGGATTACGGCCGTCCCGTTACTTTGAACATAAATGGAAGTTCATCGTTCAAGCAACTACCACCACTCAAGTTGAAGGTCTGAATCTTGAACGAATTGGCTCCAAAGGTTCCAATACGCGTTGTTGTGATTGAACCACAGGTTACGCTACCCACTGGATCGTCGACAAGCGTTGCTGTAATTGAAGCAGCCGTTAACGTAATCGGTAAGCCAGTAACCGGATCGGTCACATTCAGCGTAACGATGTACTCACCAACCGCGGCTCCCTTCACAATTGTAGCAACCCCAAAATCATCGTTCGGCACAACAACAGTTCCAGCACCTCCTGCAGTAGCAGGAACATCTGCCCACCCGTAGATAACATTGTCAACATAGGTAGCTCCCTTAATTGCGGGACGCCCGGGAAATACGGTTGCGCCACCACTTCCGTTGACATCATACACAACTGAGTGTCCGTTGTAGGAGACTTCGAACGCGTTAGTGCGAACAGGTACGCCACCAGCCCAGTCACCATTACCAACCATGAAGAGAGGATCGTCTGTTAAAGCAATCGGGGCAGGGCGGATACCAACAGCACCCCGAGGCGCGTTGAAGAAGCCGACGGCAGACTGAGCGTAGCTGTTGGCAACATTCACGTTGTCGCCACCGGCAACTGTACCGAATGGAGCAGCGATCACACTGTTTTCGTTTCCACCGGCAATTGTTCCACGCTCAGCATCAATGATATTCAACCGTCCACCACCGATTGTACTGTAGCGTCCGGTAGCAATAATGTTATTCCCATCGCCACCACCAATCGTGGCATGATGTACGTCAATGTGGTTTGCCTGACCACCACCAATCGTGCCGAATTGCCCCCCGGCAACAACGTTGTTAGCCTCACCACCAGCAATTGTTGCGTTCTGCACGTCGATATGGTTTGCTATACCACCACCGATTGTAGAGAAGGAGGCGGGGCCAAGAATGCTGTTCGTTTCACCGCCACCAATCGTGGCGCGATCGCCGTCAATATTGTTATTAATACCGCCACCGATTGTGGCAAACATTCCCATCGGTAGAATGTTGTTCCCCATACCACCACCAATCGTGGCGTGGTCACCATCTAACATGTTAATCTGTCCACCACCGATTGTACCACTCACTCCCATTGGGTGGATCATATTGTCGTGGCCACCACCTATGGAACCATAGTCACCATTAATGTGGTTATTCTGTCCACCGAGAACCGATCCATACATATTGTTGATGTGGTTATCCTGGCCGCCACCAACCGTCCCCAACTGCTGATTTACGTGGTTATTGAAACCGCCACCAACCGTGCCAAGTGCTCCGTTGATGTTGTTACCTGCACCACCACCAATTGTGCCCTGAGGGAAGTTCACGATGTTACCTGCACCACCACCTATCGTGCCTTGAGCAGCAACAACGTTGTTTGCCGTACCACCACCGATGCTTCCTTGCGCGGCTGCAACGTTGTTTGCTGTACCACCGGCAACAACTCCCTCAGGTGCTGTAACCATATTTGTTCCACCACCACTTACTGTACCGAAGTTACCACTTACTGTGTTCGTATTTCCTCCGCCGATTGTACCATTCTGGTTGTTTACCGTGTTCATTGTACCACCGGCAATTGTGCCATACTGAGCACCTACGGCAACGATGTTAGCAAAGCCACCACCTACTGTGCCATAGATATCGTTCACTTCGTGGTCTTCGCCACCACCAATTGTGCCAGCCAAAGCAGTTACAAGGTTGTGGTCACCACCACCAATTGTACCGTAGTTAGCGTTGACAACGTTGATCAAACCACCACCCACTGTACCGTGTGCAACGGTAACGCTGTTTGACTGACCACCGCTGACCGTACCATATGCGCTACTTACTGTGTTAAGTGCACCACCAGCAAGTGTTGCCCAGTTATTCTGAATGTTATTTCCCTGTCCACCACCGAGAGTAGAGTAATTGTAGGCATTTGCAGCCGTACCGATTGCATTGTTATCTCCTCCACCCAAAGCATCGTAGTCACCATTGATGAAGTTGAAGACAAAACCACCCGAACCGCCACCATCAATCACAGAACCGATAGACGTTGGAACAACGGTATTGGCAACGTTTCCACCTATGACGTTTGGAGTAACGCCGGCAGCAGATGTCTGATAACGCATTGCGGTTGTTCCCCACGTCCTGATATCCATTATCACGTTATTCGATGTGCCGAGCCAATCACCAGCAGCCGGCAATACTAAATTGTGTGTGCCAGGATCTAATTGATCCCCCTGACCTCCCCACGCATCATTTAGTCCCTGTAGTGAAGCTCCATCCTCTCCCTTATGTGTTCCCGTTGCTGCGTGAGCACTTTCAATCTTCAGGCTTCCAGTAACTGCATCATAGTTTAGCGAGATGTCTTTGCCACTTTCAAGGTTCAGCACAGAACCCTTTCCGGTCACTCTCTTTCCGTCAACTCGCACTTCTGATACATAGTTCATGTCCACTTTATCTGCTGTCACTGCTCCTTCGGCAAGTTTCCGAGCTGTGATCGCTTTATCGGAGACGTTGAGTGCATATGGAGAAGAGGTAAGTGGCGTTAAGGGTCGCAACTCGGCAGACCCACCTACTTGCGTTCCAACCCAGAGTGGGCGATTCATTACGTTCGATCCGGGAAGGGGATGTTCTGGAGTTCCTAAGTAGAGATTGAAGAGTCCTCCAGTCACAATCGTTGGATAGGTCTGCTGCCATAGAGCCTCCTCTCCTTTCTCGTCGGCGTAGATTGTCACAGTGATGCTATAGGTTCCGTCATCTACGGCCCCACCATTCGGCGAGGTGAGCAACCCTTGATAGCTAATTGTGCCCGGTATATCTATTGTTGATTCTATTGTCTGACCGTAACTGGTCATGGTGAAGGCAAACATGATGAGAACCCCAAGAAGGGTTGTACTAATGAGGGATAGTCGTTTCATAAGTTTTTCTCCTGAATGAAGGTTGTTATAGTAAATCCAGCCTGACTTTACATGTGATCCGCTTTGCAATTCTTCTGCTTGAGCTTTGAATTACTACTGCACCAGTAGCAACGGTAGACTCTGATGCTCGTTCCCCGAGATCAAATTGACCAGATAGTGTCCCGAGGGGAGTGCATCTGCATTTAGAGATATCCGATATGTTCCCACACTCTGCTCTCCATCGAGCAGAACACGCACTTCACGTCCCAAGCCATCAAATAACCGCAGAGAAGTTTCTCCACTCTGTGGGATATAGACCAGAAGTTCTGTAGATGTTGAGAATGGGTTTTCTGTAGCTCTCAGCATAAGCTGATCGTTAGTGCTGCCCGCTACGGGGAAGGTCTCGTTAGCTTCCGATACTGACCGTGCCAATGGTCCCCAGAAGCCTTGGTAGGTTGTTTTTTCCGCTATAGTCCGCGTGCCGATAATCGGTTGTCCGAAGGTTGCCACAATAGTGTAGGTTCCACTGTTTGATGTGTGCTGTGCACCAGCGCCAACGACAGTTTGTGTCGCCTGAACTTGTGCTACGATCTTGGAGAAGCCAAGCGCCACACCCAGCAGAACGCTGAGAGCAAGGCAGAATCGTTTCATAGCCTTATGAGGTTTTGTTGGATAAAAAAGCGGCTTTCAAGAGAAGAGTTGAGGGCCCTCGATACTTTTCTATAGTCCAGCCATTGACGTAATCTCAAAGTATCATTTCAAGATGTTAGCCCCAATAGCGAAACGGAGTTCGGTAGGTGTCGAGCGGAATATGGTTACGCAACTCGGATTTCTGGCAACAGTCACCAAGAGAAGAATCTGGCAATAGATAGATTATGTAAGATGTTCGTTCAGCTCTCTGATAGGATGTCGTGATCGCGTAAATGATTGCAGGCAGCCCCCAACTCAAGCCCCCAACCCCACTGCATTCCCATGCTTCAGCTCCCCCATTCAAACACAAACAAACTTCTTGATCTTCTCCATCAACAACGTGTGCCTGCGGCGAGAGACAGGAACTCTTGAACCATCACGCAACACAACATATCCTCCCTGACGGTTTTCGAACTCCTTCAGATAATCCATGTTGATAATATGCGAGTTGTGTACACGCACAAATCGCTCTGGATCCAATATCGCCTCGAAATCTTTGAGCGACTTCGACAGTACAACGTTCTTGAGTCCGTTCCTCACTACCGTAACGTAGTTGTTATCCGATTGCAGTCGCACAATGTTGTCTGTCTCTTCAATAACAAATCCCTGTTCTGTTGAGAGAACAATCCGCTGAACGGGGACACTGTTCTGCACGTAGCACGTTAAGTCGAGCAACATGTTTTGGAAGGCAGAGAGAGATCGAGATAGTGCATGTTGTTCGGTACGGAAGGAAATAAAGCGATCCAGAACTTCCTGAAGATCGGATGGCTCACTCAGTTTCAGCAGAGATTCAACTGCGCTTAGCTTTACTTGAAAACGGCTATCAGACTCAACATACACCACAAGCGAGTTCTGCTCCAGCGCCGAATTCGTCAAGTTCAGACTCTCCCTATCCGAAACATGACTATCCAAGAAGAGAATATCAGGATGAAACGACCTTAGAAGTTCCCAGGCCGAGTCAACGGAATTGGTGTCTCCGACAACGTGGATTTGAGGATACTGCTCGTGTAGAAGAGTGAGCAGTTTACTTCGGCTTTTTTTCGTATGACATATAACGATAGCGGTAAGCCGATCCGCGACAGGAAGTATGGGAGGTACTATCATGTTGCTATCTGTTGGTATAACGATGTCACAGAATACACTACCAGCAGATGTGTACCTGTGTAGAAAACCTACGGGCAAAACCCATAAGTCAGCAGCTAAGTTACAACAGAAAGTGAGCCGAATAAAACCCTTAGGGAAGAAACTCTCCCCTATCATCGAAATTCCGTTATCCAGCGAAGTTCCTACCGAAACAAGGGTGACTTCACGTAGGCAACCGTTCCAAAAGCAGAGGCTACACAGAAGTATTCTCCGGGAGGAAGGGATGTTCCATCATCAGCTTTGCCATTCCAGTAGATATAGTGCAGGCCAGCTTCAACCGATCCATCGTGAAGCGTAGCCACACGCCGTCCAGTTAGATCGAAAATGTTGAGAAGAGCGAAGCCAGAGCGGGGCATCTGCAATTGGAACTCGTATTCCCCACTTGCCGAGAGCGTTCGAGCCGATAACTCAAGGCCTGACAGGCCAGTCAATACTTCCTCACCTACACTGTTGGTCGTATCAGTTACAAGCCGGAAGTCCCAGATACCTCTACCGTATGTACCAAAGCGGGCAATGCGGTTTTCGTCGATATAATCAACCGACCACCAGGTCTGATCGGGAGCAACACCTCCACTAATATCAAACCATCTCCCCGAATCAGCAGTGTACATGTAGGGGCCGACTGCGGTAGCGGCAAAGAGATAACGGTCGTCGTTCGAAGCAGATAGCCCATAGACAAGTGTTGGAGGTAGTCCCACATTTAGAGAGTCGAATGTCTCTCCTCCATCTCGCGAGACCCAAACACCGGGATTCGAGTAACCGCTCCCGGCTACGTAGATAATCTCAGGATTACTCTTCGATGGGGTAATCGCCGCACCGTAGAAGTAGTGTCCTCCGGGCGGAGTAAACACCTCTTCCTGCCAAGTTTCACCTCGATCTTTCGATCCCCAAAAGCGACCATCGCTCGTTATTGTATACCACCGTTTGGTATCGACCGGCGATATACCGATTGCCGTAAGGTTAACCTGCGAACTGCCACCACTAAAATCGAAGGGATGCTCAGTTGAAGTAATATCAGCCCCTTGCTGATATTCCATTCGGATAAGGTGTGCCCCGCTATCAATTCCACCTCCAGCAACCCACGCAACGTAAGGAGTGTCAGGATCGGCTACTATTGGTGGCAGCCAAAGATGCCTTTTCGTGGGGAAGTCGTGCGTAAGTCCCCAGCCCAAGTTGGATCGCAGAGCCTCGGGATAATACATTGAGAAACCAGGGTAGTTCGTCCAAACACTCCTCCCTCCGTCACCAGAAGTGATGTGGCCATAATCGCCACTAATCCCCTGCTCGAAATCCATAATCCCCCCTTCGTCCCGACGCGTCCGCTGGAAGCCTTGATCCTGCGCCCCAGCAAAAACATAGTTGCTGTCGGCTCGCGATGTGTAGACTGAGTAGTACTGGCTAATTCCCAACCCTTTCAGCGCAAGATTTTTGACACTCTCCAACTGGTTTACTGAGCGGTACAGTCCCCCATCGGTAGAAATCAGCATTTCTTCGTTTCCGTTAGGAGAGTGAAAGAAGCCGATGAAGGGAATATCTGCGTGGAGCAAGTTTTCGGGATCACCATAGTAGGCTCCCCACTGGTTAACGGTATCCCACTGCCACCCTGCATCAGTGCTGTAAAGGACCTCTACTCCGCCAGCCACAATGAAGTATGGATTACTCGGTGAAGCAGCAAAACTGTTCCGACTAAACAACCCGGTCGTGGTTCCAGTCATCGTCCAGCTTTTTCCAGTATCGTTCGAACCATAGATTTCGTTCTGCCCCCTTCGCCTAACGTGGAGGTAAAAAATTTCCCCACTTCCAACTCTTAAGTTGACGTTCGAAACACCTTCCATACCTCCTTCAAGTTGAAGGGATGGCTCAACAATCTCCATGCTCCCATCTGATAAGATGCGCGAGAGCGTGTCACCGTGCAGAAGCCACAGATCATCTTCGCCGTAGACTGCCGATATGTCGATCAACTCAACAGGCTGGTCGAAACGCCTCACTTCCCTAAACGTTTCTCCGAGATCATCCGAACGATAGAGAGTCCTGTAAGCCCCCCACGGAGTTCCATAGTTCCACTCGTTTCCCAACAAGTAGAGAATGTGCGCCGGCCCATCTGTCAGCACTCCTCTGGAAAATCCTCCCCACCGCTGGATATTCTCCAAGCTGTCGGCTGTCTGCCAGGTAGTTCCTCCGTCGTCGGAGTATTTGAGATAGGGGCCGTAGAGAACGATAAGGCGGAAGAGATTATCGGAACGATAGATGCGAAGCATCTGCACACCGGGGAATCGTTCTGGATCGTTCAACGGTTTCCAGTCCTTTCCCTCGATTGTCCCACGCCAAATCTGCCCTCCATCTGCTGCCGTATAGATCGTACCGGTAGCGTAGTCGATGTCGGCGGAAAGGGTTCGTCCCGCTTGGTTGTTGCTCCCACGTTCACTCCAGTAGCCGAAAAGACCCGGCAAGATCGGTATCCCCTCTTCAGCTCGTAAAAGACTTGCCCCTTTCTCTTCCCAACTCTTCCGCTTTGCCCGGCGAATCTCCCCATTCAACACTTCGACGTTCACCCCTGGCTCTGCCCGGTGCATCTGGCTCATCCACCGGTTGCGCTCTTCTTTAAATCCCTCCTCATCCTCTCGATTCCGCGAAGGATCGTGGTTGGTAACACTCTCCCCCACCTGAGCGCGGAGGGGGAATGAAACAGCAAGGAGAAAAAACAATGTTGATAACAGCCTTTTCATAAGTCTATCAGATCAAGTTCGATCGTTAATCGCAACCACTCAACAAATGCTATCCCACCAACCTCTGAACTCTAAGAACTCCATAAACTCCCAACTCTACGAACTCGGCAACCTATCTACAAACTCTTCTGCATACTGACCGATAAGATCCCGAACAGTCCGAAAAACATTGAGGATTTCTTCTTCTGACCCAGTAGCGTCGGCAGGATCGGGAAAGCTGTGGTGAATTTTTTCCGCATTAGATGGGAACCAGGGGCAACGTTCACGCGCGCTGTCGCAGACGGTAATCACGTAGTGAAAGTCAACATCTCGATAATCATCTACAAGGTTTGAGGTTTGCCCTGAAATGTCAATTCCAACTTCCTCCATCACTTTCACAGCCCGCGGATTTAGTCCGTGTGCCTCCACTCCAGCACTGTAGACTTCCAGTCGATCACCCGCAATATGGCGGAACCACCCTTCGGCCATCTGACTACGACAACTATTTCCTGTACAGAGAATAAGAATGCGATTCATAGAAAGGAATGTAAAGAGAAAAATATTGAATGTTAATAGGTAGAAGTTCGCAAATGTCGAGGCTGGAAATTTGTGTAGAGCGAAGCAGGGAACATCACCTGTGGTCGGTTGAAGGACTCTTCGTTCAAAGCAGGTTCAATAAGATTATTGCTGAGAACATCAACACTCCACCACCGATCTCCTATCCCTATTTCACCAGTAACATCCGCCGAGTCTCAACCCCAGCAGAGGTTGTCAACGAAAAGAAATACATTCCACTGGAGAGCTTCCCATCGTGACGGAAGGGGACAGTGTAGCGCCCTTCTACTTGAAAGACATCGTCGACCAACGTCGCAATTTTGTTGTAGAACGCATCGAAGATGCGGAGAGTCACGCGAGTTTCTCTATCTAACGTGTAGGAGATGATTGTCTGATCCCTGAATGGATTTGGAATATTTGGTTCAAGGAAAAGTGTCTGTCCCGGATTGATAGAAACGGTATCCCCTTCCACCGAAGTTAACCGGGGGAGAAATGTCGCGCGCAGATTTGAAGGTTCTGGAGTAGCTCCGCACGAACTTTTTCCTGACTGACTTATTATAAACTCCACACCACGACTCTCCGGTACTCCGAGAAGTACCATGCAAAGGAAGAGCATGGGAGCTATCAAACGACTCATGCGGTTTGGTTCTCCGTTACGGTAATTCGCTCCCCTGCCGGAGCACTTTCAGGCCAAAGGAGGCAACGTGTGTGATGTCCACTTCCATCATTTCCGAGAACTGGATGAACTCGACTGCAATCAGTAAAAGCTTTCGGGCATCGGGGGTGGAAGTAGCAACCAGTGGGGAGATTTGCTGGACTCGGTACATCGCCAGTCAAGATAATGCGCTCTGACTTCCGCCGTGGATCGGGGTGGGGAACTGCGGAGAGCAAGGACTGCGTGTATGGGTGTTTGGGATTGTGGTAGAGTTCCTTAGCATCGCCAATCTCTACAATCTCTCCCAAGTACATCACTGCAACGCGGTCGCTGATATGTTCTACAACGGAGAGATCGTGGGCTATGAAGAGATAGGTCAATCCGAACTGCGACTGCAAATCCTTGAGAAGATTGATAACCTGCGACTGAATTGAGACATCGAGTGCAGAGACTGGCTCATCACACACAATGAACTTTGGCTCAACGGAGAGGGCACGAGCAATCCCGATACGTTGACGCTGCCCCCCTGAGAACTCGTGCGGATACCGCCGCGAATACTCGGCACGCAGACCAACAATCTCCAACAGTTCTGCCACCCGATCATTGATTGCAGCCTGAGTTGTGCGAAGTCCGTGAAACTTGATAATCTCCGCTAACATTCCGCCGATAGTAATGCGAGGATTTAGCGAAGAGTACGGATCCTGAAAGATAATCTGCATCTCACGACGAAGGCGACGCATCTCCGTCACTCCCATCTTGGTCACTTCCTTCCCCTCGAACTTTACCGAGCCAGCAGTTGGTTCAATCAGCCGAAGGATGGATCTGCCAGCAGTAGTCTTGCCACATCCCGACTCTCCAACAAGCCCAAGCGTCTCTCCCGGCTTAATATCGAACGAGACATCGTTCACTGCTTTGACGTGGCCAACTGTTTTAGAGAGAAGCCCTCGCTTGATGGGGAAGAACTTCTTCAGATTTCTGACTTCGATGAGATTCTCAGACATAGGTCATTGAAAATTTAAGTGCTCTGTCCGAAGTTGATACTCAAAAGAGAGAAAGCATAAAATGATGAGAAGGAATTGCTTAGATAGAGACCAAACGTCCCCTCTTCTCCTATACGTCTCTTTCCTCTTCTTTTGAATTTTGAACTTTTACTTTTGAATTTCTTAACTCTGTTGCCGCAAGTGCTACAATTGCCGCTGTCTCGGATCGCAATCGTGTTTGCCCAAGTGAGACAATTCTGGCATTGAACTCTTCACGTCCCCGCTTCACTTCTTCTTCAGAGAAGCCCCCTTCTGGACCGACGAGAATCAGCATTCTTTGCCCGCTCCCAACGTTATCGAGGGCAGTGAGCAGATCTTCGTCGGCACTCTCCTGCTCGTGGCAGATGAGAACAACATTGTACGATGAAACAATGTTCGCCAGACCGCTCCAGTCAACTGGCTCACCGATCTCCGGCAGCCAGACTCGCTGCGATTGTTTCAAGGCTGCAACGGCAACCCGGTGGAGTCGATCCCCCTTGAAGAATCCTTCAGTACGCTCACTCCGAAGTGGTTGAATCGACCGCACCCCCAACTCCACAGCTTTTTCAACCAACCACTCCATCCGGCTTTTATCCGAGAGGAGGCCGATTGCAAGGCCAATATACGTTCCTGAGTCTTCCCCTTCAAAGAGACAATTCTCTACCCTAACGTGAAATCTTCCACGCTCCCCCTCTTCAAGAACCCCAAATGAGCGCCAACCAGTTCCACTCAACAACTGCACAGAATCCTCTGAGTGAAGCCGCAACGCACGTATATGGCGGGATTCATCCCCCTCCAAATAGAGTTTTTCCCCCGGACTCACCAATTCGGGATAAAACAGAGCAGGAATATCGGAAGAAAATGCCTTCACACTACGTAGATTACCATTACAGAAAATATGTCCGAGAAATCCTCTCTTCACTAACAAAATCAGAACTGATGTGTTAGAGATACGGCCTATGCGTTGGTGCGACCGAGACGGCGGCGCCCCGGCCGTTCCGGCGCAGCAGCCAACTTACTGAACACCTTTTTCGGAATGCTTACGGAGACTTTGATACGATCCCGCACAACGAAAACGACGCATGAAGACAACGAGTTGATGCGTCGCATTAACCGTGGAGACAATCAGGCATTCCGAGTTCTCTATGATCGCTACAAGAAGCAGTTGTTTCTCTACTGTTTCCGTATGCTGAATGATCGTGAGGCAGCAAAGGATGCGCTGCAAGAAGTCTTTGTCCGCCTTCACGAAAACGCTGGAAGATACAAGCCAGAATCGAATTTTGCTGGATGGATTCACACAATCGCCCGAAACCTTTGCATTAACATCCAGCGAAACAATAAGGATTATGTTGACTTTGATGAGCAGGAGTTGCTTTCAGTTGATGCGAAAGCTGAACACGCGGACATTTTGCTCCGCGAAAAACTGGCCGATGAGGTAGCACTCCTGCCTGATATTTATCGCGAAGCAGTAATCCTTCGGGAATACGAAGGTTACTCCTACAACCAGATAGCAGAGATTACCGGGCAGACGCTCGCGACAGTCAAGTTCCGCATCTTCAAGGGGCGGGAAATACTGCGCGAACGTCTTGGGCATTGGTTAGACGAATTGCACAGAGAACGATAATTATGGCAACACAGGATATACAAGAAATGCTGGAAGGGATGCTCAACGATGAGCAGACCGCAGAGGTTCTCCACCGTCTGTCGGTTAGTCCTGAAAAGCTTACAGCCTTCCGGCAGCACATGGCACTGCGTGGCGTCTTCGAGGAAGATGCGCGGGCTGGCGAGTTGAACGATGAGGAGGATGATGCTGTTTGGGCTGCCGTTCTCGGAGCTACAGGTGGTTTGGTAACCGGTGGAACTGCTGTTGGCGCAAGTGGATGGCTGGCGAAGGCTGCTGCGTTTCTGGTTACTGGCCTCGCCGGATTCTTTATCGGCACGGCTGTCGATGGAACGCTTTTTACCTCTGAGGATAACTCGACGGTTGCTGAGAACGTAACCCAAGTTGCTGAACCAGAATCTGCCGCCGTAACAACGTCATCACCTGAAGTACTCGCAGCAGCAACGCCGCGGATTGACACCGTGATCCAGACAGTTGTGCAGTATCGTGACCGAATCGAGTATGTTGAACGGCCAACCGTTGCAGCGAGCAGTGCAATCTTGGCAAACAACACGCAACCGGCATCTCCGGTATTGGCGGCAAGTACTCCGAACAACATAACAGAACCAGTCTCGCCAGCTACAGATCCATCCACGGTCGAAAGCTCTTCACCCGTTATCAACATCAGTCCAGATGCACTTGCAGTGTTGCAACAGCTTAACTCGCCCGATATATCCAGAGTAACCACATCAGCATCGACAGATTTCCCTGCGAACAATGCTTCCTCCTCCCAACCAGCAGACCCGAACGCAGAGCTTCACAACGGACGATCCACCTCATCCGATTCCGATGATCCTCCTTCACTCGACAAATCGTCAGCTGCGGTCACGTTGATGCAGAATGGCTTTGAAGTTGGCTACAACGAACGACTTGGAAGAATTACCGCACTCCCACGCACTCAAGGTGAGTCGAACCCGAACTATAACGGGCGAGCAATAGATTTGACAGGACGAATGCTGAACGGGAAGGTGGGGGTCGGCGCACGCTTCATTTACGGTTCGTTCTCCACCGTCACGCTCACAGAAGAGATTCAGAACATCGGCTTTGCCGACACTCTGTTGGTTCCATCACTGCAATCGACATCAGAGTTCGACGTGGAGGTCTTCGCGAATTATCGCATTCCCCTCTTCACCGAACGCTTTGCCCTCGGCTTGGAAGGAACCTTGGGTCTCTCATCGTCCCGACTCCGGGCAAGTGGGAATGTTTTGGCAACGTATCTGATTACGAATCAAGTTGGCGTTCAGGGGGGCGTTGGGTATGGTCTCTACCGCTATACAACCCAACAGATTCGGGAGAGCAGATTAGATCAATACGAGAACGCTTCAATAACAGATGATTTTATTGACTTCTATGAAGGGACACAGGTAGAGGGTCGTTATGGACTCTTTTTCCGGTTCTAATGAATAGGTAGGTAAAGAGAGAGAGAGAATGAATAGACACATAGATAATCAGCAGAAAATGAAACGGCAACATTCAGTTCAAGCGGCAGTCAAACTCGGAGCATTGCTCTGTTGCACAACCCTGCTCCTCACCTCCTGTGGTGTTACCTCGCCAGATGAGACGATCTGGGAGGATGTCAGCAATTTCAGTTGGCCAACCGAAGTAGGAACATTGATGAAGTACCGAAGTGTCTCCGAGCTGGGATCCTTTACTCAGGAAATTATCATCGATACCAATTCCTCCCCCACCAGTAATGAACTCGTTGGGACCTACATACTGAATTACGATCCTGATAAAGTGAATGGCCAAGTATACTACCGTCCGAGCAAGGATACTCTTATTGTCCTGCGAGAAGAAGAGTTGAGTGCTGAGATTGCTCTGCTGGCTCCACTGGTAAAAGGTCATGAGTGGTACTCATATAACTCCACCGACGAGGACAACAACATCTGGCGTGCGGAAATCATTGAGCGATACGCATTCAGAAAAGTGCAAGGAACCACCTACGAGAATGTGATTGCTGTGAAGTATCGGAAATACACGAACGGACTGGATGCCCCGCCGGAAAAAGATGAGTGGATCCGATTTTATGCCGAAGGAGTGGGAGAAATCATGACCGTCAAGAATACCTATCCAAGCTCCAATGCTCCATCTGAAGTTCTTCCGCAGCAGACTTCTAAGAGAGAATTGATTGAGATCACTCCGGCTGCTAATTAAGAGGTCACCGACACGATAATAGTATTTCCCCAAATGTGCTTAATAGAGAGAAGACTAATGAAATTTCTACGTTATATACTGGTTCTGATTCCACTACTGATCTCCCTTTCGGTAGAGGCATCACTGGCACAAAATGCCTCTGAAGCCCCTACCTACGCCGGAACAGAATACTTCATCTCCTTTCCCCTCTCCGATCCGAACAAATTGGATCGATTCATGGGGTTGATGATTACGTCGGAAGTCACAACGAATGGAACTATCGAGATTCCAGACATCCCGACAGATCCACTGGTTCCAATCACCACTTGGACAACGCAGACGTTCTCCATTCAAGCAGGTGAAGTGAAGATGATTCCGATCCTGCGAACGCTTGAACCAGATTATCCTGGCCGTGCCAACCACAACGGAGAAGCATCAAAACGGAGCGTCCGGCTAACATCACGCGCCCCGATTTCTGTTTCGGTAATCAGTGCGCGTCAAGCTTCCAGTGGTGTCTACTCTCTCCTTCCGGTTGATCGTTGGGGAAAGAACTACCTGGTAACAGCCCTGCCAGCAACGTCAACCCCTTCGAGCGCAGATCCGAATGAGATCACGAGCCAGTTGGCAATTACTGCCGCCTACGACGAGACGATCATCTCGGTCTACCCGAGTGCCAACGTCTCGCAGTGGAGTGCAGGAGAGAGAATTCGCGACACGCTAAACCGAGGGGAGACTTGGTTGCTGTTAGCGAACACTGCTGAGGGGACGCGAGGATCAATGGACCTGAGCGGTACGTTGATTGAATCCAGCAAACCGGTCGGCGTTGTGGCAGGACATAGTGGAACAGCTCTCTCGAGTAATCCCACAGAACGCTTCAACAATCAGGTCTATTCTGCTTGGCATGCAACCATGCAAATGCCAACCGATACGGAAGCGAATCAATGGGGACAAGAATATGTTGCAACTCCAACCCGAAATGATGGAGACCGCTTCCGCATTGTTACACTGAGAGGAGGAACAACGATTCAGGTTAGCTTGTACGACAATACCGGCAAGTTCATCGACCAACGTTCCATTTCTGCACAGTGGGCCGGGCAAGTTATCGATATCTTCGCCCCAGAAGGTATGCAACTGAACGGACCGACCCGGTGGACTGCCGACAAGCCATTTATGCTGACCCAAATCCGGCGAAGCAACGGAAACTATCCAAACGTTGAGGCCAGCCCGGCTTTCATTCGCTTGGTTCCAACAACCAGCTACTCGGCTCACTCAGTTTTCGCTCTACCACTCTCAATCATCTCAAAAGATACTCTTGAGTTTAGAGATTTCGACCTCGACCTTGTTGCAAAGGGAGCTGGAAACCCGTTTGATAATATCACACTCGACGGTATGCCGGTAAGTAGTATTCCGAACAGTACAGTAGCCCGCATTACCGGAGACTTGTGGAGCTTTAAAGGAAAAGTTGCGCCGGGTGGACATGCTCTCCACGCATCGAACGGAATCCTCTTCTCAGGAAGAGTAAGTGGTGATAACGGCTCCACACCGGAAGGGAATATCTCAATCGCTTGGGAACTTCCTCACTGGTCAGTTCAAGTTGAGGCTGACGTTACTCCGCCACGGATCGTCGAAAAGACGACGCCAACCACAAATCAGGTGAACGTCATCGTCTCCGACCAATCACAATCCTATTTCAGCGGAGTTGACGAAGTTGCTCCATACAACAGTCCGGGATGGGAGCGGAAGTCATTCGACCGTCCATTCGATCCAGAATTCGATGCGGAGGCACTCTTCAAAGTGAAGCCCGGAGTTGACCCGAGCGGCCCACTCACACTTCTACTGCGTGACCGCGATGGGAACGAGACGACAACACAAGTTCACGACGGCATCTGCTTGCAGACAGCCTATTTAGCGACTGATTCAGTCTCTCTCTTCGTCGGTGGTTCAGGGGGGGCAAAAGAGGTTATTCGCATCAACGCAAATCCTTGCGGCGACATCGCCCACCTTCAGTGGATGGAATATGATCTTGGTGGATCAGCAAACCAATACTTGCAAGATCCTTCGATCGTTGGAGGCGGAACACCTTCCTATACGATTTCAGCAAACGGATACGTTGAGATCACTGTTGAGACCAACCCGAATCTGCCGCAAATTGACCACAAAGTTTTCCAGACAAAATTGGAACTTCGGATCGACGACGAAATTTACTCGATTCCTGTTCGACTCGAAATTGACAACGTCTCTGGCTTACGGGAAGAGGAAGTGGTAGCAGGCTCCGAAGCTCTACAGGTTTCGCCAAATCCATTTACAACAAGTACAACCATATCGCTCAGCAGCTGGGATAAGTCTACTCAGATCGCCATTGTTGACGCGCTCGGCTCAGCAGTTAGAACGTATGGGGGATCGGCAGTAAACGGAAGAGAAACAATTGAGTGGGATGGCAGAGATGAATCAGGGAACCTACTTCCAGCAGGAGTCTATATCGTGCGAGTGAGTTCTTTGAAAGGAACAGCAACCAGTCGGGTATTGCTCGTTCGTTAAGAGAAGAATGAATGAAAGACTTCGGTCTTTTGTTGAGAAGCGGAGTGTGAGCACGGGTGACTCACACTCCGTTTTTTTATCCCTACTAAAGAACTATAAAGAGTCTGCTCTCTCCACCAGATCGAGGGCAACGTCAACAATCATGTCTTCCTGCCCCCCAACCATTTTTCGCCGCCCAAGTTCTACCAGAATGTCGCGTGAGTCAACACCAAACTTTTTCGAAGCGCGTTCAGTGTGGAGAAGGAATGAAGAGTAGACACCGGCATAGCCGAGCATCAGAGCGTTGCCGTCGGTCTGCACTGGACGTTGTTGAAGTGGACGAACGATGTTATCCGCGCCGTCGATTAAGGGATAGAGTTCAACACCGGTCTCTACTCCCATACGTTGCAGCACTGCAACGAGCACTTCCAGCGCGCAGTTCCCCGCACCAGCCCCCATCCCGGCCAACGATGCGTCAACTCGATCAACTCCCTCCTCGACAGCAATCACAGAGTTCGCGACGCCAAGTCCGAGATTGTTGTGGTTGTGGAATCCAATCTGGCAGCCGAGTTCGTTCTTGAATGCCTGCACCCGCTCCCGTGTCTCGTCCATCAAAAGAGCACCGGCAGAATCAGTGATGTAGACGCAGTGAGCACCATAGCTCTCCATCAACTTTGCCTGCTCTACAAGTTCCGCCGTCGGGATCATGTGAGACATCATCAAAAAGCCGACGGTATCAAATCCCATCTCACGCGCCGTGGCGATATGCTGGGCGGCGATGTCTGCCTCGGTACAGTGGGTCGCTACGCGGATCGTATCCACTCCGGCCTCCCGTGCCTCCTTCATCTCCTCAATCGTCCCAATTCCGGGAAGGAGAAGTGCGGCAATCTTCGCGTTCGTCACAACTTCCTTCACCGCGCGAATATATTCCAGATCGCTGTGTGCCGGGAACCCGTAGTTGAAACTCGATCCGCTGAGACCATCACCGTGTGTTACCTCGATGATCGGAACCCCGGCCTCATCCAGTTTGCGGGCAATCTCCCGCATCTGATCGACCGAGTACTGGTGAGCCAGCGCGTGCATTCCGTCACGCAGCGTGACATCGTTGATGGTCAGTCTTGAAGACATATCGATTGTTCTATTAACGTGAATTTTGTGTCGAGTCGACTGTGCAAACATTCTCCATCCTCTCTACCACCTCACCACGTTCTGAGAGCACGTAGCAATATACTTCTCTCCACCATTCTTCTCCTTCAACAATCAGTTCACGATCAGTGAAAACATCCTCTCGCACGAACCACTCAACAAAGACGAGAGATCAAGATTCGGACGTTTTATCACTCTACTATGAAAGCTCCCCGAGTTACCGAGAGATTGCTGCCGTCAGTAACGGTGAAGTAATAGGAGCCGGAAGGTAGGCCAACTCGGCTGATCTCGAAGCTTGTTGTTTTCGCCTCAGCACTGTACACTTCTCTCCCCATTGCATCGAACAAGCGGAGGTGGTAGGATAAGCCTTCCGTTCCATCAAACTCGATGGTTGAAGATTGACGAACAGGATTCGGCACTACCCGCGCAGAGGTGATGAGATCGTCGAGAGAGTATGGAACACCAGAGGTAGCCACTAACGCAAGATCATCCACAGAGAGATAACAGCAGTTCATCGTATCTGGTCCGCAGAAACCTGTGCGCTCTGGATGGCTGGAGTAGAAGACAATGGCAATCGAGTCGGGCATCACCCAAGGATTTGAGAGAGGAATATCTATTTCGAACTGTTCCCAAGTGTTGTTCTCTGGAAACTGGTGAGAAGTGAAGCTGATCGTGTCGATATCCCCTTTCTCTTCGTTCCAAGATTTCAATAAGATGTAGACGATTCCGGAGTCTGCGCTCTCCTCTCCTCGCCCCTTATTATGCCCCGGCTGGTATCTGTAATATCCAATAAACTTAGATGGGGTGAAGTTAATCGGCACTCCAGAATATTTCAGATCGAACCAAAGTGGAGATTCTTCGCCAATGGCAAGAACTCCAACTGCGTAGGCATACCAATTCCAGACTGATGCAGCCGATGTTCCTTGGTGGGCATCTGCTGCGCGACCAGAACCGAACGGCATCCCACTCCAACCAACTGGCATCTCTGTCCCGTTCCGTTCTGTCCACTCCTCAAATTTTTCCAACAACTCTTGTGCTGAGGTTAGCTCTGGTACTGTCAGGAACAGACAGAGCAGTAGCAATTGCAAGCCTTTCATAGTACACCTCTCAAGTATTTTATAGTGAAATGTTCGTATTGAACTCACCACTAACATACTTGAAGCAGAGAATGTCTTAGCAGGAGAGATACCGGATGCTCGAGGAGAAATCGACTTCGATTCTACCCCTCAACAAGATGTCGTGCCATCACCCCGCCAACCTGAAGTGCTGCTGAGGTCATGATATCTAAATTCCCTGCATACTTTGGCAAGTAGTGGCCAGCCCCCTCAACTTCGAGCAGGCAGGTGACTTTCAATCCATGGAACTCACCGAGGTCAGGCATATAGATTTTTTGTTCGTCGAAGATCGGATCTTTCAACAGACGATAGCCCGGAACATACTCGGCAACGCGAGCGACGGTGTCGTGAATTGACTCGGTGATCTCCTTCTCATTCCCATCCTCGCAGAAAGCGTAGACGGTATCTCGCATAATGAGTGGGGGTTCAGCAGGGTTCAGGATAATGATAGCCTTTCCCTTGCGCGCTCCACCAATCTGCTCAATCCCCCGCGACGTTGTCTCCGTGAACTCATCGATGTTTGCCCGTGTTCCCGGCCCTGCAGACTTGCTGGCAATCGATGCAACAATCTCACCGTAGATCACCGGCGCAGTCTGGCTGACAGCCCAAACAATCGGGATCGTCGCCTGACCACCACACGTTACCATGTTCACGTTCGGGGCTTCCAGATGCTCCATCAGGTTTGCGACCGGCACAACGTAGGGACCGACGGCTGCCGGAGTTAAGTCGATCACCCGCTTCCCATGCGTGCGCAATACTTCGGCGTGGTGAAGGTGAGCCTTCGCGCTCGTGGCGTCGAAGACGAGATCGATGTCACCAAAGAGAGGACTCTGAACGAGTCCGTCAATTCCATCGTGCGTCGTCTCCACTCCCATTCGTCCTGCACGCGCCAGTCCGTCCGACTCAGGGTCGATGCCGACAAGCATCTTCACATCAAGCTTCTCGGAGAGTCGCAGCATCTTTATCATTAAGTCTGTTCCGATGTTACCGGAACCGATAATTGCACAGTTCATTTCTGTGTGACGTTGGTTTCTATATTCGCTATTTAATTCAGAGATATCGATTTGCGTGAGTGCCGATGCCGGAGGATCGCACCCCATCCCCAAAGAAAGTGAAGCTCTTCTCTCGGCACATTCTTCTCACAACAACAACTGCACGAAAGATACGGAGCCGTCGTCTTTCCACCCGCTTCAATTCATCCTTCACACAAAACAGTAAGAGAACCATGGAAAACGGACGTGTTGTAGAATTGCTTTCGGAAATGCTCGTTGAGATGAAAGGGGTGAATCAACGCCTCGACAGAGTAGACCACCGGCTTGAAGGCTTAGATCACCGCTTTGAAGGCTTAGAGCATCGTGCCAAACGTCTGGAAGGACAACAAGCAAAAACCAATCTTGCACTCGCTGAGATGCGAACGTCATTCATGCGGTTGGCAGATCGCCTGATACATCAAGATCAAATACTCGAACGCCTTACAAAAATCGAAGCGGTCGTTTTTAAGTAGGAAAGGAAACATAGTGAAGGGAGGGAAAGAAGATCAGCCACCTCTTTTATCCTCCCTTCACTATTCAAATCAAAACCGCACACTTACCTCCCCCATTCTCCCGATCTGCGCAGTAACATAATCCCCGGCAACAACAGGAGATACTGGTCCCAACGCGCCTGAAAGAATCACCTGTCCTGCCTCAACTTCTGTCTCCAGCTCACCGAGCTTGTTCACTAACCAGACAACCGCATTCACAGGGTCACCTAAACAGGCAACACCAGCACCGGTAGAGACGACCTGCCCATTCTTCCGAAGTGTCAGGCCAATCGTGCAGGTGTTGATTTCGCTCAACCCCATTGGCTTCGACCCGACAACAAACGCACCACTCGATGCGTTGTCCGCAATCGTATCTTGAATCTTGAACTTCCAATCTTTAATGCGGGAGTCGATAATCTCAATTGCTGGAAGCACAAAGTCAGTTGCGGCAATAACTTCGGCGGCGGTAATGCCGGGACCACTCAGCGACTTCTTCAGGACGAACGCAAGCTCACCTTCAACGCGAGGTTGCAACAGTTGATCTGTCGGTGCAATCCCTCCGTTCGGCACTGCCATCGTGTTGAGCAATCCGCCGAAATCTGGTTCGGAGACACCGAGCCACTCCTGCACGGCAAAACTTGTCAGACCGATCTTCCGCCCCACAAGTCGTCCCCCTTCGCTGAGACGTCGATCCAAGTTGATCTTCTGCACAGCATAGGCATCCTCAACAGTGATGTCAGGATAGTCGCTCGTTAGCGCATCGCACGGCGTGCGACTCTCCTGTGCAGTCTGAAGGCGTGCGGCAAGTTCGTGGACAAAAGCCATGAGATCAATTCAAAAGGAAAAATTAAAAAAGAGAAGCCCGACTTTACCGTTAGGCGTAGCAAACCCAACACACTCACTGTACAACAACCTTCTACCTCCCCACTGCTATCTACTATCTGCTATCCTCAACTACTCTTCTCCACAGCAACTGCTTTAATCTCGATCAACAGATTGGGATGTGGCAACTGCTTCACGGCAACTGTTGTCCGCGTTGGTCCGGTCTGTGCATTGAAGTATTCGTTGTAGACCCCGTTCATGCCGGGATAGTCGGCCATGTCGACGAGGAAGACGGTAACGTCGATCACGTCCTCGAGATCGGCATCGGCAGCATTCAGGATAGCTCGGATATTTTCGATCACAGCCCGCGTCTGCTGGCGAATGTCACGCTCCACGGTTCCATCATCGTGAATTTTCACTCCATCGTGGGAGTTATCGGCACGGCGAGAGGAGACCCCCGAAACGTAAATGAATCCGTTCGCCTTTCTGGCGTGAGGATAGTTCGCAAGTGCACCGGCACGATCGTCGAGAATATAAGCTCTACTCATTGTCTACTATTTTTTTTGAGGGGTGAAGATACCAAATCAACTCGGATCAAAATCGGCACACTTCTTGTAGTCCTTCACAATAAGCAGGTCAGGATAACACCCGAGCGTTGTCTTTAGTTATATGGGCAATAGCCCAAAGTGGATACGGAAGTTTTTTTAGAATCCTTCTAACAGAAACTGAGCTAATGGGTTAGATAGCTGTGTTCTAATAATTGAAGGCAGCAGACCCGATTCTGAACTGCTACTACGGCACATTCATCTATAAACCCTTGGAGTGACTTGTGAAACTCTCGACATTTTCTACGATTTGCGCCCTTAGTCTATTCTTTCTCTCTTCATGTAGCGACTCACCACTCACCCCGGAAGAAGCCGCTTCAAAAGTAACCTTCGTGACAGTTCCCGCCGGACGTGTGGAAGTACCTCTGGGAGATGGTTCATCCGATACACGAACTGTTGGCATTGATTACGCGCTCGAAGTAAGCATCTATGAAACTACGCAGGAAGAATTCCAAGCGCTCCTCGGTACGAACCCAAGTTGGTTTACCGGAGCCAGCTATTCGGGTTGGAAGATCCGTCCAGTAGAACATGTCACCTGGTTCGATGCCGTTGTCTACTGCAACCGGTTGAGCGAGCTACGAGGGTTGCAGCCAGCATATCAAATCAACTTTCTGGAAGGGAACATTAACGTAGGCTACTACAACGGATCAGTTGAACTTCTTCCCAATGCAGACGGCTACCGCCTTCCTACCGTGAACGAGTGGGAATATGTCTGCCGCGCTGGAACAACAACAGACTTCTACACTGGGGACCTTATCGGCGATGGGAAGACCTGTACAACCCACGAACTAAATGCAGAGAAGGCTGGTTGGTACTGCACCAACTCGCGCAGATCGAGCGTTCCGAATGGAGAGACAAAGCGGGTAGGGCAGTTAGAACCGAACAGCTTCGGCATCTACGACATGCACGGGAACGTCTGGGAGTGGTGTCAGGAAACAAATACAGTGAAGGGAGGATCTTGGGCGAACGAACCATTTTTCGCGCGTGCATCATCATCAGTAGGGGAAGTCTGGCAAACTGGTTGTGAGGGTGGAGCACGCTACTTCAACGTTGGATTTCGGGTAGTTCGGACGGTTCGGTAATTCCGAATTTGACCGGAACTCTCTTTGCATGTGTGGGAGAGTGATTCACCACCTGATTGGACAAATTGATCTCGTCATCGCACTATAAACAAAAGAAAGAATAGAGTTCGTTAGCAATCATTGAAGGTCATAAGGTTCCACCCCTCCGGTTCGTGACGTTTGACCTTCCTATTGTGTTCTTTTTATAATAGATGTCATCTTAATTCTTGTGTATAGACACCTAATCCCACTAAACCAATGGAGGAACCCAATGAACGTTTTCCAAAACATTAATGCACTCTTTATCGGTATCGCTTGCATAGCTTCGGTTAGTATCGGGGCTTGCCACGATCATCCACTCGACTCCAACCGCAACTGCACAGAAATTCTCGTTAACCCAAGCTTTGAGTCGATTACTGGATCAACACCCAGCCCCGGCCACAGTGGAGCACTCACCGGCGTAGAGGGATGGATGCGAGGTCCAGGAGCACCGCAACAGAACTCCCCAGATATCTACGATTCGCCTCAAGAAATTCCCAGAAACTTCATGGGAAATCGCACACCTCTCGACGGAAACAACTACGCCGGAATCTCGCAGGGTCGCCACTACAGCAACTATCTGAACGAGTCGTTGATGGGAACCCTGCAATCGCAGTTGCCAGATGGTGAAGAGCGCACATACACAGTCAGTGCCTGGTTCTCATCCGGCTCAGTCCGCCGTTACCCTTCCGACATCGAAATTCTCCTCTACAACTCACAGACCCGGGAGGAGCTTCAGGTAGTTGACGCACGAGTTTCAAACAGCCAGAACTGGGAAGAGTTGAGTGGAAGTGTTGAGTGGAAGTGTTGACGCAAACAAAGCCTTCGACCGCCTAATTATCCGAGGCATTAACAAAGGAGAGAATGGCCACACGCTGAGCTACACCTACGTCGATAAGGTGAGCGTTCAGGAGTGTAGTAGTGGCTGCGGAGATCAGAATGACGACCTTCGGTGATTCTGAACAATGAACAAGCCACGAAGAGGAACAGGGAGCAATCACGACGATTGCTCCCTGTTTCGTTTCTTACTCCACTCTACTCCAACTCCCCTACACCACCAACTTCCCAACCTTATCTGCCGGAACAATTCTCGCCGTTGTTCCAGAATTAAAGTGGAGATAATCACTCTCGATTCCGTCGCTGAAGATCACGCCATGTTCTGGCATGTGAGACGTTAGCAGGAGTGGATGATCTTGCGAGACCGTCCCAAACAGAATCGTTGCCTCCGAATGTTTACTTGGGAAGGGTTCGCGCACCGTGAAGTAGAGCCACGAGGCATTCCACGGAGTGGGGGCTGGCTGGATATTCCCGAGTTCTTCTCCCGTAATTTCTCCGGCAATCCCAAGTGCACCAGCAATCAAGCTCTTGAACCAACCGGTGGAACCAAGTCCAGTGGAGACAATGATACCGCTGGATGAGTGGTTCTCCCGTTTTCCGTCGACATTGATTTCGTAGCGTGCGGAGATATGAGAGCGGGGGCCAATGAAAAGATCGTTCACACCATACAGCTTCTGTCCGTCGTTCAACTCTGCCATTGCCATCGTCACATCCTGCATCGCCCTCTTTCCCTGCAACACTTCTCGCACAACGTTCCCCAGATCGCCAACCAAGAAAGGAAGAAGCACACCATCCCACCGTTCAGGGTCAGGGTTCACACCAATCACCGGCTGATTCTCCAGATACTTCAGCGTGTTGGCTACCAGTCCATCCTGACCGAGAACAACCACAATATCTTCTGGACCGAACAGAAAATTTGGGAGGAAAGCTCGACTCAACACCTGCACTCTACCGAGCGTTCCGAGGGTTGCCATCGCTGAAACTACTGAGGCTTGATACCTCTTATCCTCCTGCTGATAGTCACTGAAATCAGCACCGAGATGTTCAACATAGAATCGAGCTTGTTCGATTGTGTTGAAACGGTGGACAAGCTCATCCAATCGAGTCTGGCGTGTCAGCAGGATGATCTTGTTTTCAGTCAGCCGTTCCATGCTCACTTCGGTTGCGTCGCGATGCAAGGAGTTCGCCGAGAAGCTCTGGAGAGATATTGAGGTTGCCGATAGTTTCGGCACGCTCGGCAAGTTCTTGGAAGGCGAGGGCAATCAACTGATCTGGCATCATTCCCGATCCCATCAATGCCTGTAATTTCTTGGAGTCAACTCCCTCGAACGCCTTCATCAAAGCACTTACAGCGTATGCCTTCGCATCGGCTTCGGCACGACGATTTTGAATTGCAAGGTCAACAAGTTCGCGGTTCTGATCTTCCAGCGCAATCTTCGACTCCATGTCGGCAGTCAACAACTGGTGTCGTTTTTCCTGCACCGACTTCTCTGCCTCCATCTGCGTCTCCCGAATCTGTCGCTTCTTATTCTCGACAGCAATCTCGGTATTCAGCTCATTCTCTTTAATCGCTCTCTCCTGTTCCACCGCAGCATTTCGTCGAGCGTAGATTGCTTGGTCAGCCTCCCGCAACAACTGTTCCCGCATCTCCGCCTCAAGTGCCCGCGAAGTTTCAGGTGTCGGCCTGATTTCCAAAATGGCAATGCCGAGAATCTCCAAACCGAGCGAGAGAATCTCCTCAGCATTTCTCAGGGCAGTTAGAATCTCCCTCACGATCTCTTCGGATGATCTAACAGCACGCCTTAACGGTAACGTCGAAATCGCCTTGCGAATCAGAACGCGCACAACGTTAATTACCCGCTGCGAAAGTTTTTCCGGGTCATCCGACACATACTTCCGTCCGGCAGCATCGAGAGTAAAGTTCAACAACTTTGCCGTCTGCGCTGGGTCTGCAATCCTGTAGGTTACCTCCCCCTGCACACTTACCTCCTGAAAGTCAGAGGTCAACTCAGTAAAGATGAAGGAGGCCTCAGTGCTGGCAACTGGAATGGCAACCAACGACGTTGTGGGAGCATAGTAGAAGAAGGAAAGTCCTTGACCCTGACGCTGAATCTTCCCCTTGTTGAATTGAATCAGATAGGTTGTCGGTTGAACTTTGATAAATCGAATGCCGAACATGCAACCTCCTCTCGAATTGATAGCAAACAATGAGATTGTAGAAGAAGCAAATGGAATTCTTCCACTAAAGCAAAAGTACAGAATCTACGCTGGACAAATCTTCAATCGACTCTCAACTACTTCCCTCTCCCTATACTTCCGAGATGTGTATCCTTAAAATCTGTTGGATACTTCAAGCCATAGCCCAACAACCGATCGAAGCCGATGTGTGCCGTCCAGATCAAAGCGAACGGATAGAGTTCAGGTTGATTAAGAGTGTAGGCGAGAGCAGCGAGGATTGCTGGAGATATATAGGTGTGGGCAATGTTGTAGACCATTGAGCCGCTGTTTTTCCCTGCCAAATATCCCAATGCAGAGAGATCGGGAGAAAGGAAGAGAATCGCAAACCAGACCCAGCTCCCTTCAAGCTCGTTGTAGAAGTGAAGGCTAAGCAGCAAAACAATCACCCCTTCAACGCGGAGTAAGAATCGTGGAATGCCAGTGACCATAACAGATGTAGATGTTTTTGAGAATTGATTATGACCCCTAACTACACTCCAATTGTCCCCTTCAGCAACACTCCCACAAGGTAGGCAAGAAGTGCCGCAGCCCCACCAACAAGGAAGGTTTCGATTCCGCCAGAATACCAACGCTGTTCTACCACACGGCTTTTCATTGCTCCCACGGCAAAGAAGGCAACTCCAGTAAGGATACTGCTTACCAGAAATGGATTGGAGATTGTCTGGTTGAACACCATGTTCCAAAGGAAGGTGAGCAGAGGTATTCCACCCACGAGAAAGAAAGCGATGAATGTGGCAACTGCGGCGCGGAAAGGATTGGGATGCTCTAAGGCAAGCCCATGTTCTTCTTGAAGCATCGTGTCAACCCAGCGGCGGTCGTCGGAGGTAATCACATCTACTACGCGCTCAAGCTCTTCCCCTTCGAACCCCTTTCGCGCAAAGATCTGCCGTATCTCCTCACGCTCCCCCTCTGGGTAGATTTTTATGTGGGTCTGCTCCTCACGTCTCGTCTTCTCCTGCCGCTCAAGCTCTGCCTTCGTCCCCAAGTAGTTACTCACCGCCATGCTGAACCCATCAGCTAAGAGATTAGCAACTCCGAGCACGATTACGATACTGCTTGAAAGTCCTGCACCGGCAACCCCGGAGACAACGGCAAATGTTGTGACCGCTCCGTCAATCGCACCGTAGATAAAATCTTTCAGGTAACCTTGTTCTGGACCACCATCAAGGCGGAGCGCTACAGCCTCCGGTGTGTGGGAAGCTCGATGTTCGATCAGTGCGTCGCGTGATTCTATAGGTTCCACCAAACTCAATACGTTTCTGCCTGAATTGAATGAGGCAAAAGTAGAGAATTGTGTGATACCGGAAGTAGTGAGGGGTTAATAGATCACGATGAAGGCTTCGTAGACAGACCCCTGCACCGTCAATCCAAGCGTCAGATTGCCGTTAGGAAGATCATCCCAGATATTTCCAGACGAAAGCCATTCAGTGTCAGAACTTGCATTCTCAATACGACTGTTCGGTATAATCTGACCGTTCGTATAGTCGTAGAGATAGGTAACTCCCGGTGTTGTCTCCTGCGGAGATCCCGGATCGAGAAGAACCATCAGAACGGCAGAATCGACATGATGATAGTTTGCTTTATTGAATCTATAGAGAGAAATGATGTCCATCGGCACTGGAGCCGTCGTGTCGGAATAGAAAAAAATTGCCCCCGGATTAGTCGCGAACCGAAGTCGAATCTCGGCAGCTTCGGGTCCGGATGGTTCATCTGTACAGGCAGGAAGTAGACAGAGGAAAAAGAGGGGAAACCAAAGCACAGGTTTGAGTAATCTTGTCTTCATAGTTGAACCGAAAGTATTGAATGTTGGTGTAGAATAGAGACACTACTCTGCGCCAATCATCACAACACCAGACAGAAAAGAATGAACCTCTACAGACTAACCCCCTTTGCCAGTAAATCCTGATACTCTGAGTGCTTACGCAGCCAAACGCCGATGAAGGGGCAGAGGGGAATCACCTGCAAGTTCTGCTCGCGCGCATACTCCATCACACCACGCGCTAACCTTGAGCCGAGACCTTTCCCTTCTAAAGCAATTGGAACTTCAGTGTGCGTGTAGATGATCTTCTTCCCCATTTCGATATAGTCGACGAAGGCAGTCATTCCGCCGATGGTAATCTCGAAACGGTTCTTTGAACTGTTCTTCTGTAGAGAGAGATTGTCTGTGTGATCCATGCTATCGTTATGCTGTTATTGAATGCCGAGTAAAGAGGTCACGCAAAGACGCCAAGGCGCAAAGGTCGCAAAGATTTTAGCTCTCAACTTACTGCACTCAGTACCCTCTACCAATCCCGACACAACCGAAAAAGGGCACGCAAAGACGCCAAGGCGCAAAGGTCGCAAAGCTTTTTGGCTCTCAACTTACTACATTCGACAGCCTCTACCCCTCTACCAATCCCGACACAGCCGAAAGGGTTCTGCCTACCCACTCTCTACGAACTCTTATGCTATTTGCAATGTTCAGCTTAAAAACCCGAGACTACAATCACTCATACACTCACGAACTCATATACTTCCCACTCTATAAACTCTCAACTCTACACACTCTACGAACTTTGGTACAAACAAAACAGGACGACCCGGTTTATGTCCGAATCGTCCTGTATAGTACTATTGCCTGCGTCTGTTGCCGAGCTATTATCCAACCGGAACGATTTCGAACACACC